>NZ_CP157874.1:2990769-3302115 GCF_040214835.1 Pseudomonas asiatica | reverse complement strand
CAAGCTCGAAGGGCAGGATGAGGGAAAGCAGGAGGAGGAAGAGGGCAGGAAGCACTGAGGGGAGCCGAAGCTCCCCTCAAAGCGTTGTTGCCTGCTCTTTTTTTATTATTGGGACCGGCCTGTTGTTGTTTTTGTCAGCCTGTCCTGGTGTTGCGGGCGACCCCCATGCGGGGTCAAGAGCAAACGTATTTTTTTGAGCGCTGACCTGCCTTCATCATTGCTGATCCGAACCTGGCTGCCGCTACCTGGAGGTAGTTTTATTGTTCTGTGCCAGACCGCGGGGCGTACCCCTGAAAAGCGTGTCGACTCCAAAAAAATCTGCTTGCTACGCCTCTGCCGTGTTGTTCTTGTTATGTCAGAGCCGTTACCTGTTGTTTTTATTGGGTGTCACATTCTTTTTGTTGTTGTGCCAGAGATATAGCAGGGTGCGTGCCAACTTTTGCAAACCCTTTAAAATCAAGCACTTGGCGATTTCAGTCGAAATCGAACGGCCTGAAATTCTGCCGATTTGTTTCCCTGTTACCCGATTTTTTGCTGCAAAACGTGGGGGCGGTAACACTTCACCCACACCAATGTGACACCCGTATGACTTATTGCGCGCTGCGCGCCCGCGCTACCCGCGACCCGTTGTCGCGGCCCAGCACGCTGCTGATGCGGCGGCCGGCGGCGATCAGCAGGTCCAGGTCGATGCCGGTTTCAATGCCCAGCCCCTGCAGCAGGTACACCACGTCTTCACTGGCGATATTGCCGGTAGCGCCTTTGGCATAGGGGCAGCCGCCCAGCCCGGCCACCGAGCTGTCGAACACGCTGATGCCTTCGAGCAGGCTGGCATACACGTTGGCCAGGGCCTGGCCATAGGTATCGTGGAAGTGCCCGGCCAGTTGCTCGCGCGGTACCTGTGCCGCGACCACCTCGAACAGGCGCCGGGTTTCGCCGGCGGTGCCGGTGCCGATGGTGTCACCCAGCGATACCTCGTAGCAGCCCATGTCGTGCAGGGCACGGGCCACCGGGGCGACCTGCTCGGCGCTGACCTTGCCTTCATAGGGGCAGCCGAGCACGCACGACACATAGCCGCGCACGCGCACACCGTGGTTGCGCGCGGCTTCCATGATCGGCTCGAAGCGCTTGAGGCTGTCGCTGATCGAGCAGTTGATGTTGCGTTGCGAGAAGGCTTCGGAGGCGGCCGCGAACACCGCCACTTCCTTCACGCCGGCGGCCAGGGCGTCCTCGAAACCGCGCAGGTTGGGGGCCAGCGCCGCATAGGTGACACCCGGGCGCTGCTGGATGCCGGCGAACACTTCGGCGGAGCCGGCCATCTGTGGTACCCACTTGGGCGAGACGAAACTGCCCACTTCGATATAGGCCAGGCCCGCCTCGGTGAGGTCGTCCACCAGGCGCACCTTGTCGGCGACGCTGATGGGCTGGGCTTCGTTCTGCAGGCCGTCGCGGGGGCCTACTTCGACCAGGCGGACGTGTTTGGGCAAGGACATGGCGGGTTTCCTGTGGCGTTCAGCGGTTGTCTTTGTTGTTCAGGGTGGCGGCCAGGGCTTGTTCGCAGCGCTCCTGGGCGGTGTCCAGCTCCAGCTGCATCTGGTGGATGTCGAGCATCTGCTGTTCCAGCTGGGCGCGGCGCTCGGCGATTTTCGCCAGCATGCTGTTGAGCTGCTTGAGGTTGCCGCTGGAGGGATCGTACAGCTCGATCAGCTCGCGGCATTCGGCCAGCGAAAAGCCGATGCGCTTGCCGCGCAGGATGAGCTTCAGGCTGACCTTGTCACGCGCCGAATAGATACGCTCCAGGCCACGGCGCTCGGGGCTCAGCAGGCCCTGTTCCTCATAGAAACGGATGGCGCGGGTGGTGATGTCCAGCTCGCGGGACAGGTCGGAGATGCTGTAGGTCTGGGTGCTCATGCTGGGGCTCGGCGTGGGGTATGCGGGTATCCTGAGGGCAGGTTGACGTATACGTCAAGCAGGGGCATGGGATGTGTGTTGCCTGTGCCGGCCTCTTCGCGGGTAAACCCGCTCCCACAGGAAGTGCACAGGCCTTGAGGGCACCGCCGTCCCTGTGGGAGCGGGTTCACCCGCGAAGAGGGCAGCACAGGCGAAAAAGTTACTCAGACAACCCCGACCTGCGATACCCATTCGGCGTCTGCCCACTCAACCGCTTGAACCACCGGGCAAAATAGGTGGGGTTGGTAAACCCCAGGCTATCCGACAACTGCCCGATGCTCATCCGCGTATAGATCAGGTTGCGCCGCGCCTCCAGCAGCAACCGCTGGTGCACCACCTGCAGCGCGGTCTGCCCACTCAGCGCCCGGCACAGCTGGTTCAGTTGCAAACTCGGAATATTCAGCCGCGCGGCAAATTCCTCCACCGACAGGTGCTCACGGTAATGCGCCTCGACCAGGCGCAGGTACTGCCCCAGCAACTGGCGGTCGCGTTCATCGCGGTTGCGAGGCGGCTGCCCCAACTGCTGGCGGCGGCTGATCCACACCATCAGAGCCGTCACCAGCGCCTCGAGCAGTGCCGCCCGCGCCGGGGCGTTGCCCTGGTACTCCTGCTGCAGGGTCTCGATCAGGCTGCGCAGGTGCACCCGGTCGCGGCCCAGCGGGTAACACGCCGCCTTCGCCAGCACCGCCAGCGGCGCGCCCAGGCGCTGCTCCAGGTTGGCCACCAGTGCCGTGCCAAAGGTCAGCACATGCCCCTGGATATCGGCGCTGAAGCGAAAGCCATGCACGGTCATCGGCGGCACCACCTGGATCGCCGCTTCGCTGATGGCGCTGCGCACCCCCTCTACCTCCACCTCGGCCCGGCCGCGTTGCACATACAGCAACTGGAACAGCTCGGCATGCTGGTGCGGCTTGATTTCCCAGTGGTGCAAACGGCTACGCGCCGGGATCGACTCGCAGTGCAGCAGGTCGGTGCCGGGCCAGGGCTGGTTTTCGCCATACAGCTTGAACAAGGGGACGCCGGGGAGGGTGGATTTCATGCGTGCAGGCCTGTCCGTTAATCGAACGTTTTTTGTAAAAGTGCAGGTTATGTATGGAATAGCACACTTCAATGGCTGTTTTTGCCATTAAAAATGCAAGGGCAAACCCTAACAGCAGATGCCGCCCCACTGCCAGTCCAGGGCCGGCATCGTCCGCACAGAGACAACAACAATGAAAACTCAGGTCGCAATTATTGGTGCAGGTCCGTCTGGCCTGCTGCTGGGCCAACTGCTGCACAAGGCCGGTATCGATACGGTCATCGTCGAACGCCAGACGCCCGAATACGTGCTTGGCCGCATCCGTGCCGGGGTGCTGGAGCAAGGCACGGTCGACCTGCTGCGTGAAGCCGGTGTGGCCGAGCGCATGGACCGTGAAGGCCTGGTACACGAGGGTGTCGAACTGCTGGTCGGCGGGCGCCGCCAACGCCTGGACCTCAAGGCCCTGACCGGTGGCAAGACGGTGATGGTATACGGCCAGACCGAAGTCACCCGTGACCTGATGCAGGCACGTGAAGCCAGCGGCGCGCCGATCATCTATTCGGCAAGCAATGTCCAGCCGCACGAACTCAAGGGCGAACGGCCCTGCCTGACCTATGAAAAAGACGGCCAGGTGCACCGGGTGGACTGCGACTACATTGCCGGCTGTGACGGCTTCCACGGTGTCTCGCGGCAGAGCATCCCCGAGGGCATCCTCAAGCAGTACGAGCGGGTCTACCCGTTTGGCTGGCTGGGCATGCTGTCAGACACGCCACCGGTCAACCACGAACTGATCTACGCCCACCACGAACGCGGTTTCGTGCTGTGCAGCCAGCGTTCGCACACCCGTAGCCGCTACTACCTGCAGGTACCGCTGGAAGAGCAGGTGGAGGCGTGGTCCGACGAGCGCTTCTGGGGGGAACTGAAGGCACGCTTGCCCGAAGACGTGGCTGCGCGCCTGGTCACCGGCCCGGCGCTGGAGAAGAGCATCGCGCCGCTGCGCAGCCTGGTGGTCGAGCCGATGCAGTATGGCCAGCTGTTCCTGGTCGGGGATGCTGCGCATATCGTCCCGCCGACCGGCGCCAAGGGCCTGAACCTGGCGGCATCGGACGTCAACTACCTGTACCGCATCCTGGTCAAGGTGTACCGCGAAGGGCGCACCGACCTGCTGCAGCAGTATTCGCCGCTGGCCTTGCGCCGGGTGTGGAAAGGCGAGCGTTTCAGCTGGTTCATGACCCAGCTGCTGCATGACTTCGGCAGCCACAAGGACGCCTGGGACCAGAAGATGCAGGAGGCCGACCGCGAGTATTTCCTGACCTCGCCGGCGGGGTTGGTGAACATTGCCGAGAACTATGTAGGGCTGCCGTTCGAAGAAGTGGCCTGACCTGTAGGAGCGGCCTTGTGTCGCGAAAGGGGCGCGAAGCGCCCCCAGGGTCTTCGCATTCCTGCAAAATTGCTGGGGCCGCTTTGCGGCCCAATCGCGACACAAGGCCGCTCCCACAGGTACAGCAGCGCCTGTGAGGCAAACGATTACATGTGGGAGCGGCCTTGTGTCGCGATTGGGCTGCAAAGCAGCCCCGGCATTCGAAAGCCAGCATTGCCTAGCGGGCCAGTAACGCCTCCATTTCCCGATACCCCCGCTGCCGCGCATGCTCCAGCGCGGTCACCCCATCCTTGTCGGCAATCTGCCTATCTGCCCCGGCCACCAGCAGCCGGCGCACGATCTCCACATGCCGTGGCCCGCCGTCACCGAGGATCACCGCCTCCAGCAGCGCAGTCCAGTGCAGGCGGTTGAGATGGTTCACGTCCACCCCGGCATCGATCAGCAACTGCACGGTCTCGACATGCCCGCGTTCGGCGGCGGGTATCAGAGCAGTGCCTCCATACCGGTTGGTGCTCTTGAGGTCGGCACCGTGGCTCAAGGTCAGCCGCAGGATGTCGTTCAGGCCACGTGCCCCGGCATACAGGTACGGGCTGTCGTCGATGTTGTCCTTGGCATTCACATCGGCACCGGCCTCGATCAGCGCTTTCGCGGCCGCAACCTGGTTGCCATGGGTGGCCACCAGCAGGGCAGTGCGCCCTTGCTCGTCACGGCTCTCCAGCTGCGCACCTTGTGCCAGCAGTTGTTGCAGGGTGCGCACATCATCGTGACGGGCAGCATTGTGCAGGCGGTTGTCCATGGCAGTGCTCTCGGCGTGGGCGGCAAGGCTGGTGCACAGGGCGAACAGCATCGCAGCAAGTAGTGAACGCATGGGGCAGGCTCCTCGATGACCTGCCCGCATCCTAGAAAAAACACGCCAGGGCTTGAAGTTAAGTTTGCGCATGACAGACAGTGCCTTGCTGAATAGGTAATGGCGGGAAGCACAACGATGACATTCTCCACCCCCCTGATGGGCGCCTTGTGCCTGGTAGCTGCCAGTGGCTGGGCCTGTGCCGACCAGGTGCTGCCCGCACCACCGGAACTGGCCTCCGGCTACCGCACCGGCCTGCAGCCGGTGCATGCCAGCCGGCACATGGCTGCAGCTGCCAACCCGCTGGCCAGCGAGGCGGGGCGGGCGATGCTGCGTGCCGGTGGCAGCGCCATCGACGCGGCCATCGCCATGCAGATGGTGCTGACCCTGGTCGAACCGCAATCCAGCGGCATTGGCGGTGGGGGGGTCATCCTCTACTGGGATGGGCAGCGCGTACAGGCGTTCGATGGCCGCGAGGCAGCCCCGGCGGCGGTGACGGAAAACCTGTTCCTGCAAGCCGATGGTTCACCGATGCCATTCAGGGCGGCGCAGATCGGCGGGCGTTCGGTGGGCGTACCGGGGGTTCTGCGTGCCCTGAAGCTGGCCCATGAGCAGCACGGCAAGCTGCCCTGGCGCGACCTGTTCGCCCCGGCCATTGCGCTGGCACGTAACGGTTTTACGGTTTCCGAACGCCTTCACACGCTGGTGGCGGGCGACCCGTTCATTGCCCGTTCACCCGCCATGGCCCATTACTTCCTGGATGAGCAGGGCAAGCCGCTGGCGGTGGGGGCTACCTTGCGCAACCCCGAGCTTGCGCAAACCTTCGAGCAGATTGCCGCGCACGGCCCCGAAGTGTTCTACAGCGGCGAGATCGCCGAAGCCATCGTCGCCAAGGTGCGCAGCCATGCCAATGCCGGCTACCTGTCGTTGCAGGATATGCAGCATTACCGGGCCAAGATGCGCGAGCCGCTGTGCGGCCCCTACAAGGCCTGGCGCATCTGTGGCATGCCGCCGCCGTCGTCGGGCGGGGTGACGGTGCTGCAGACCCTGGGCATCTTGGAGGCACTGCAACGGGCTTCGCCAAAGCGCGACCTTGCCGCCATGCGGCCGCTGCGCACTTCGTCGGTTGCCGGGTTGGAAGCCCCGCCGCTGGCCGTGCACCTGGTTGCCGAGGCCGAGCGCCTGGCCTATGCCGACCGCGCCCAGTACCTGGCCGACAGCGATTACGTGCCGGTGCCGCTCAAGGCCCTGACCGACTCCGCATACCTGGCCAGCCGCGCTGCGCAGGTCGGCGAGTACAGCATGAAACGCGCCCGCCCGGGCCAGCCGCAGGGAGCCGATCTGGCCCTGGCGCCAGACCGCTCGCCGCTGCGCATATCCACCTCGCACCTCAGCGCGGTGGACGACCGCGGCCAGGCCCTGGCCATGACCACTTCGGTGGAAGCGGCGTTCGGCTCGCACCTGATGGTCAAGGGCTTTTTGCTCAACAACCACCTGACCGACTTCTCGTTCATCCCCCGGGAACAAGGCAAGCCTGTGGCCAACCGGGTGCAACCGGGCAAACGGCCGCTGTCGGCCATGGCGCCGACCCTGGTGTTCTCGCAAGCTTCCGGCGAGCTGGTGGCCAGCCTGGGTTCGCCCGGTGGCTCGCAGATCATCGGCTACGTGAACAAGGCGCTGATCGGCCTGCTGGATTGGCAGCTCGACCCGCAGCAGGCCGCCGGCCTGCCCAACTTCGGCAGCCGCAATGCCGGCACCGAAGTAGAGGCGGGGTTGGCCAGCCCGGCACTGATCCGCCAGTTGGCAGCCTGGGGGCATGAGGTGACGCCGATGACCATGACCAGTGGCATGCAGATCATCCAGCGCAGTGGCGAGGGTTGGTCGGGCGGTGCCGACCCGCGGCGCGAAGGCGTGGCAGTCGGCGACTAGCGGTGCGCGTTGCGGTGCAGCAGGTGGCGTGGTAGAAGTCAGTCTTGCCATTCAGAAGTTGAATATCAAGATGTCCATCAGCGTGAAATCGAATAGGGCCCTGTTCGACCTCGACCTGTTGCGTGCCATTGTCGTGGTGGCCGATTGCGGCAGCTTCACCACGGCTGCTGCGCGGCTGCACTCCACCCAATCGACCATCAGCCAGAAGGTGCGCCGCCTGGAGGATATGGTTGGCCACCGTCTGCTGGTGCGTGGCAATCGCGACGTGCTGCCGACCGACGCCGGGCAGACCCTGCTCGGCTATGCCCGGCACATGCTGGCCCTCAACGACCAGATGCTCGAAGCCTTGGCCGGGGCGATGGTTGGCATGACCGTGCGCCTTGGCGTGCCCGAGGACTTCGTGGGCGGGCGTACCACCAATGCATTGTCGGCCTTCAGCCGGCTGCACCCGCAGGTGAAGCTGGAAGTGACCAGCGGCCTGTGCCGCGACCTCAGCCAGGCCTACGACAACGGTGAGCTCGACCTGGTGTTGCTCAAGCAGCGGCGCAACAGCCGCGAAGGCGTGGCCTGCTGGCCCGAACGCCTGCAGTGGATCGACAGCGCGCGCACGCCCGCCTTCGAGCTGGACCCGATCCCGCTGGTGACCTTCCCGCCCCGTGGCCTGTACCGCGACGACATGATCACCGCCATCGAAGGCATGGGCCGGCGTTGGCGCATCAGCTTCACCAGCTCCAGCCTCAGCGGTATCCAGGCAGCGGTCGCCGATGGCATGGGTATCAGCCTGCTGCCGCCACGGGCGGCCACTGGCGAGCACCGGGTGCTGGGGGCAGGGCAAGGGTTGCCGGAAGTCGACAGCTACGAAATCGTCATCGTCCACCGGCCGACGGCGGATGTGATGGTCAAGGCGTTGGCCGAGGTGATGACGCAATTGCTTGCGGGTGGCGGGATCTGACGATCTGTACGGCGATGCAGGATTTTACAATCTGACGCGATCCCTTGTAGGAGCGGCCTTGTGTCGCGAAAGGGCTGCGCAGCAGCCCCAGGTTTCAGCGTCGCTGCAGAGATTGCCGGGGCCGCTATGCGGCCCTTTCGCGACACAAGGCCGCTCCCACAAGAACCTCGTCCACCGGCCGAGGGTGGATGCTGGCAGGTGGCGGGATCTGACGATCTGTGCGGCGATACAGGATTTGGCAATCTCACGCGATCCCTGTGGGAGCGGCCTTGCGTCGCGAAAGGGCTGCGCAGCAGCCCCAGGTTTCAGCGTCGCTGCAGAAATTGCCGGGGCCGCTTTGCGGCCCTTTCGCGACACAAGGCCGCTCCTACAAGAACGTGGTCCACCGGCCGAGGGTGGATGCTGGCAGGTGGCGGGATCTGACGATCTGTGCGGCGATACAGGATTTGGCAATCTCACGCGATCCCTTGTAGGAGCGGCCTTGCGTCGCGAAAGGGCTGCGCAGCAGCCCCAGGTTTCAGCGTCGCTGCAGAGATTGCCGGGGCCGCTATGCGGCCCTTTCGCGTCACAAGGCCGCTCCTACAAGGGCCGCGTCAGCCAGTAAGGTCGTGGGTCAGGCGCAGGCAGCGGTCATTCTTGGCGACAGGTGTATCCCGGCAATCATGCAGCGCACCGAGCCCCCTGCCATTTCGATGGTCGGTACATCGAGTGGCACCAGCCGCGCCGAGCGTTCGATGCGCTGGCGCTGTTCGCCGGTCAGGCTGTCGAAGGCCTTGCGTGACAGCGCCAGGATGCGCCCATCACGCCCGGACAGTTCGATGGCATTGCCGGCGAACTGGCTGATCTGCCGGTTGCTCAGGTCGATCACATCGCGGCCCGACTCAAGCAGGCGCATGCGCACTTCCTCGGCCCGCGCCTTGTTGGTGAAGGTGCCAAAGCCCACCAGCGCAAACTCCGTCGCCACGCACATCAGCACATTGGTGTGGTAGATCGGCGTGCCTTGTTCATCGGCGGTGTCGAACACCATCGGCTCGAAGTTGAAGTGCGTACTGAAGCGCTCCAGGGCAATCGGGTCGGCGCGGTTGGAGCGCGCGGTATAGGCCACCCGCGACAGGTGGTCGAAGACCATGGCGCCGGTCCCTTCAAGGAACAGTTCGTCCTGCTCCAGCCCCGAATAGTCGATCACATCCTGCACCCGGTACTCGTGCTTGAGCATCTCGATCACATCGGCGCGCCGTTCGCGGCGGCGGTTGCGCGAGTACATCGAGTAGATCGCGATGTGCCCCCCAGGGTGGGTGGAGAACCAGTTGTTGGGGAATACCGAGTCGGGGGTGTTGTGCTCGCCGAAGTCGTCGAACAGATGCACCCGCACGCCCTCGGCCTCGAGCCGGCCGGCAGCCTGGGTGACTTCATCGCGTGCCACCTCGGCCAGGGCCTGGGCGGCGATGTCGGGGTTGCTGCGCTGGAACGAGTTGTCGGCTGCGGTTTCCGGGTTGGGGGTGAAGGCATGCGGCCTGACCATGACCACTGCTGCAGGTGCCTGAATGGAACGCGTTGGAAATGCCATGTGAAATACCAGGTTGGGAGCAGGGTTAGGCAACGCGTCGGATGCGGCTTTGGGCAGCGCGACCGCGGGTATGGCTGAACAGGTCCTTGGGGTCATCCTCCACCCAAGGCACCAGGTCGATCTTGCTGCCCATGCCGCGTTTATCGGCTTGCTGTAGTACGTACCGTAGTACGGTGTAGTCTTCCAGGGCGAAGCCCACCGAGTCGAACACGGTGACCTGGGCGTCACTCTGGCGGCCCTCGGTCTCGCCGCGCAGCACACGCCACAGGTCGACCACCGGGAAGTCCGCCGGCAACTGCTGGATATCACCTTCGATGCGGGTTTGCGGCTCGTATTCGACGAACACCCGGGCGCTGCGCAGCACATCGGCATGCAGTTCGGTCTTGCCCGGGCAGTCGCCACCCACGGCATTCAGGTGCATGCCGGGCTCGAGCATGTCGGGGGTGATGATGGTGGCGTAGGCCTTGTCGGCGGTCACCGTGGTGATGATGTCCACGCCTTTCACCGCTTCTGCCACCGAACCGGCGCGGCGTATGGTCAGGCCGCTGTATTCCTTGAGGTTGGCGATCAGCTTGGCGGTGGCCAGCGGGTCGGTGTCGTAGGCGACGATTTCTTCGATGCCCAGGTGTTTGTGGAAGGCCAGTGCCTGGAATTCGCTTTGCGCACCGTTGCCGATCAGCGCCATCTTGCGCGAGTTCGGCCGGGCCAGCGCCTGCGCTGCCATCAGCGAGGTGGCCGCAGTGCGCAGGGCGGTGGCGATGGTCAGTTCGGACAGCAGCACCGGGTAGCCGGTGTCGACATCGGCCAGCACGCCGAAGGCCATCACCGTATGCAGGTCGCGGGCGGTGTTGGCCGGGTGGCCATTGACGTATTTGAAGGCATAACGGCTGTTGTCGGCGACCGGCATCAGTTCGATCACGCCGACTTCCGAATGGCTGGCAACACGCGCGGATTTATCAAACTCCTGCCAGCGTTTGTAATCTTCGCGAATAGCTGCGGCCAGTTCGCCAATGAACGGCGCTACGCCAATGTCATGTACCAAGTCCGACATGGTTGGAACATCAATGAAATACGTCATGCTCTTGCACCTTATTATTGCGCTTTCACCCCAGTGGCCTGCGGGGTGAACGCTTGAGATTGTTGAAGTGGCGTGAACATTTTGATGAAAGGTTGCGTCAAGATGAAGAGAGCAGGTTGCCAGTTTCATCAACTTTCTAGACAATCTGCCACCCCAAAATAGCAATCTGATTATTTGGCAGGCATCCATGGATACTATCGATCGGGAACTGATTGCGCTGTTGCGGGACAACGCGCGCACCCCCGTGCTGACCCTGGCGAAGAAGCTCAAGGTAGCCAGGGCAACCGTGCAAAACCGCATCACCCGGCTCGAAGAGCAGGGCGTGATCATCGGCTACACGGTACGCCTGCGCTCCGATGCGCTGGAGCAGGGTGTGCGGGCCATCACCAGCATCGGCATCAGCGGCCACCACGCCGCAGAGGTCAAGCACGCGCTGCGTGGGCATCCCAACGTGGTGGCCATCCATACCACCAATGGCCGCTGGGACCTGATGGCTGAGCTGCGTGCCGACACCCTCGAGGCCTTCGACCGGGCGTTGAACACCATCCGCTCGATACCGCACATCGAAAACACCGAGACCAGCATCCTGCTCTCGACCTACAAGATGTGACCGCTGGGTCAGGCCTTGTGGCAGGTGCATTGTGCAAACTGTCACCCAGGCTTTTCACACTGCACAAAATCCCTTTGGCTGTGTGCATTCTGTAGCGTTCCGCTTGACCCGGGCCGCTGGCAGAATGAAACGGCTTTCGCGGGACTGTATCGGGCGCGCCACTCTGGTGCGTTTCAATAGAATAAGTAAGCCCGCTGCGAAGTTGCATCGGGAACTGTTCTTCATCTGTCTCAATACCCACGCTTCGACAGTATTGAATGACTAAAAGCCTGCACTTGAGTGCCAACTAACTGGTGCGGCGCGGGGCGCTGAGGTTTTACAAAAAAAAGAATAAGAGGTCAACTATGCAGCAAACGTGCAACGCGCAAAGCGCAGTTCCGGAAGATGGCCGCGTGCTCAAGCGCCGGCTGGAAAACCGGCATATCCAGCTTATTTCGATCAGTGGCGCAATTGGCACCGGCCTGTTCATGGGCTCGGGCAAGATCATTGCGCTGTCCGGCACGTCGATCATCCTGGTGTACGCCATCATCGGCTTTTTCGTGTTCTGCGTCATGCGGGCCATGGGCGAGATGCTGCTGGCCAACCTGCAGATGGACTCGTTCGCCGACCTGGTGCACAACTATCTGGGGCCAAGGGCCGGTTACATCCTCAGCTGGTCATACTGGCTGAGTTGGGTGGTCGCGGCGGTGGGCGATGTGGTGGTCGTGGCGGGGTTCGTGCAGTACTGGTACCCGGATGTGCCCACCTGGCTACCGGCATTCGCCACCATGTTCCTGCTGCTGGGGCTGAACATGCTGGCGGTGAAAGCGTTTGGCGAGGTGGAGTTCTGGTTCGGCCTGATCAAGATCGTGGCCATCGTGCTGCTGGTGGTAACCAGCCTGGTGATGGTCGCCACGTCCTACACCTCGCCGGCCGGGGTGACTGCCTCGTTCAGCCATCTGGTGGCCCCGGGCGTGGTCATGCCGCATGGCATCCTCGGCTTTCTCGCCGGGTTCCAGATCGCCATATTCTCCTTCGTCGGTACCGAGCTGATCGGCACTGCAGCCGCGGAGGCCAAGGACCCGGAGCGGACCTTGCCCAAGGCCATCAATACCATCCCGGTACGTATCCTGCTGTTCTACATCTGCTCGCTGGTGTGCATCATCAGTGTCATCTCCTGGGCCAATGTGCCGGCCAATCGCAGCCCGTTCGTCGAACTGTTCCTGCTGGGCGGGTTGCCCGCTGCCGCTGGCATCATCAACTTCGTGGTGCTGACCTCTGCGGCCTCGTCGGCCAACAGTGGCGTGTACTCCGGCTCGCGGATGCTCTACGGCCTGTCGCACCAGCAGCAGGCGCCGGTGGCGTTCGGGCGGTTGTCGGGCTCGGGTACGCCGGTGCGCGCGCTGGTGTTCTCGGGGGTGTGCATGGTGATCGCACTGACGCTGCTGTTCGTGATCCCCGAGGTGATGACCGTGTTCACCCTGGTGTCGACCATTTCCGCGGTGATGATCATCGTTACCTGGTCGCTGATCCTGCTGTCCTACTTCGCCTATCGCCAACAGGATCCGCAGGCGCATGAGCAGTCGACGTTCAAGCTGCCTGGTGGCAAGGTCACCGCTGCGCTGTCGCAGCTGTTTCTGATCTTCGTGCTGTGCCTGCTGGCGCTGGAGCCGGACACCCGCACCGCGCTGTACGTGATGCCGCTGTGGTACGCAGGCCTGTTGCTGGCCTATCGGCGCAGGGCCAGGGCCTGTCCTCGGCCGCAGGCAGCTACTGCCGCTTAGCACTTTGGGCCGCAAAGCGGCCCCAGTTACTTGTTCAGCTGGCAGGCAAATTGTCGCGCAGCCAGTCCACCAGCCCCAGAATGGTCGGGGTAGTGGTGCGCCCGTGAGGCACCACCAGGTAATAGGCCTCACGCGGCCGCACCACCAGGTCGGTCAGGCGCACCAGTTCGCCGGACGCCAGCAGGTGGTCGAGCATGCGCCCCCAGCCCAGTGCCACACCATGCCCATGCAGTGCGCCCTGGATGGTGTCGGTATACAGCTGGCAGCGCAGGTTGTAGTGCAGCTTCGGCGGGTTGCTGCCCAGTGCGCGGAACCAGGTGGGCCAGGTCATCCAGCCTTCGGTGGTGGCATCGGCGTCCAGCAGGTCGGCCCGGTACAGCGCCTCCAGCGAGTCCGGCAGCGGGTTGTGCGCCAGCCAGGCCGGCGAGCACACCGGGAAGATCTCTTCATCGAACAGGTGCAGGGCAATGCCGTCTTCCCAGCGGCCATTGCCATAGCGCACCAGCAGGTCGACATCGTGGTTGCGCAGGTCGCCGGTGAACATCTGCGTGGCCAGGCGCAGGCGCACCTGGGGCAGGGCGCTGCGCAGGCTGCCCAGGCGCGGCATCACCCGCAACTGGGAGAAGGTGGCGGTGGAGCTGAGCACCAGTACCTGTTCGCTGTCGCCTTCGCTGAGGCGGTCGAAGACCGAGGCGATCTTCTGCATGGAATCGGAAACCACCGCGTACAGCGCCTGGCCCTCGCTGGTCAGGCGGATGCCGCGGTGCAGGCGCTGGAACAGTTGGCGGCCGAGGTTTTCTTCAAGCTGCCTGACCTGCTTGCTGACCGCGGCCTGGGTGACGCCCAGCTCCTGGGCAGCCAGGGTGAAACTGGTGTGACGGGCTACAGCTTCGAATTCGAGCAGCGCGGTCATCGACGGGATGATGCGCCGGTAGCCTTTATGCGTGTTGTCGTTTTCTTGTGTTTTCATGTGACGTCCTGGCCAGGCGCGGCGCGCTGGTCCGCGCCGCGCGGGCACCGTGGCAGAAAAAGCGCGATGGCGGTAGCCCGGAAGGGCCGTGATGCTGCCGGTGGAAACTGTCTTGCGCAAATCTGAAGGCTTGTGCAAATCCCTGTGGGAGCGGGTTTACCCGCGAACACCGGCGCAGCCGGTGCCATCCACCGCGTTGGATTCTTCGCGGCTGAAGCCGCTCCCACAGGGTGCGCGGACCGCTTGCGAATCAGTTCACTGGCCTTGAGAGCGGCGCGATCGGAGTGGCAGCTCGGCTTGTCGGCGATAGGGCCGTGCAGGCATTTCAAGGCTGGCGCTCGGCCACCGCCCGCAAGGTCCGCAATGTCACCACGGGTGCATCCACCACAAACCGGTTGGCCAGCCACCCCGGCACATCCCCCGCAGGGTCGGCCTGCAGTTGGTAGGTCACTTCGGTCTTGCGCTCACCCAGCGGTTTCATCCGCCACTCGCCGCTTAGGTGCTGTACGCGGATCAGCCCCTTTACCTTGGGGATCCTGCCGGGCTCGGCGCTCAGGTGGCGCAACAGCGTGCCGTCGTCCAGGCGTTCGGTGGTGACCTTCAGCACGATGTCCCGCGGCATCGTCGGCCACGGCAGGTTGGTGGTCAGGTACACCCAGGTGTTTTCGCCCTGCACATCCAGCAAGCGCATCTCGGCGCAGGCGTACAGCCACTTGCAGGCCACCCGCAGGTTCTCCTGCAGGTCGGTGAGCGTGCGAACGCTGGCTTTCATGGTGCTGACACCACGGAATTGCTGGTAGGGCGAGTCGGGGGCGGCGCTCAGGTAAACGCGGATGCCTTCGCGGTCGTAGGCCAGGTTCCAGTCATCGGCGGCTGGGGCGGGGGTGCAGAGCAGCAGGACGGCGAGCAGCAGGCAGCGGTTCATGGCTGGTACCGCGCGGGAGGTGGGTGTTTCAGTATGCGCGGCAAACAGAAAGCCCGCCAGGTTGGCGGGCTTGCGGGCATCAGCCTGGGCTTAACGCTTAGGGTTGAGCGTCAGGTGCACGTGACGGTTCACGTCCTTGTACAGCAGGTAGCTGAACTTGCCTGGGCCGCCGGCGTAGCAGGCTTGCGGGCAGAAGGCGCGCAGCCACATGAAGTCGCCGGCTTCCACTTCGACCCAGTCCTGGTTCAGGCGGTACACCGCCTTGCCTTCCAGCACGTACAGGCCGTGTTCCATCACGTGGGTCTCGGCGAACGGGATCACGCCGCCCGGCTGGAAGGTGACGATGTTCACGTGCATGTCGTGGCGCATGTCGGCCATGTCGACGAAGCGGGTGGTGACCCAGCGGCCTTCGGTGCCCGGCATCTCGATGACGGTGGCGTTGTCACGGTGGGTGACGAACGACTCGGGAACGTCCAGGCCTTCGACCTTCTGGTAGTGCTTGCGCAGCCAGTGGAAGGTGACGTTGGACTTGCTGTTGTTGCGCAGGCTCCACTCGGCGCCCGGGGCCAGGAAGGCGTAGCCGCCCGGTACCAGGGTGTGGTGCTTGCCTTCGACGGTGATGTCCAGTTCGCCTTCGACGATGAACACCACGGCTTCGGCGTTCGGGTCCAGCTCAGGGCGCTCGCTGCCGCCTTCCGGGGCCACTTCGACGATGTACTGGGAGAAGGTTTCGGCAAAACCGGTCAGCGGGCGGGCGATGACCCACATGCGCATCTTGTCCCAGAACGGCAGGTGGCTGGTGACGATGTCACGCATCACGCCCTTGGGGATGACGGCATAGGCTTCGGTGAACATGGCACGGTCAGTCAGCAGCTCGGTCTGAGCCGGGTGCCCACCGTGGGGGGCGAAGTACGAATGGTTCGACATGGACGATCTCGACTTGTTGTTCTCTCCCCATGCCGTGAACCGCACCGGCCGGTGCGGCGCAGGGGATGTGGCGACAGAATAGGGTCGAGTGTGTGCCATCCACAAATTAAATGTTGGAATGCCCGGTATTTGCCGGCTGAATGCGAACCTGCCGGCCAGCGTGGCCTTCCGGCAAGCGGTCGCCCTGGCCGAACAGCTTGTGGCGCAAGGTGCCTTCGGCATAACTCAGCGGGTAGCGGCCACGGCGTTGCAGCTCCGGCACCAGCAGCTCGACCACATTTGCCAGGTCGTCCGGTTGCACTGCGTAGGTCAGGTTGAAGCCATCGATGCCGGTCTGGTCCAGCCAGCTTTCCAACTGGTCGGCCACCTCGCTGGCAGCACCCACCAGCACCGGGCCACGGCCGCCCAGGCCAACGAACTCGGCAGCCTCGCGCACGGTCCAGCGGCGGTTCGGGTCGGCGGCGGTGAAGGCGGCCAGGGCCGCGCGGCCGGCATCGTTCTCGACGTATTCGATGGGCGCATCGGGGTCGAGGCCGGCAAAGTCGATGCCGGTCCAGCCCGACAGCAGCGCCAGGGCGGCGTCAAGGTCGACATAACGGCGGTATTCGGCGAAGCGCGCCTCGGCCTCCTCCCGGGTAGGGGCGACGATCAACAGCGCCTGGGCGTAGATCAGCACCTCGTCCCGGCCACGCCCGGCCACCTCGCTGGCCTGGCGGATGCCGTCGGCGTAGCGGCGCAGTACCGTGGGCGTCGGCCCGCTGATGAACACGCATTCGGCGTGCCGCGCCGCGAACTGCTGGCCGCGTGCCGAAGCACCGGCCTGGAACAGCACCGGCGTGCGTTGCGGCGAAGGTTGGCACAGGTGCATGCCCGGCACCTGGAAGTGCTCGCCCATATGGTTGATGGGGTGCACCCGGGTGGGTTCGATATAGCGCCCGCTGTCACGCTCCAGCAGCACCGCATCGTCGTCCCAGCTTTTCTCCCAGAGCTTGTACAGCACCTGCAGGTATTCCTCGGCCAGGTCATAGCGCTGGTCGTGGCCCAGCTGGCGCGCCAGGCCCAGGTTGCGCGCGGCACTGTCGAGGTAGCCGGTGACGATGTTCCAGCCGACCCGGCCATTGCTCAGGTGGTCGAGCGTCGACATGCGCCGGGCGAACGGGTAGGGGTGTTCGTAGGTGAGCGAGAAGGTGACGCCGAAGCCCAGGTGCTCGGTAACCCCGGCCATGGCCGGCACCAGCAGCAGCGGGTCGTTGACCGGCACCTGCACACCACCGCGCAGGGCGGCTTCGGGGCCGCCCTGGTAGACGTCGTAGATGCCCAGCACATCGGCGATGAACAGGGCATCGAACAGGCCGCGTTCGAGCAGGCGGGCCAGGTCGGTCCAGTAGCCCAGGCGGTTGAAGGCCACGCTGGTGTTGCGCGGGTGGCGCCACAGGCCGGGGGACTGGTGGCTGGCGGCATTCATGCTGAAGGCGTTGAAGCGAATCGGGCGGGGCATGGTGGGCGCGCTCCGCTCAAGGCAATACGGAAGCCGGGTAGACCGCGTCGGCCACCTGCAGCTTGCGTGGAATCAGGCCCAGGCCCTGGAAGGTATCGGCCAGCTTCTGTTGCTCGGCAACGATCTGCGGGGTAATGGCCACGGCGTTGTAGTTGCGCCGCTCGCTCGCCACTTGCAGCACGTTGGCGTTGATCCCCAGTTGCGGGGCCAGCAGCGCGGCAACTTCCGCAGGCTTGGCATTGACCCACTGGCTGACCTTGCCCAGTTCGGCGAAGAAGGTCTTCAGCAAGGCGCGATGCTGGTCGGCGAAGCTGGCGGTGGACAGGTAGAAGGTGCGGTTGTTGGACAGGCCGCTGCCGTCGCGCAGGTTCTTCAGGCCCGGCTGGCTTTCTGCCGCGGCGAGGAACGGGTCCCACAGGGTTACGGCCTGGACGCTGCCCGATTGCAGGGCAGCCACGGCATCGGCGGCGTTGTTGACGTAGGCTGGGGTGATGTCCTGGTAGCTGAGGCCGGCCTGTTCCAGGGCAACGGCCAGCAGGTACTGGGCGTTCCAGCCGCGGCCGGTGGCCACGCGCTTGCCCTTGAGGTCTTGCACGCTGGCCAGGTGGTCCTGCTCGCGCACCACCAGGCCGATGCCGCGTGGGTAGGGTTGCTCGGCGGCCAGGTACACCACCGGCTTGCCTGCGGCCTGGGCGAACACCGAGGGTGCGTCGGCGGCATGGCCGAGGTCGATGGCGCCGGTGCTCAAGGCTTCGAGCAACTGCGGGCCGGCGGCGAACTCGTGCCAGCTAACTTTCACGCCTTGCGGTGCCAGGGCCTTCTCCAGGGCGCCGCTGCCCTTGAGGATGTTGATGCTGTTGAACTTCTGGTAACCGATGCGCAGGGTGCTGGCCTCGTCGGCCAGGGCTTGGGACCAGGGCAACAGGGTACTGGCGACACTGGCCAGCAAGCCGCCGATCAACAGGCGGCGCAGGGGGGAGAAGGCACGGGCGGGCATGGGCATTGCTCCTTGATCTGGAAGGGAAACGATGTGCCCAGACTAAGGAGGTGGCGTTTGGCTTTCAATTTTTATATTCCTGTTTGTTAGATTGTTTTGTTATTTTTATATCCATTTGTTTTGTAATGGTTGGTCCATTTCGACATTTTTTTCACATTCGCTTGCTAGGCTCCCCGGCATTCCCGAGGAGCCCTACATGTCGCACATCCTGCGCAAGCGCAGCACCCGCATCGCCTTGGCCGCCACCGCCGGCCTGCTCACGGCCACCCTGGGCTTCTTTGCCTGGCAGAGTTTCTACCCGGTCCAGGCCGCCTCCGGCTGGGGCGTCGAGGTGCTGCACCGCGACGTGACCAAGGCCGCGTCGCTGTTGCCGCAAGCCGATGGCAGCCTGCTGGTCAGCCGCGAACTGGACGATGGCCGTGGCAGCATCCTCAGGATCACCGCCCAAGGTGATCGGGTGGTGGTCATCGACAACCTGTCCAAGCCCGACGGCATGGTGGCGGCGCAGGGAGGCTGGGTGTTCAGCCAGGAAGGCGGGTTTGCCCCGGTCAGCCTGGCCCGCGATGGCCAGGTCACGCGGCTGTTCGATGGCGAGAGCGTGCAGGGCCTGTGGAACGACGGCGAGCACCTGTACGCCATCGAGGACCGCAAGGGCAATGGCCGTTTGATGCGCTATGACTGGCGCAGCGGCCAGCTCGATGTGCTGCGCTCCGGCCTGACCGAAACCGAAGGCCTGACCCGCTGCAGCGACGGGCGTCTGCTGTATACCGAAAAGGCCAACGGCAAGGTCCGCGCCTTGTCCGACGATGGCCGGGACCCGGTGGTGGTCGATGGCCTGCGCAACCCGACGTTCCTGTTCTGCGACCAGCGCGGCCTGTGGATCAGCGAAGACAACACTCACCGGGCCCGGCTGCTGCGCATCGGCGCCGACGGCACGCGGCAGACCGTGCTGTCGTTCCTCAAGGCGCCGCAGTCGATCGTTGCCGATGGCAAGGGCGGCTACCTGCTGGCCGAAGGCGGGCGCAACCGCGTGCTGCACCTGACCCCGCCGCTGGAACGCAATACCGCCCAGCGCGACTGACCCTGCGCCTGGCTGGGCAGGCGCCGTTTGCGGGTGGGCAGCCGCCGCGGGTGATGGCTACCCGACCAACAGCGCGCTTCCCTGCATGGCCGCGCTCGCGGATAATCCCTCCATTCCAATAAACAGCCTGTGAGTGGGTATGAGTGATTCCGTAGTCAGCCTCGGCCAGCCTGAAACCGAAGGGGGGCGCAAGACGCGCAAGAACAACCCCGAGAAAACGCGCGAGGACATCCTCCAGGCCGCCATCAACGAGTTCGTCCAGCAAGGGCTGGCCGGTGCCCGCGTCGACGCCATTGCCGAGCGCACCGCCACCTCCAAGCGCATGATCTACTACTACTTCGGCAGCAAGGAGCAGCTGTACTGCGAGTGCCTGATCAAGCTGTACGGCGACATCCGCAAGACCGAGCAAAGCCTGGACCTGGAGTCGCTGCCGGCCGAGCAGGCGATTCGCCGGCTGGTGGAGTTCACCTTCGATCACCACGACCGCAACGTCGATTTCGTGCGGATCATCTGCACCGAAAACATCCACTACGGCGAGTACGTCAAGCAGTCGCCGGCGATTCGCGAAATGAGCAGCCTGGTGCTCGAGGCCCTGGGCAGTACCTTGCGCCGTGGGGTGCAGGAAGGTGTGTTCCGCGCCGGCATCGAGGTCATCGACCTGCACATGCTGATGAGCTCGTTCTGCTTCTACCGGGTTTCGAACCGCCACACCTTTGGCGAGATCTTCCAGATCGACCTGTCCGATGAGCAGGTCAAGCTGCGTCACAGGGCCATGATCTGTGATGCGGTGTTGCGGTATATCCAGATCGAGCGCCGCCCCTGAAAGTTCTCTAGTGCCTGGGCCGGCCTCTTCGCGGGTAAACCCGCTCCCACAGGATCACCGCTGTCCCAAAGATTTGCACAGTACCTGTGGGAGCGGGTTTACCCGCGAAAGGGCCGGCCCAGGCGACACATGAATGACGCCTTGGCGCTCACTCGCCCAACCGCTGCTCACGCGACGGCGGGTAGCCAAAGTAAGCCGCATAGCATTTGCTGAAGTGCGACACCGAAACAAACCCGCAAGCCACTGCCACTTCCATCACCGACAGGTCGGAATACTGCAACAGGCGGCGGCTCTTGGTGATGCGCAGCTCCATGTAGTAACGCCGCGGCGAAGTGCCCAGCTGGGCCTGGAACAGGCGGTCGATCTGCCGGCGCGAGCGCCCGCTGTAGGCGGCCAGCTGGTCGAGGCTGAGGGTCTCCTCGAGGTTGTTCTCCATCAGTTCGACGATGGTGCGCAGGTGCAAGCTCATGGACTTCTTCGCGCCCGGGCCGACCTGGCGGTAGCGGGCACCGGAGAACGACAGGATTTCCTCGACGCCTTCGGCCAGGCCGTCGCCATACAGCCGGCGCACCAGGCCGAGCATCAGTTCCATGGCGCCATTGGGGCTGGCAGCGCTGAGGCGGTCGCGGTCGAGGGTGAAGCTGGCCGGGGTGATCCGCGTCTGCGGGCTGCGCTCGGACAGGCTGGCGCGCTGTTCGGGGTGGATACTGCAGCCATAGTCATCAAGCACCCCGGCGCGGCCGAGGAACCATGCGCCGTTCCACAACCCGCCCAGGGCCATGCCGTGGGCCGCGCAATCACCCAGCAGGCGGTCGAGCTCGGGGTACTTCAATGGCGTGCGCAGGCCGCCGCAGATCACCAGCAGGTCCAGCTCCTTCAGCGCCTCGGCGGACAACTCGGTGGCCACCAGCTCCAGCCCCAGGTCGCTGAGCACGCGGTCGCCTTCCAGCGACAGCGGGGTGAACTGGAAGCTGTCGGCGCGCAGCAGGTTGGCCGTGACCAGCACGTCCATGGCCACGGTGAAGCTGGCCATCGAGAAGTGTTCGAGCAATACGAAATCGACCCGATAGGGGGCCTGGGCATTGGCGCTGGTGGACTTCAGCCGCAGCATGTTGCTGGTACTGGTCTTCTTGCTGAACTGGCGTGGCGTGGGCACTCTGGACTCCGCTTCCTGGCTGGCCTCGAGAGTGTGGCGGGTGGCCGGGGGAAAGACAATCTCCCGGGTGGCCGTGTCGTGTTCCAGGTCGTGTTCAGGCAACCTGTCTGGCTTGGCCGGTTGCCGCTATGCTGATGCTCCCGTGACTGAGGATACCCTTGATGAAGTACGCCGCTGCACTGTTGCTTTGCCTGATGCCATTGCTGGCCAATGCCCTGGAACCGGGCGACAAGCTCGCGCCGTGGACGCTGCTCGACCAGCACGACCAGGCTTATAGCCTCGGCGCCGGTACGCACATCCTGCTGGTGGCGCGCGACATGGACGGTGCCAAGCTGGTGAAGGCGGCGCTGGCCGAACAGCCCAAGGGTTACCTGGAGGCGCGCGATGCGGTGTTCGTCGCCGACATCCAGCGCATGCCGGCGCTGATCAGCAAGCTGTTCGCCATCCCCGCCATGCGCGATTACAACTACCGGGTGCTGCTGGACCGTGATGGGCGGGTGGCCAGCCGTTATCCCGGGCAGGATGGCCAGGTACAGTGGTTGCAACTGGAGCAAGGCAAGCTGGTGAGCCAGCGGGCATTTGCCGATGCGCCGGCGTTGAAGGCGGCGCTGGAGACTGCACCACGGCATTGAGAGCTGTCACTGCACCCTGTAGGAGCGGCCTTGTGTCGCGATGGGCTGCAGAGCAGCCCCCTGCGGTCTTTCGTAGGGCAAAAATCCTGAGGCTGCTGCGCAGCCCATCGCGACACAAGGCCGCTCCTACAACGGGCCGCGGTGCCATGCCGTCAGCCAAATCAATCTGAACCCTCGGCAGCCTCTGCAACCCAACCCATTACATGCCAAATGGGAGAGCGCTCATGGAAATCGGAACGATCTGGATCATCGTCGCGGCCTTTGTGATCCTGCTGGAAATCTGGGCCATCTGGCACATCATCGGCAGTGACCGGCGCGCCGAGCGCAAGATGCTGTGGATCGTGTTCGTGGTCTACGCGCCACTCCCTGGTTTGCTGTTCTGGGCCTGGCGCGGGCCTCGGGCGGTGAAGGGCAGGGCGGTACTGCAGGAAAAATGACGGTGCGCGGCATCAGGCGCGGGGGCGCCTGATGCCGTCGCTGTTCATTTGGGCAGGATGTCGAAGCGAATGGCTGCGCCCAGCCCGTCCACCATCAAGCAACCGTAGAACTTCACGGTCGACAGCACACGCAGTTGCTTGAGCGCTTCATGGATGTAGTCGTGAAGCAGCTTTTCGGCTTCGCGCTTGCGCTCTGCAAGTGTGGCGCCTTTGAGTGTGACCATCCCGAGCAGGGTGGTCTCAATGTGCTCGACGGTGTCCAGGCCAATTTTCTCGCGCAGGTGCAGACGGGCCTGCGCCGCATCGGTTTCATCTCGGGCAGGGTTGTTTGGCTTGATGGTGTAGGCCAGTTGAAAATTGTATTTGCTCATCGCTTTATCCTTGTTACGTACAGGCCTCCATGCCGGGCCTCGCAATCTAGCGCCTGACGGCCACTTCGCATATGAACGCGTGGTTCACGGAAGCTCGTGCGCTGTGCGAAACGTCCTACACTCGGCGCCTGTTTCGCGAACAAGCCCGCCCCTGAAAACCGCGCTTGACCTCGAGTTAACTCAAGGTTCGATACTCCGCCCCTCTTCCAACTGATCGAGGGTTTACCGTGAGCCATTCAACCGCGTTTCAACTGAGCAATCCCGAAGGCCTGTACGACCCCAGCGGCAACGCCTATTCCCATGTCGCCGAAGTGCATGCCGACAGCCGCCTGCTGTTCATCGCCGGCCAGGGCGGGGAGGGCCGCAACGGGCAGCTGTCGCCGCTGTTCGCCGAGCAGGCGCGCCAGGCACTGGCCAACCTGGAGGTTGCCCTGGCGTCGAAAGGCGCCAGCCTGGCCCAGGTGTTCAAGCTGACCCTGCTGATCGTCGAGCATTCCGAAACGCGCCTGCGTGAGTGGGTAGCCGAGGCTGACAGGGCCTGGGGCCCTTGCATGAAGCCGACCTGCACGCTGATACCGGTACCCCGGCTGGCGCTGGACGGCATGCTGGTGGAGATCGAGGCGGTGGCAGCGGTATAGGTCCGGGCGATTCGGTGGTGGCGTCAGATAAACACTATGTTGTATATCGGTGCTGGCCCTACCAGCATGGCCGCCATGACAACAATCGATCTCAGAGGTGACCACACCATGAGCACCGGCACCACCACGCTCACCGACCGCAAGGCCCGGGCCTGGGTCTGGCCTGCACTTTTCAGCCTGGTGGCCTTCGCTGCCAACTCGGTGTTCTGCCGGCTGGCGCTGAAGGACGGGGCCATCGACCCGGCATCCTTCACCGTGGTGCGCCTGGCCAGTGGTGCACTGTTCCTGCTGCTGTTGATCCGCCTGCGCAAGCCCGCGCTTGCCATGGGGGGCAGCTGGCGCGGCGGCCTGGCACTGTTCCTGTACGCGTTCCTGTTTTCTGCGGCGTACCTGCAGCTGGGCGCAGGCGCGGGGGCGTTGCTGCTGTTCGGCGCGGTGCAGATCACCATGTTCGGCTTCGCCTGGTACAAAGGCGAACCTATCACCGCGCGGATGCTGCTGGGCATGCTGATCGCCTTCGCCGGCCTGCTGGTGCTGCTGTTGCCCGGTACCGCGGCGCCACCCTTTGCCAGTGCCTTGCTGATGGCCCTGTCCGGCGTGGCCTGGGGCGTGTACACGCTGCTGGGCAAAGGCTCACCCAGGCCGCTGGCCGACACTGCCGGCAATTTCGCCCGGAGCCTGCCGTGCCTGGTGCTGCTGGTGCCGATGCTGTTGCTGGGCGCCGGCTTGCACCTGAGCCCGCTCGGCTTGCTGTATGCGCTGGGCTCCGGTGTGCTGGCCTCGGGTGCGGGCTATGCCGTGTGGTACGGCGTGGTCAGGCAAGTCAGCGCGCAGCAGGCAGCGACCATGCAGCTCAGCGTCCCGGTGATTGTGGCGTTGGGCGGGGTTGGCCTGATCGGCGAGCCATTGTCCTTGCGCTTGCTGGTGGCGTGCGTGGTGGTGCTGGGCGGTATCGCCCTGGCGCTGGCGCCGCGCCGCTAAAAGGGTGAAGGGCGTGACAGGGCATGGCTGTCGGGGCCTGCAATGCCTGGCTGACTATAATGGAGCAACCTCACCTCGCAGCCCTATCTGTACAGGTAGCGCTAAGGAACCGCTGGCGAGCCCAATCAGCCTTTGCTCGAACGGTCGGCGTCGGCAGCTTCGGTCACCACGGGCAGGTTGCCGGCACGCTGGATTACCCGCCGTTGCTGCTCGTAGTCGTCCAGCGACAGGCCACGGCGTTGCAAGGCTTCCAGTTGCAGTTGGCGGGTTTCCTCGGCGGTGTAAGGGCGCAGTTCGGGGTGGCTGGCACAGCCGCTGATGATGGCGATGGCAATAACGGCAAGGGTGGCGGACAGCAGGCGGGCCAAGGTGTTCATCAGGTAGCTCCAGGGGCCGGGGTGGTGGGCGGCGAGTCGATGGAGCTAGGTTATTCGGCCATGTCGTTCGGCAGAAATTGCCATTCTCGATAGTGACTATCGATGGTTCCTGGGAGGGTGCGATGGGGCAAGACGAGCAACCGCGTAAATGGGGCGTGCTGGAGCCGATCGACCGGATCACCGAAGTCATCTTCGGCCTGTTGATGGCGATGACCTTCATCGGCTCGCTGAGCGTTGCCACCGCAGGGCGCGAAGACGCGCGGCTGATGCTGATTGCCGCGCTCGGCTGCAACCTGGCCTGGGGCCTGGCCGATGCCGTCATCTACCTGCTGCGTACCTGGACCGAACGTACCCGCAGCCGGACCTTGCTGGCCCGCCTGCAAGCCGGTGATATCAATCAGGGGCGCAGGCTGATTGCCGATACGCTGCCAGAGCGCATCGGCCTGGCACTGGATGAAGACGGGCTGGAGATGCTGCGCGGGCGCATGCTGCGTGATGCTGGCCGCCCGCTGCCGGCACGCCTGGGGCTGGATGATTTCAAGGCGGCCCTGGCCACTTTCCTGCTGGTGGTACTGGCAACCTTCCCGATGGTCATTCCGTTCCTGCTGATCGAGACCACCGGTACGGCCATCCGTGTATCGAACCTGGTCGCCCTGGCCATGCTCTTCCTTGCGGGCTGGCTGCTGGCACGCTATTCCGGTGGCCGCACCCTGTTGACCGGCGTGGTCCTGGCGGTAGTCGGGGCGTCACTGATCCTGGCGATCATCGCCTTGGGCGGCTGAGCACCGCCCGCTCAGTATTTTATGTCGCGGGCGCGCTCACGGCCTTGCTGCTTGGTGTGGCGTTTGTCCTGTCGGCAGCCGGCGTTGCTTTGCTGGTCGGCGTGGCGGCAATCCTGTTTGGTCTGCCGCGCGTCCTGGCGGGTTTCCTGCCGCACATCGCGGGCCTCGCGGCGCCGTTCGGCGCGGTCGGTGGCCGCCCAGGCCGAGGTGCAGAGCACGGCCAGCATGATCATGGCGATGAGGCGGGGCGTGTTCATCAGGGTGGGCTCCTTTTTTGGATACGGTCTTGTGCATGCACCGGCCTCTTCGCGGGCACGCCCGCTCCCACAGGTACTCCACAATGTTCGAACCTGTGGTGGCCCTGTGGGAGCGGGCGTGCCCGCGAAAGGGCCGGTACAGTCAATTACAGATCTCAGCCCAGCCCTGGTATAGATTCAAAAGCAGCAACCACCCTCACCTTTAGAGCGCGAAAAGTTTGCGCCCGCACATCTGGCCAAAAGCATCGCCATTGCTACCCTTAATCCACGCGGTCTGATCTCATGGAGAGAAGCGATGCGCATCCCACTGTCAGCGGTCCTGTCGGTAATCCTGTATCTGAGCGCCACGCCCGGCCTGGTGCTGGCAGAAGACGTACCTGCCCCAGACCCGGCACCACAAGCCGACACGGTCGCGGCCAAGGACCCGGTGTTCACCCAGGAGCAACTGGACCAGATGCTCGCGCCCATCGCGTTGTACCCCGATGCGCTGCTGGCCCAGGTATTGATGGCCTCCACTTATCCGGGGCAAGTGAGCGAAGCGGTGACCTGGTCCAAGGCCAACCCCAAGGCCACCGGCGACGATGCCGTCAAGAAGGTGGCGAACCAGCCCTGGGACCCAAGCGTACAAGCGCTGGTGGCCTTCCCGCAGGTGCTGGCAACCCTGGGGCAGGACCCGGTCTGGGTGCAGCGGCTGGGCGATGCCTTCCTCGCGCAGCCCGACGATGTCATGGGCGGCGTGCAGCGCCTGCGTCACCAGGCCCAGGCCGCCGGCAACCTGCAGAGCAACCAGTACCAGAACGTGACCGTGCAGACCGCCCCGGCACCGGCCTCCAGCGGTAGCAGCACCCAGGTGGTTACGG
Organism: Pseudomonas asiatica; assembly: GCF_040214835.1. Lineage (NCBI taxonomy): Bacteria > Pseudomonadati > Pseudomonadota > Gammaproteobacteria > Pseudomonadales > Pseudomonadaceae > Pseudomonas > Pseudomonas asiatica. The sequence goes on along the minus strand of NZ_CP157874.1, from coordinate 3,275,311 downwards.
CCAGCAGCCCGCCCACCACCATCATCATCGAGCCGTCCGACCCGCAAGTGGTGTACGTGCCCAGCTACAACCCGACCACCACCTACGGCACCTGGGCCTACCCGGCTTCGCCGCCGGCGTACTACCCGCCACCGCCCATGTACTACCCCGGTTCCGCGCTGGTGGCGGGCCTGGCCTTCGGTACCGGCGTGGCGATCGTTGCCTCGCTGTGGGGCGACTGTGACTGGGGCAACAACGACATCGACATCGACGTCAACCGCTACAACAACATCAACGCCAACAACCGCATCACCAACAACCAGAACAAATGGCAGCACAACGCCGCCAACCGCGACGGCGTGCCGTACCGCGACTCCCGCAGCCGCCAGCAGTACGGTCGCCAGCTGGACGGTGCCACCCAGCGTACTGCCTTCCGTGGCGATGACGCCCAGCGCGCCCAGGCGCGGGACAAGGCCAGGGCGTCGATGGACCGGGCCGGCATCGAACGGCCGGCCACCAGCAATCGCCAGGCACGCCAGCAGATGCGCGAGGCGCAAGCGGGCAATTCGGTCGGCAACCGCATGCAACCTCGTAGCGACAACCCGCGGGCAACCGACCGCCGACAGGAAACCCGCAACACCCAGGCTCGGCAGCAGAACAACCAGGTGAACCAGCGCAGGCAGGGCGAAGGCCAGGGGCGGCAGCTGGCGCAAAACCGGCCTTCCAATACCGCCGGCCGGGCGCGTAACAATGCCTTCGACGGCGTGCGTTCACCCTCGCGCACCAGCGCGCAGGCCAGCCGTGGCCGCACCAGCCAGTCGTTCGCCCAGCGCCCGAGCGCATCGCGTGCCGCCGGGCACCAGATTTCCCGGCCCAGTGCGCCCGCACGCCGCGGGGGAGGTGGCCGTCGATGAACCGTCAATCGATAGCGGCACTGGTAATCGCAGCCGGTATGGCCGGGTCAACCCTGGCCGCTGCGCAGGAAGTCTTCCCTACACCGGAGAAGGCCGTGGAATCCTTTGTCGCGGCGCTGGGCGAGGAGAAACCTGATGAAGCCCGCCTGGCCCGGTTGCTGGGCGATGACTGGCGTACCTACATACCGCGCGGCGGTGTGCAACGCAGTGACGTGGACACGTTCCTGGCGCAGTATCACGCGCAGCACAGCATCGACATGTCGGGGGCGAACAAGGCCATCCTCGCGGTGGGCAGTGATCACTGGACGTTGCCCATACCGTTGACCAAAGGCAGCCAGGGTTGGCGTTTCGACCTCAAGGCCGGCAGCTCTGAAATCCGCGCCCGGCGTATTGGCCGCAACGAGCTGGGCGCCATGCAGTCGATGCTGGCCTACCACGATGCGCAGATGGACTATGCCAGCCAGGACCACAACGGCAACGGTGCGCTGGAGTACGCGCAGAAGATATTCAGCGAGCCCGGCAAGCATGACGGGCTGTACTGGGATGACGATGGCGATGGTCAGGTCAGCCCGCTGGGCCCGCTGTTCGGCCAGGACATGGTCGGCGACGCCTGGTATGGCTACCACTTCCGCATCCTCGATGCACAGGGCCCATCTGCCCCCGGCGGTGCCTACAGCTACCTGATCGGCAACCAGATGAGCCGTGGCTTTGCCATGGTTGCCTGGCCGGCCAGGTACGATGACACCGGGGTGATGAGCTTCATGATCAGCCATGACGGCGAAGTGTTCGAGAAAGACCTCGGGCCGCACGGCGACAAGCTGGCCAAGGAGATGAAACGCTTCGACCCGGATGACAGTTGGAAGGTGGTGGATGTGCCGGCGGGAGATTGAGTGGGGCGCACCCGCCGTGGCCGGTTCAAGGGGCGGTTCGCGATTCAAGGTCCATATCAGCTGGCCAGCTCACTTTGGGTGCCAGGCGCAGAGCGAACTCACACCAGAGCACATCGTTGTGATCCTTGGGGGGGCCTTGTGGTGGCAGGGCTGAGGGGCCTTCCTGCATGTAGGTGCAGATGTAGGCCCAGGCATGCTGGTCGGCACCCATCGTACTCAGGTGAAAACGGTCGATGACGTTGTTTGTGCCCGGCGCGACGATGGACAGCATGACACCCCATTTGAAAATGACCCCACCGTTTGGCAGGGCGCCGGTTTGTGACCAGCGCTCGGCGCGGACTTGGGACCATTCGTAACTGACCGGCACGACCTTGCCTTTGTCGAAGGGGTTCCACCATTGGCGTTTGAAGTTGTAGGCGTAGATTTTCTGGCGCGCACGGTTGAACCTGATGGGTAGGTCGCGAGGGGGGCATATATCAACTTGGTATCCAAAAAACGTACACCAGACGCCAAGGAGCAGTACAAGAATTCCAATGATGACTAGCTCTATGCTGCCAATACTCCAGCTTTTGAAGATCATGTGAGGAACCTGCAGCGTAAATATGGCCGCAGGTACGGAGAGTGCCGAGAGGATACCTCTAGGTGAAATAGGGGACCGAGGCACTTCAAGGTAAATCGTACCTTGATGGTTTGGTATCTGCCTGCCCAAATTCCTGTCAACGGCTGGAGGGGTGGTTGGGCCAGGCAGATCCTCCTTCCAGCCAGCGCAAGGAGGGACTAGTAATGGGGAGGCCAATTGAGGTGCTCCAAAGATCTGATGTTGTTCTCTGTCATTGTTATCTGTGCTCGAGCTGAATCGTCATCAGGATCAGGCCAATAAATCAGGCTCAACTCCAGAGAGGTAATATTGTGGTGATCTGTCAAGGGGACCGCCCCTTGGATGTTCAGGATCCTGCTTTCTGAGTCAACGCTTTTGTGCAGGCTTTCCAATATGTCGTCTGCAAAAACACCGGCAACACTCAGTGCCGAACTTGACGGCAGTACTAATCTAGTACTGTCTCCTGATAGGGTGATGGTTTCTTTGCTTCCCCCGGTTCGATGCAAGTCCAGCTTCCATTGATAATGTGAAGTACCCACCGTGAAATTTGGCATGCTCATATACGCATTCAGTACAAAGCCTGCTGCCACCGTGTTGCCGTCACTGATTACTGAATCTATTTCCCGCTGTTTGAAACCAATTTCTATCGAGGCCTCGGCTCTCATGCCAAGCGCTGCGGCATTCAAAGCGCCAATAGCCAAATCAATACTTTTTGCCTCACACCAATACCGATGTTCGGGTGGTAATCCCCACCTGCTACGTCGAGCCCATAGTTCTGTCGCGGAGGATTCTTGTTGCTTCGCCCTGGTCGCCAATGCGTATGCTGCCAAGCCCAAGATTATCGCGATTCCCAGCGGCCCTAGTAATGTGCCTGGGACAAGGGCGGCATAGCCCGCCGGGAAGATCGTGGCAAAGGCAATGGCGCTTGCATAGCCATAGGTTTGGGCGGACGCAACGTCCCCCTTGTCATCTGACCTTCGCGCAGCGAAGGCATATTGTGCTGCGTCAGATGCCCCCGCGAGTGCTGCTATGACGCCACCGAATTTAGCGATGCGCTCACCTAAATTCACGGTGCTGATAGCGCTTGGCCACAGCTTTTCCGGGCGAAGTAACTGTGCGGTAAGCCCTACACTCTCTACGGTTGCCCCCAGCACACCAAGGGAAGAAGACCATATTGCGGCGAGCGCTTCCGGGTCTACGTTGGCAGTTTTAAGTAGCGCCTGATAATTTCTGCGCAGGCTATCTTGATGGAACCATATTCCGCCTAGCCCAAGCATCAGGCTGGCGCTTGTCGGGTTTGTTACAGCGCTCCGCATATTAGTTGTATCGCTTGCCAAGCTACGAGCAGCCTCTGCACTTAGCCGAAAGGCGTTTGCACCTACAGTAATAGTACGCGCCAGTGTAGTGGCCCCTGATACGGCACTTGCCCGCAGTTGAACTAGCCGCGCCTGTAAACTTTCAGCACCTTCCAACGTCCAGAGCATCACTTCGATCATCTGGCTACGGTTACCCGCTGCCGCAATATTGATCGCGCCACTCAGCACCATGGCCCGCACCTTGCGGCCCAGTGGGTCACGGAACTGCTTGTCTACCTGCTGCAGAAACGCATCGGTCCGCGCCTCCAGGGCTTCATTGAGCAGGCTCATGTATTCGCCCACTGTCAGCGACACCCGCAGCGGCGTTACCTGCTGCCCCGCAAACAGGGCAAACGCCGAGCGATGCACATGGCCGATCAGGGTCTTGGTCCGTTCACTCAGGTGCTGGCTGAGCGCATTCCCTGCGCTGTTGGTCGCGGTCAGCAACTGGCCAACGGCATCCTGTATCGGCTTGATCATCAACAGCTGGCCGTCGGCGGTGCCGGCGATGCCCTTGATGATGTCGTACACCTTGCCGAAGTCGTCCCCGGATAGCGCGCTGGCCACCTGCTGCATCAGCTTCTGGTTCTTGGCCAGTAGTGCCTGGTAAAGCAGGCTGCGGTCGTCTTCCAGCAGCTGCTGCCAGATATGCTGGGTGATCCCGAGTGGCTGACCCTCCTGCGGCAAGGTTTCAGTTGGTCCGCCGGCCAGGCAGGCGGCCATCATCTGGATGAAGTACTCCACCGAAACGGGGGAGGTCGCGTCATAGTCGTAGTAGCCGATCTGCTGAAACGCCCGCTTGGCATAGTGCCGCGCATACAGATTGCCAACCTGGTCGATCATCGACTGCCAGTTTTTCAGTTCGCGGTCGTAACCGGCCTGGAACGCGGCGCGGGCGCTTTCGTCGTAACGCTCTTCCAGCCGCTCGCGGGCGTCCTGCTGCTTGCGCGCGGTGTTGCGTTCGGCCTGCGCGTCGATGTCCACCGGCGGCAGATACGCCTTGGCCGCGATCGGGCTGTCGTTCCACTGCTCGACCTGTCGGGCTTCCCGCTGCGCGTCCTCGGCACCCTGCACGGCCGCCATGGCAGCGTGCAATTCGCGGATGCCCAGTAGTGCTTGCGAGGTGAAGTATTCGAAGTGCCGCTGCGGCTGCGCCCGCCATTCCTGCAGGGCCTGCACCCAGCCAGTGCGTTGCGCGTTGAGCTCCATGACCATGCCGACCGGGTCGGGCAGCGTCAGCGCCAGCAGGCCATTGGGCAGTTGTTCCTGCTGGATGACATTGCGCACATGCGTGCGGGTTTCATGCCAGCGGCCCAGGCGGCTGTAAAAGCCATGAGCGCTGGTAAACCTGGCAGAGGAAAAGGTCGAGAACTCCAGCACCTGTTCCAGGCCGAAGCGGAAGCTGTCGGTCATGGCGATGCCCAGGCTGGCAGGGTCGTTGCGTGCGGTGTTCAGGTCCACCTCGACGAAGCGGGCGAGGGTGCCCGGGTCACTGTCGGCAATGCCTTGCCGATAGCGGTCGAGTACCGCACGGGGCCAGGGGTCGTTGGCGAAGGCGATCCAGGCCTTGCGGTAGAGCAGGGTATCGATGTTGATGAACGAGGCGATCACATCGTGGCCTTCGGTGGCGCATACCTTGGGTAACGACCTGGGTGGCCCGAAGGGCATCTGCGATACCGGAAAGCGCTGCAAGGTACCTTCCGCCGCTACCTCGTAGGCCTGCCAGATTTCCTGGTCGAGCAGTACGTAGACATAACCCTGGCGCAGGAGGCGCAACTGGTCGGTGTGCATCGGGTGGAAGATGATTTCGCTATCGTCTGCCAGGCGATAGGGGCGCCCTGTATCCGGGCGCGGGGCGTAGGCCTCGCGCAGCAGCAGAATCGGCAGGCCGGAGCGTTCGCAGGCATTACAGGTGCCGTAGGTGTTGGGGATCTCTTCCTGCATGGCGATGTGGATGGCTTTGCTGATGCTCATCAGGAGTTCCTTTTCCAGTGATTTGACGCAACGGCCAAAACACTAGCGAGGAACGCCTTCGCGGGGGAGCAATGGGCTTCCTAAAACGTTGTAGGACTTTTCGCTTTAGTGCCCCTATAGGAGCGGCCTTGCGTCGCGACGGGCTGCGCAGCAGCCCCAGGATCTTGAATGCGATAAAGGCCTATTGCCCCAACATCTGCCGCACCAGCCACTGCCCCGCCGGCCCGAGCGCGCGCCGGCTCGACCACGCCACATCCATGTCAACCCGTCGCGGGTACCCGGCCACCTGCAACTCCACCAGCCCACTGCCAAACCGAGCCACCAGGGCCCTGGGCAGTTCGGCCCAGCCGAACCCGCGCACGGCGAACTCCAGCAGGGTGAGGTAGTCCGGTGCCGACCAGGCTTGGCCACGACCGTGGTGCAAGCTGGGGGCATAGGTCTTGATATACAGCTGCCGGACGTTCTCCAGGTGCTGCGTCTTCACCTGGGGCAAAGCCGCCAGCGGATGCCCGCTGGCCACGTACACCCCAAACTCGGCCTGCTCGGGCAAGCGCGCAACGGCAACGTCCGCAGGGTAACTGGGCTGGGTGGCAAGAATGCCAACGTGTGCCAGGCCCTGCTGGATCAGTTCGATCACATCGGCATCTTCCGAGGGGCCGCAGCGCAGCTCGGTATGTGGGTAGTGCTGGGCGAAGCGGGCCATCACCGCGCCCTGGAAGGTCACGCTGTAGCTGTCCGACATCACCACCGAGACCAGAGCCTCGACGTTTTCCGCCAACCGCACCGCCAGGGCATCGAGCTGGGCGCTGGCATCGAGAATCGCCTCGACATGGCTCAGCACCTGCCGCCCAGCCTCGTTCAGCGTGGGGTGACGACCGCCACGCTCGAACAACGGGCAACCCACATCGGCCTCGAAATTGGCGATGGCGATGCTGATGGTGGACTGGCTTTTGCGCAACTTGCGCGCCGCAGCGGAAAACGAACCCAGCGATGCAGCTTCGACAAAGGCGACCAGGGCTTCGGGTGAGTAGCGCATGGTATTGATAAAACCGATGGTAGCTATGTCGCGAGTATCAGTTCTATCAAAGAAAATAGGAAGCACGACTCACGCAATGGATGGAATTTGCAATGAAAAACGTCTCTTTCACCGAACGCCTGGTTCACGCCGTCGGTTATGAAGTGTTCGCCGTGCTGCTGTGTGCGCCGCTGTTGTCCTGGGTCATGGGCAAGTCGCTGGCGACGGCGGGGGCGCTGGCGGTGACCCTGTCGGTGATCGCCATGCTGTGGAACATGGTCTACAACGCGCTGGTCGATCGCTACGTGCGGGTCGAGCGCATCCAGTGGAAGGCCAGCGCACGCTTTGTGCACGGCCTGGGCTTCGCAGCCGGGCTGGTGGTGTGGTGTCTGCCGGTGGCGGCGTGGATGCTGGAGATTTCGTTGCTGCAGGCGTTCATGGTGGAGTTGGGCTTCTTTGTGATCATCCTGCCCTACACCGTGCTGTACAACTGGGCCTTCGACAAAGCCCGGCACCTGCTGATGCAGCGTCGCTTTGCGTGAAAACTAACTGCCCTGCGCGGCCCCTCGATTTGTGCTTTGTGCGGATATCCTGGGGCCGCTTCGCAGCCCTTTCGCGACACAAGGCCGCTCCTACAGGGACGGCGCAGGTTTCAGGAGCGGCTTTAGCCGCGAACACCGGCGCAGCCGGTGCCATCAGCCAATAAAAAACGGGGCATGCCATCGCTGGCATGCCCCGTTTTTCAAACCGTTAAAGCGCCTCAGGCAACCTTGACGATCCAGCCAGCCGGTGCTTCCACGTCACCGCTCTGGATACCGGTCAGCTCGTTGTAGAGCTTCTGGGTAACCGGGCCGACCTTTTCCAGGTCGTGGAACACGTGCAGCTTGCCGTTGTACTCGATGCCGCCGATCGGGGTGATCACCGCAGCGGTACCGCAGGCGCCGGCTTCGATGAAGCGGTCCAGCTTGTTGATTTCCACATCGCCTTCGATCACTTTCAGGCCCAGGCGCGATTGCGCCAGTTCCATCAGCGACAGGCGGGTGATGCCTGGCAGCACCGAAGCCGATTTCGGGGTGACGAACTCGTTGTTGGCGGTGATGCCGAAGAAGTTGGCCGAACCGACTTCCTCGATCTTGGTGTGGGTCAGCGGGTCGAGGTAGATGGCGTCGGCGAAGTTGGCTTTCTTCGCTTCTGCACCCGGCTGCAGGCTGGCGGCGTAGTTGCCACCGACCTTGGCCGCGCCAGTGCCTTGCGGGGCTGCGCGGTCGAAGCTGGAGATCTGGAAGTTGTGCGGCTTCATGCCGCCCTTGAAGTACGAGCCAACCGGGATGGCGAAGATCGAGAAGATGAACTCGGGGGCGGTGCGCACGCCAATGTTGTCACCGGTGCCGATCACGAACGGACGCAGGTAGAGGGCGCCTTTACCATGCGGTGGCACGAACTTCTCGTTGGCCTTGACCACTTGCTTGCACGCCTCGATGAACACATCGGTCGGCACCTGCGGCATCAGCAGGCGGGCGCAGCTGCGCTGCATGCGGGCGGCGTTCTGGTCCGGGCGGAACAGGTTGATCGAACCGTCCTTGCAACGGTAGGCCTTGAGGCCTTCGAAGCACTGCTGGCCGTAGTGCAGGGCCGTGGAGCCTTCACTGATGTGCAGTACGTTGTCTTCGGTCAGGGTGCCCTTGTCCCACTCGCCATTGCGCCATACGGACAGGTAGCGTTTGTCGGTCTTGATGTAGTCGAAACCCAGCTTGTCCCAATTAATGCTTTCGTTGCTCATGACACCCTCATTGTCTTGCAAGTGCCCGATTGCTCGGGCTGCTGTTATATGCGCACCACGCCACCATAATACATCCGTGGCAGATCGGGAACGGCCAGTCACGAATTGATAGCCTGCAATGCATTCATAGCGGCTTCTACAGGTGCAGGTACTCGTCCAGCGCCAGCTTGTCGAGCAGTACCTGGTCGTGGGACGCCACCACCAGCGCCCCGCGAAACTGCCCGAGCATGTGTTCCAGTGCGGCCAGTGACGGCAGGTCCAGGTGGTTGCCGGGTTCGTCCAGCAGCAACAGGTCGAGCGGCCGTTCGCGGTACAGCACGGCGGCCAGTGCTGCCTTCATCCGCTCACCGCCGCTGAGCAGGCCGCTGGGCAGTTCGATGCGGGCGGCATCCAGGCCCAGTTGCGCCAGGCGGCTGCGCAAGTCGCCCTGGGCCAGTGTCGGGTTTGCCTGACGCAGGTGGTCGAGCACGCTGGTGTGGCCTGGTAGTGCGCTGCAGTGCTGGTCGAGCAGGGCGGTTTCACCACTGAGGCGCAGGCTGTCGGGCGGTGCTGGCAACTCACCGTTCATCAGCCTGAGCAGGGTGGACTTGCCACTGCCATTGGCGCCGACCAGGCCCACCCGCTGGCCCAGGCACAAGCGCAGGTTCAGTGGTTTGCGCGTGCCGCGGGGCAGGTGCAGCGCCTGCAAGGCAAGCACTTCGCGGCCCGGATGGCGCTGCGGCGTGGGTGCATGCAGGGTAATGGCGCTGTCCTGCTCGACTTCGCGAGCGGCGTCACGCACTTTGCCCTGCAGCGCCTGCCGGGCGTCGCGATGGTCGCGGCGCTGCTTGCCCGCAGTGGCCTGGCTGCGCTCCTGCTGGCGGTCGACCAGGATCTTGGCCTGGTTGGCGTGCCTGGCGTTGCGCCCGGCGCGGGCCTGATGACGTTCCAGGTCTTCGCGCTGGCGCTGCAGTTCGCGCGCCTGGCGTTGCTGCTCCTGTTTCAGCCGGGCAAGTTGCTGTTGGGCCTGCGCCGTCTGGCTGGCTTTCTGGGCCGAATAGAAGCTGTAGTTGCCGCCATAGGCCTGCAAGCCCAGGCTGGACAATTCGACGATGCGCGTCATGTGCGCGAGCAGGCTGCGATCATGGCTGATCACCAGCAAGCCCCGGTCCCAGGCTTCGATCATGCTCAGCAGTTGGGCGCGGGCGTTGCTGTCCAGGTGGTTGCTCGGTTCGTCGAGGATCAGGTAGTCCGCTTCGCTGAGCCAGGCGCCGACCAGCGCCACGCGCATGGCCTGGCCACCGCTCAGGCTGCGGGCGGGCTGGTGCCAGTCGAGCTGGCCCAGGCCGTGGCGTTGCAGGTGCCCCTGCAATTGCTCGCGGATATCCCAGCGTTCGCCGACGGTGTCGAAGTCACTGGGTGCGACGCTGCCTTGCTCGATGCGCTCCAGCGCAGCGAGCACCGCGCCCACCTGGGCCAGGTCGGCGACCGTGGCGCTGCGCTCGATCACCTGCTGGTCCAGAAGATGGATGCGCCCAAGGCGCCGACACTGGCCGCTGCTTGGTTCGCGCTGGCCGGCAAGTACTTGCCCGAGCAGGCTCTTGCCCACACCGTTGCGCCCGACCAGGCCGGTGCGGCGTTGGTCGAAGGTTTCGCTGAGGTCGGTAAATAACAGCCTGCCGTCAGGCAAGGCCAAGGAGACGCTGTCCAGCGTCAGGATCGACGTGTTCGTCATGCACAACTCCACAAATGCCGCGACATCTCCGGAGCGAACCGGAGGCTGAAGACTGGCCGTCGAAGGGACGGCGGCATCAATGGCGCATTGGACGAACACCTCGTGACAGGGGAATGCGTAGCCTAACGGATAGAGGCATCGTTGTCGCGGGAAAACAGATTCCGCGAGTGCGCCGCGGCCCCTGTAGGAGTGGCCTTGTGTCGCGATAGGGCTGCGAAGCAGCCCCAGCAATTTGTGCGTCTTTGCTGAAACCCTGGGGCTGCTTCGCAGCCCTATCGCGACACAAGGCCGCTCCTACAAGAGCCAGGACCGCGCATGCCCCTGGATCAGCGCCCCCTCAAGCGCTTGCTCCAGTCGCCCCCGTGGCTCTGCTGGCAGGTCTCTTCACTGTCAAACCGCACATGCCAGGCCGGATGATCCAGCTGAATGCCGGCCTGTTCCAAAGCCAGGCCGGTCAGCGCCAGCATGCGTACCTTCGCGTCGCCCGCCACGGCGGCGGCCTTGTCGGCCTCTCGTTCGAACACCCAGGTAATACGCAGGCTGGCCGGAAAATCCTCGGGAGCCAGACGATGGGTAAGCCAGCTGAAACCGACGATCTCCGCCTTGGCGGTTTCGCAGGCTTCGGTCAGGCAAACCACCAGTTCACGCTCCAGGCGTGCCAAATCGCGCTTGTTCAAGGGTTCCACCGGGGGCCTCGCTGCTCAAAGCCACCACTGTAACGCAGTTGCGCCACTTGTTGTCGGCCAGCCCGACAGCAATGGTTGACCACCTGCCAGCCACTGCGTAGCCTTGCCACTTCGAGGTTCTTCGGCCAGGCCGAAGCTAAGACGGGAACGCGGTACAAGCCGCGGCTGCCCCCGCAACTGTAAGCACCGACAACGGATCGACACAGCCACTGCGCCCGCGCGCGGGAAGGCGTCATCCCGCCAGCCCGCTGCACCAGCGGGTACATGGAACGGTGCGAGCCAGGAGACCTGCCTCGTCACGTTTTCGACTTTCAACCGGGCGGGGTGATCCGGTGGCGAACAAGCCCGGCCGGTCTGGCCCGTGGCTGTCGTCCTGCATGCCCGCGCCAATCTGCCAAGGGCAATGCGACATGAAAACACTGGCCAAGCTCCCCGTCACCATCGTCACCGGCTTCCTCGGCTCGGGCAAGACTACCTTGCTGCGCCACATGCTCGACAACGCCCAGGGCCGCCGCATTGCGGTGATCGTCAACGAGTTCGGCGAACTGGGCATCGACGGCGAAATCCTCAAACAGTGCAGCATCGGTTGCACCGAAGAAGAAGCCACCGGCCGCGTCTACGAGCTGGCCAACGGCTGCCTGTGCTGCACCGTGCAGGAAGAGTTCTTCCCGGTGATGCGCGAGCTGGTGGCACGCCGTGGCGACCTGGACCATATCCTCATCGAAACCAGCGGCCTGGCCCTGCCCAAACCGCTGGTGCAAGCCTTCCAGTGGCCGGAAATCCGCAATGCCTGCACCGTCGACGCGGTGATCACGGTGGTCGACAGCCCGGCCGTGGCCGCCGGCACCTTCGCCGCCTACCCGGACCAGGTCGATGCCCAGCGCAAGCTCGACCCCAACCTGGACCACGAGTCGCCGCTGCACGAACTGTTCGCCGACCAGCTGGCCAGCGCCGACCTGGTGGTGCTGAACAAGGCCGACCTGATCGACGCCGAAGGCCTGGCCAAGGTCCGCGCCGAGGTGGCCGAAGAACTGCCGCCGGCGGTCAAGGTGATCGAGGCCAGCAGCGGCAAGCTGCCGCTGGAGGTGCTGCTGGGCGTGGGCGCCGAGTCCGAGGCGCACATCGATGGCCGCCGTACCCACCACGATTCGCATCATGACGGCGATGACCATGACGATCATGACCACGACGCCTTCGACTCCATCTCCATCGACCTGCCCGAAGCCGACGAAAGCCTGCTGCTCGACGCCCTGACCCAGCTGGTGGTGGAATTCGGCATCCTGCGCGCCAAAGGCTTCGCTGCCATCCCGGGCAAGCCGATGCGCCTGCTGGTACAAGGCGTGGGCACCCGTTTCGACAAGCACTTCGACCGCGCCTGGCGCGCCGACGAGCCGCGCATCACCCGCCTGGTGCTGATCGGCCAGGACCTCGACGCCGCCCAGCTGGAAGCGCGCCTGCGCCAGGCACTGGGCGCCTGACCCATGCACCTGCTGCGGACCCAGCCCGGCGGCTTCGTGCCGGATGACAGCATTGCCGACCTCGGCCAGACGCCCGCCGAGCTGGTGATTCTCTGCAGCGGCGATTCGCACCTGGCATTGCTTGCGGATACCGCCGAGCAATTGCCCGAGGATTACCCCAGCCTGCGCCTGGCCAACCCGATGCAGGTACAGAACCATGCCTCGGTCGACCTGTACGTCGACCAGGTGCTGCGCCATGCCAAGGTCATCCTGGTGTCGCTGCACGGCGGCGTCGGCTACTGGCGCTATGGCGTCGAGCAACTGGTCGAGCTGGCTGGCCGTGGCGTGCAACTGATCCTGGTGCCGGGCGACGACCGCCCGGACCCGGAGCTGACCAGCCTGGGCAGTGTCAGCGGCGAGCAGGCCGAACGCCTCTGGCACTACCTGCGCCAGGGCGGCAAGGCCAATGCCATCAACCTGTTCAACTGCCTGGCCAGCCAGTGGCTGGGCCGCGACTATGCCTGGGACGAGCCGCAGCCTTTGCCGCGCACCGCCGTGTATCACCCGGCCAAGGGCAGCGCCACGCTGGAGGACTGGTACCCGCAGTGGCATCCCGAACAGCCGGTGGCGCCACTGCTGTTCTACCGCTCGCACCTGCAGGCGGCCAACACCGCGTTCATCGATGTGTTCTGTCAGCGCCTGCAGGCCGCCGGGCTCAACCCGTTGCCGATCGCCGTGGCCAGCCTCAAGGAAAGCGCCTGCCTGGAGCAGGTCGAAGCCTGGCTGGACGAGGTGGGTGCCGAAGTGCTGGTCAACACCACCGGCTTTGCCCTGTCCAGCCCCGAACGGCCCAACCTGCGCCCGTTCCGTCGCGACATCCCAGTGCTGCAGGCCATCTGCGCGCAAGACAACCAGCCCGGCTGGGAAGCCAGCGAGCAGGGCCTGGGGGCGCGTGACCTGGCCATGCACATTGCCTTGCCCGAACTGGACGGGCGCATCATCACCCGCCCGGTCAGTTTCAAGGACATGGCCTGGCGCAGCGAGCGCAGCCAGTCCGACGTGGTCTGCTACCGCGCCCACCCCGAGCGCATGGACTTTGTCGCCGAACTGGCCCGCCGCTGGGTCGAACTGGCGCGCCTGCCGAATGCGCAAAAGCGCGTGGCCCTGGTGCTGGCCAACTACCCGACCCGGGATGGTCGCATTGGCAACGGCGTTGGACTGGACACGCCAGCGGCGGCGCTGAACATCCTCAAGGCCCTGCAGGCCGAAGGCTATCCGCTGGCCGACTTGCCGGGCAGTGGCACGCAACTGATCCACCAGTTGCTCGGAGGCGTGACCAACGACCTCGACCATCTGGACCTGCGCCCCTGTGCGCAGAGCCTGAGCCTGGCCGACTACCAGGCCGCCTTCGAGCGCCTGCCCGAGGCCAACCGCCAGGCCGTGCTGGAACGCTGGGGGCCACCGCAGCAGGACCCGATGTACCGCAGTGGCCGGCTGATGGTGGCCGGCCTGCGCTTCGGCTTGACCTTCGTCGGCATCCAGCCGGCACGGGGCTACCAGGTGGACCCCAGCGCGGTGTACCACGACCCGGACCTGGTGCCGCCGCACGGTTACCTGGCGTTTCACTTCTGGCTGCGCCATGCCTTTGCCGCCGACGCGGTGATCCACGTCGGCAAGCACGGCAACCTCGAATGGCTACCCGGCAAGGGCGTCGGGTTGTCGGCGCAGTGCTGGCCGGACGCCTTGCTCGGCCCGCTGCCGAACATCTACCCGTTCATCGTCAACGACCCGGGCGAGGGTGCCCAGGCCAAGCGCCGCACCCAGGCGGTGATCATCGACCACCTGATGCCGCCGCTGACCCGTGCCGAAACCTATGGCCCGTTGCGCCACCTGGAGCAATTGGCCGACGAGTTCTACGAAGCACAGCTGCTCGACCCGCGGCGCGCCCGCGAGTTGCAGCGCGACATTCTCGAACTGGTCAAGGCCAACCACATCGACCGCGAACTGCAACTGGAAGGCCAACTGGACGATGCTGCCGTGTGGCTGCCGCGCCTGGACACCTACCTGTGCGACCTGAAGGAATCGCAGATTCGCGATGGCCTGCATGTGTTCGGCCACTCCCCGGTAGGGCGGCTGCGCCTGGATACCCTGCTGGCGCTGTTGCGGGTCGAGCGTGGCGACGGTCGCGGCGGCAATGCCAGCCTGCTGCGGGCTTTGGCCAAGGCGCTGGTGCCGGGTTTCGACCCGCTCGATTGCGAGCTCGGGCAGCCGTGGCAGGGCGCACGCCCCGAGCAGTTGCAGGCCATGAGCAGCGAACCCTGGCGCACCTGTGGCGATACCCGCGAACGCCTCGAACTGTTGGCGCTGCAGGTAATCGACCAGGCGCTGGGCGGCACCGCACAGTTACCAGCCCATAGCGAATGGCAGCCGGTGCACGATGTGGTGCAGGCGCTGCGCGAAGCGGTGGCACCCAGCCTGGACGCCTGCGGCAGCGCCGAAATGAATGGCCTGCTGGCGGCGCTGGCCGGGCGTTTCGTGCCCGCCGGCCCCAGTGGCGCGCCCAGCCGTGGGCGCCTGGACGTGCTGCCCACCGGCCGCAACTTCTATACCGTGGACGTGCGCAACCTGCCCACCACCACCGCCTGGCGCCTGGGCTTCGCCTCGGCCAACCTGATCCTCGAGCGCCACCTGCAGGACCACGGCGATCACCTGCGCCAACTCGGCCTTTCGGTGTGGGGCACGGCAACCATGCGTACCGGTGGCGACGACATCGCCCAGGCCATGGCGCTGATGGGCGTGCGACCGGTGTGGGCCACCGGCAGCCAGCGGGTCGACGATTTCGAGATCCTGCCGCTCAGCCTGCTCGACCGCCCGCGGGTGGACGTGACCTTGCGCGTTTCCGGCTTTTTCCGTGATGCCTTCGGCAACCTCATCCGCCTGTTCGATGCCGCAGTGCAGGCGGTGGCCGCGCTGGACGAACCCGACGATCTCAACCCACTGGCCGCCCGCGTGCGTAGCGAGCGCGCCGCGCTGCAGGCGCAGGGCGTGGACGCCGAGCAGGCCGCGCGCCAGGCTGGCTGGCGGGTGTTCGGTGCCAAGCCCGGGGCCTACGGCGCCGGGGTGCAGAACGCCATCGACGGGCGCCTGTGGCACAGCCGCGACGACCTGGCCGAGGTCTACCTCAACCACGGCGGCTATGCCTACGGCGCCAGCGACGACGGTACCCCGGCGCGCGCCCAGTTCGCCCAGCGCCTGGCCAAGGTGCAGGCGGTGCTGCAGAACCAGGACAACCACGAACACGACCTGCTCGATTCCAACGACTACTACCAGTTCCAGGGTGGCATGCTGGCGGCGTCGGAAACCTTGTCCGGTGCGGCAGTGGCCAGTTACCACGGCGACCACAGCCAGGCCGACCGGCCGCGCATCCGCACCCTCAAGGAAGAGCTGAACCGGGTCATCCGCGCCCGGGCGCTGAACCCAAAGTGGATCGACGGGGTCAAGCGCCATGGCTACAAAGGCGCCTTCGAGATGGCGGCGACGGTCGACAACCTGTTTGCCTTCGACGCCACCACGCAGTTGATCGACGACCATCATTACCAGGCGCTGGCCGATGCCTACGTGCTCGACCCGGCGACCCGCGACTTCATGCGCGAGCACAACCCCGAGGCCCTGCGCGACCTTACCGAGCGTTTGCTGGAGGCCCAGCAGCGCGGCCTGTGGCAGGCGCCTGGCGACTACCGCGAAGCCCTCGAGGAACAACTGCTCGACGGCGAGGAACAGGCTTGAAATGAGTGAACCCGTGCAATTTCCACTGGCAGCCGTGGTCGGTGCCGACGACCTGAAACTGGCGCTGTGCCTGACCGCGATCGACCCGAAGATCGGCGGCGTGCTGATCGAGGGGCCGCGTGGCATGGCCAAGAGCACCCTGGCCCGTGGCTTGGCCGACCTGCTCGGCGAGGGCCCGTTCGTCACCTTGCCACTGGGCGCCAGCGAAGAACGGTTGGTCGGCACCCTCGACCTGGATGCCGCGCTGGGGCAGGGCAAGGCGCAGTTTTCCCCGGGGGTGCTGGCCCAGGCCGATGGCGGCGTGCTGTATGTCGATGAGGTCAACCTGCTGCCCGATACCCTGGTCGACCTGCTGCTCGATGTGGCGGCCAGTGGCACCAACCGCATCGAGCGCGACGGCATCTCGCACCGGCACAGTGCCCGCTTCGTACTGATCGGCACCATGAACCCGGAGGAGGGCGAACTGCGCCCGCAGTTGCTCGACCGCTTTGGTCTCAACGTGGCCCTGGAAGGCTTGCCCGAGCCTGAAGCGCGCCAGCAGATCATTCGCCGCCGCCTGGCCTTCGACAGCGACCCGCAGGCGTTCTGCACGCAATGGGCCGAGGCCCAGGCGCAATTGCGCGAGCGCTGCCAGGCGGCGCGCCAGGCCCTGGCCGGCATTGCCCTGGACGACCAGGCGCTGGCCTGGATCACCGAACGCTGCTACGCCGCCGGGGTCGACGGCCTGCGCGCCGACCTGGTCTGGCTGCGCGCCGCCCGCGCCCACTGTGCCTGGCGCGGTGGCGAGGCCATCGAAGAGGCCGATGTCGATGCAGTGGCCGAGTTCGCCTTGCGCCATCGCCGCCGCGTTGCGCCCCAGGCCAACCCCCCTGCGGCACCGCAGCAGCCTGAGCAACAACCCGATCGGCAAGGCGCAGGCAACCCTGGCGAACAGGGCGGGCAGGGCGACTGGGGCGCGATGGCGGCGCAGCCAGTGGCCAGCGGCGCCCGCCGCGAGGTGCCGAACTGGGCAAAAAAGCCCTGAGCATCCCCCAGCTACCTGCCAAAGGGGCGGATGCCAAAGCAGGCGCAGGCAAGCAGTACGGTGCCAGCCGAGGCCGGGCGCGCAGTGCCGCGGCCGGTCGGGTGGCCTGGCTGCCGACCCTGCTCAAGGGCCGGCCACGCCAGCGCCAGGACCTGTGCTGGCAGCAACGCCAGGCCAAGCCCGCAGAACTGTGGCTGGTAATCGTCGATGCGTCGGCCTCGACCCGCCGCCACCAGGCGTTGGCACAAACCAAAGGGCTGCTGGCGGCGCTGTTCGATCAGGCCTACCGCCAGCGTGCCCGGCTGGCCCTGCTTACCGCCAGCGGGCGCACGCCGCAGTGGCAGCGCCACGGCCTGAAGGCCTCGGCCGCTTTGCAACCCTGGCTGCAAGCCTTGGGTGCCGGTGGCGGCACGCCGTTGATCGCAGCACTGGAACAGGCTCGGCACTGGTTGCAGGCGCGGCAACGGGCCCACCCTGAAGAAGCATTGCGCTGCCTGGTGTTTACCGACGGTCGCCTGCAGCACTGGAATGCCGTGCAGCCAATGCCGTGTGCCACTTTGCTGGTGGATATGGAACTGGCGCCGGTGCGCCTGGGCCGTGCGCAGCGTCTGGCGCAACAACTTCAGGCTGATTACCAGCACCTGCAACAGTTCAGGTTGGTGGATTGAAAAAGTATCGATGCGACACTATGCCGCAATAAGAAAAGTTGCCAGAACAGCAACCCGGAAGTTGTACAAGTGCGTGGCGGTGCACGCACTTGGTTTGCCGGCCGATATTACTTCGGCATCGACCACGGTTGCAGGTCGTAACCTTTTTCGCACAGTTCGGCGCGCACTTCCTCGATCAGGCTGGCCCACTGGGCCGGGTCGGAGTAGATACGCGAGGACACTTGCTTGCTGCCGATGCGGGTGCTGGTCCGGTCGATCACTGCCAGGCTCAGTTCACCAGTACCGTTGGGTGCATCCCAGGCTACGCACTGGAAAGGTTCGAAGGCGTGGTCGGCAATCAGCAGTGCTTCGTTGACACGGAGCGGGGCATTCATGGTTCGGTCTCTCTATGGTCCCAAACATCCAGGTAAGTCCGCGTTGCTTCAAAGTCGCCTCGGTTATCGCGAAGTGCAGCGCGGGGTTATGTGTACTGATGCTCGTTGTCCGGGGGCGAGTCACACATTGGTTGTAAAAAAATTTGCCAGGTTCGAATCCGTTCTTGCCCATGCCGCCATGTGATGTCGATAAAGTGCGAAAATTCCCGTCACTGATTGTAAAAAAATGATTCGGCAGACAGACGGTACTGGGAACCGTCAACTTCGTTGCTACTGTTAATCGGGCGCCACAACTTACTGTTTTATTTCGCAAAACCGAAAACTGGCGCCAAGGATCGGTCATGCAGCAGCCTGCCGCCCAACGCCGTTTGCTCATCGTCGACCCCTGCGATGACTGCCACCGTTTGTTGCCTGGATTGCGCAGCGCAGGCTGGGATGTGGACAGCTGCATGCTCGGTGCCGCGCTGGATCATCCTTGCGATGTGGGCCTGTTGCGCTTGCAGGCGTCGCACCTCAGGCGCCCGGACGGGGTCAAGGACTTGATCAAGCGCAGCAACACCGAATGGATTGCCGTGCTCAGCGCCGAACAGTTGCGCATGCCGGCCGTCGGCGATTTCGTTTGTGAATGGTTCTTCGACTTCCACACCTTGCCGTTCGACGTTTCCCGCGTGCAGGTTACCTTGGGCCGGGCCTTCGGCATGGCGCGCCTGCGTGGCAAAGAGCTGGCGAGAGTGGATGAAACCAGCCACGAGCTGCTCGGTGACAGCCGCCCGATCCGCGAGTTGCGCAAGCTGCTGGGCAAGCTGGCGCCTACTGAATCGCCGGTGCTGATCCGCGGTGAAAGCGGTACCGGCAAGGAACTGGTGGCCCGCACCCTGCACCGTCAGTCGCAACGCAGCGAGCAGCCGTTCATTGCCATCAACTGCGGGGCGATCCCCGAGCACCTGATCCAGTCGGAACTGTTCGGCCATGAGAAGGGCGCCTTCACCGGTGCTCATCAGCGCAAGGCCGGGCGCATCGAAGCGGCCCATGGTGGCACGTTGTTCCTCGACGAAATTGGCGACCTGCCGCTGGAGTTGCAGGCCAACTTGCTGCGTTTTCTGCAGGAAAAGCACATTGAACGCGTGGGGGGCAGCCAGCCGATCCCGGTGGATGTGCGGGTGCTGGCGGCTACCCACGTGGACCTGGAAAGGGCCATCGAGCAAGGGCGCTTTCGCGAAGACCTGTATTACCGCCTGAACGTGTTGCAGGTAGTGACTGCGCCTTTGCGCGACCGGCATGGCGACCTGTCGATGCTGGCCAGCCATTTTGCCCATTTCTACAGCCTGGAAACCGGGCGTCGACCGCGTTCGTTCAGCGACCATGCGCTGGCGGCCATGGGCCGGCATGACTGGCCGGGCAATGTTCGCGAGTTGGCCAACCGTGTGCGGCGCGGGTTGGTGCTGGCCGAAGGTCGGCAAATCGAGGCGCAGGACCTGGGATTGCAGACCCTTGACCAGATGCAGCAACCGCTGGGTACGCTGGAGGAGTACAAGCACCGGGCCGAGCGCCAGGCGCTGTGCGATGTACTCAGCCGGCACAGTAACAACCTGAGTGTGGCGGCCAAGGTGCTAGGTATATCGCGGCCGACTTTCTATCGGTTGCTGCACAAGCATCAGATTCGCTGAGTAGCAGCGTAAAAGGTCATGCGGTCCCTGTGGGAGCGGGCATGCCCGCGAAGCAGGCGCCGCGGTGGATGGCACCGGCTACGCCGGTGTTCGCGGGTAAACCCGCTCCTACACCGACCGTGCAGGCTTCAAGGTCTTTGATTCAGGCCATTGCCTGTACAGGCATGGCGCCAGCCCCGGGACTTTGCGCGATCCCTGTGGGAGCGGGTTCACCCGCGAAGCAGGCGCCGCGGTGGATGGCACCGGCTATGCCGGTGTTCGCGGGTAAACCCGCTCCCACACTGACCGTGCAGGCTTCAAGGTCCTCTACAGGCATGGCGCCAAGCCTGGGCTCTGCGCGATCCCTGTAGGAGCGGCCTTGTGTCGCGATCGGGCGCGAAGCGGCCGCCAAACCTGCATCCCGTATCTCCAGGACACACGGCAGCGCCTGAATTGCGGCCGCTTCGCGCCCGATCGCGACACAAGGCCGCTCCTACACCGGACAGGCTTCACAATTATTAACAAAGTATCAAATGAGACAAAATCGACTCATTTTGCCTTCGCCAATATCATTCGGGCCGTTTTTCCATCTAAAGCTCGGGTGAATCATGAGCAACTTGCGTGCAATAGGAATGGCCAGCTGCCTGGCGGCAGCAGTCGCGCTGGCCGGTTGCGGCGAAGCGGAAGCGCCGCCGTCTGCGGCCCAAAGCGCCTTTCCGGTGCAGACCGTGACGGTCGCCAGCGAACCCCTGACCCTGGCGGCAACCCTGCCGGGCCGGGTCGAACCCATGCGTGTCGCCGAGGTGCGCGCACGGGTGGCCGGCATCGTCCTGCACAAGCGTTTTGAAGAGGGCGCCGACGTCAAGGCCGGCGATGTGCTGTTCCAGATCGACCCTGCGCCATTCAAGGCCGCGCTGGCACGCGCCGAAGCCGACCTGGCCAAAGCCCGGTCGGTAATGCTCGAAGCCCAGGCGCGGGTGCGCCGCTACGAACCATTGGTGAAAATCGAGGCGGTCAGCCAGCAGGATTTCGACACCGCCAGCGCCGAGCTGCGCAGCGGCCAGGCCGCGGTGCGTTCGGCCCAGGCCGATGTCGAGACCGCGCGCCTGAACCTGGGCTATGCCACGGTCAAGGCGCCGATCTCTGGCCGCATCGGCCGCGCACTGGTCACCGAAGGTGCACTGGTAGGGCAGGGTGACGCCACGCTGATGGCGCGTATCCAGCAGCTCGACCCGATCTACGTCGATTTCACCCAGTCCGCCGCCGATGCCTTGCGCCTGCGCCAGGCACTGAAGGACGGCGCGCTGGCGGCCGGTGACCAGCAGGCCCTGACGGCCCAGGTGGAAGGCACCGACTATGAGCGCCCGGGCGCGCTGATGTTTACCGACGTCGCGGTCGACCGCGGTACCGGCCAGGTCACCCTGCGTGGCCGCTTCGACAACGCCGACGGCATCCTGCTGCCGGGCATGTACGTGCGCGTGCGCACCCCGCAAGGCACCGACAACCAAGCCATCCTCGTCCCGCAGCGCGCCATCCAGCGCGGCAGCGACGGTGAAGCGCGGGTGATGCTGGTGGGCATTGGCGGGGTTGCCGAGACGCGCAGCGTGCGCACCGGTGCCATGCACGGTGCCCGCTGGCAGGTGACCGAGGGCCTGCGCCCAGGTGACCAGGTGATCGTTGGCAGCCCTGCCGGCCTGGCCCCGGGCATGCCGGTGGCACCGGCCCCGGCGCAACAAGCCGCGGCGCGTTGAGGCGAGGGTTACGAGATGTCCAAGTTCTTCATCAAGCGGCCGAACTTCGCCTGGGTCGTGGCGTTGTTCATTTCCCTGGCCGGCCTGCTGGTAATTCCCGCGCTGCCGGTAGCCCAGTACCCCAACGTGGCTCCGCCACAGATCACCATCACCGCAACCTACCCGGGCGCTTCGGCCAAGGTGCTGGTGGAATCGGTGACCAGCATCATCGAAGAGTCGCTCAACGGCGCCAAGAACCTGCTGTACTTCGAGTCCACCAACAACTCCAACGGCATGGCCGAGGTGGTGGTCACCTTCGAACCAGGCACCGACCCGGAGCTGGCCCAGGTCGATGTGCAGAACCGCCTGAAAAAGGCCGAGGCGCGCATGCCGCAGGCGGTGATTACCCAGGGTATCCAGGTCGAGCAGACCAGTGCCGGCTTCCTGCTGATCTACGCCCTCAGCTACAAGGACGGCGCCGGCCAGGCCGATACCACGGCGCTGGGCGACTATGCCGCTCGCAATATCAACAACGAGCTGCGCCGGGTCCCGGGCGTGGGCAAGTTGCAGTTCTTCTCGTCGGAAGCTGCCATGCGGGTGTGGGTAGACCCACAGAAGCTGGTCGGCTACGGCCTGTCGATCGATGACGTGAGCAACGCCATCCGTGGCCAGAACGTGCAGGTGCCGGCTGGCAGCTTCGGCAGTGCGCCCGGCAGCAGCCAGCAAGAGCTGACCGCTACCCTGGCGGTGCAAGGCACCTTGGACGACCCACAGGCGTTCGGCCGCGTGGTGCTGCGCGCCAACCCGGACGGTTCGCTGGTGCGCCTGGCCGATGTCGCACGCCTGGAAGTGGGCATGGAAAGCTACAACTTCTCCTCGCGCCTGGACGGCAAGCCTGCGGTGGCCGGTGCGGTGCAGCTGGCGCCGGGCGCCAATGCGCTGAAAACCGCCGAGCTGGTCAAGCAGCGCCTGGCCGAGCTGAGCGAGTTCTTCCCCGAAGGCGTCGAGTACTCGGTGCCGTACGACACCTCGCGCTTCGTCGACGTGGCCATCGAAAAGGTCATCCACACCCTGCTCGAAGCCATGGTGCTGGTGTTCCTGGTGATGTTCCTGTTCCTGCAGAACATCCGCTACACGCTGATTCCGTCGATCGTGGTGCCGGTGTGCCTGCTGGGCACGCTGATGGTGATGAAGCTGATGGGCTTCTCGGTGAACATGATGACCATGTTCGGCATGGTGCTGGCCATCGGCATCCTGGTCGACGACGCCATCGTGGTGGTGGAGAACGTCGAGCGGATCATGGCCGAGGAGGGCCTGTCGCCGGCCGATGCCACGGTCAAGGCCATGGGCCAGGTGTCTGGCGCGATCATCGGCATCACCCTGGTGCTGTCGGCGGTGTTCATGCCACTGGCGTTCATGTCGGGTTCGGTGGGGGTGATCTACCAGCAGTTTTCCCTGTCGCTGGCGGTGTCGATCCTGTTCTCGGGCTTCCTCGCGCTTACCTTCACCCCGGCCCTGTGCGCCACGCTGCTCAAGCCGGTGGCCCCTGGGCACCATGAAAAACGCGGCTTTTTCGGCGCCTTCAACCGCGGCTTCGCGCGGCTGACCGAGCGCTACTCGGTAATGAACAATGCCCTGGTGCGCCGTGCCGGCCGCTACATGCTGGTGTATGCCGGCATCCTGGCGATGCTGGGCTACTTCTACCTGCGTTTGCCGGAATCATTCGTGCCGGTGGAAGACCAGGGCTATGCCATTGTCGACGTGCAGCTGCCGCCGGGCGCCAGCCGTGTGCGTACCGATGCTACCGGGCAAGCCCTTGAGCAGTTCCTGATGTCGCGTGAAGCCCTGGCCTCGGCGTTCATGGTCAGTGGCTTCAGCTTCTCCGGCATGGGCGAGAACGCCGCGCTGGCGTTCCCTACCTACAAGGACTGGTCGGTGCGCGGCGCCGAGCAATCGGTGGATGCCGAAACCCAGGCGATCAACGCGCAGTTCGCCAGCTACGGCGATGGCGCGATCATGGCGGTAAACCCGCCACCGATCGATGGCCTGGGCAACGCCGGTGGTTTCGCCCTGCGCCTGCTCGACCGTGGCGGCCTGGGCCGTGAGGCCTTGCTGACAGCGCGTGACCAGATCCTGGGCCAGGCCAACGGCAACCCGATCATCCTCTACGCGATGATGGAAGGGCTGGCCGAGGCGCCGCAGCTGCGGGTCGACATCGACCGGGAAAAGGCCCGCACCCTGGGCGTGACCTTCGAGACCATCAACAACACCCTGGCCACAGCCTTTGGTTCGGCGGTGATCAACGACTTCACCAACGCCGGCCGGCAACAGCGGGTGGTGGTGCAGGCCGAGCAGGGCGAGCGCATGACCCCGGAAAGCGTGCTGCGCCTGTACGCGCCGAATGCCGATGGCCAGCAGGTGCCGTTCAGTGCCTTCGTCACCACCCGCTGGGAGGAAGGGCCGGTACAGATCGTGCGCTACAACGGCTACCCGTCGATCCGTATTTCCGGTGATGCCGCGCCTGGCTACAGCACTGGCCAGGCGATGGCCGAGATGGAGCGCCTGGTCAGCGAGCTGCCGCCGGGGATCGGCTACGCCTGGACCGGCCTGTCGTACCAGGAAAAGGTCTCCAGCGGCCAGGCCGGCAGCCTGTTCGCCCTGGCCATCCTGGTGGTGTTCCTGCTGCTGGTGGCGTTGTACGAAAGCTGGGCGATCCCGCTGACGGTGATGCTCATCGTGCCGATCGGCGCGCTGGGTGCGGTGCTGGCGGTGATGGTCACCGGCATGCCCAACGACGTGTACTTCAAGGTTGGCCTGATCACCATCATCGGCCTGGCGGCGAAGAACGCCATTCTGATCGTCGAGTTCGCCAAGGAACTGTGGGAGAAGGGTTACAGCCTGCGTGACGCCGCCATCGAGGCCGCACGCCTGCGCTTCCGGCCGATCGTGATGACCTCGATGGCGTTCATCCTCGGCGTGGTGCCCCTGGCCATCGCCAGCGGTGCCGGTGCGGCCAGCCAGCGGGCGATCGGCACCGGGGTGATCGGCGGCATGCTCAGCGCCACCTTGCTGGGTGTGGTGTTCGTACCGATCTGTTTTGTCTGGGTGCTGTCGCTGCTCAAGCGCAAGCCAGCGCCACAAGCCCAAGCCGTCGAGGTGCCGGAGTGATGGTCATGCGTAATCTGTTTGTGCCCTTCACCCTGGCGTTGCTGGCCAGCGGCTGCTCCCTGGCGCCGACCTACCAGCGCCCCGAGGCGCCAGTCGCCAGCCAGTGGAACGATGCCGCCAGCCACGGGCAACAGGTGGACCAGCTGGGCTGGCAGGCGTTCATCGTCGACCCGGTGTTGCGTCAGCTGGTGAGCACGGCGCTGGACAACAACCGCTCGCTGCGCCAGACCCTGCTGGACATCGACCAAGCGCGTGCGCAGTACCGCATCCAGCGTGCCGACCGTGTGCCGGGGCTGAACGCCGCGGCTTCCGCCAACCGCCAGCACCAGCCCGCCCAGCTGGCCGGCGATGGCCGTGAAGGCGTTGCCAGCAGCTACCAGGTCGGCCTGTCGTTTCCTGAGTACGAGGTGGACCTGTTCGGCCGGGTGAAGAGCCTGAGCGATGCGGCCCTGGAGCATTACCTGGCCACCGAAGAGGCTGGCCGCGCCGCGCGCATTGCCCTGATCGCAGAAGTGAGCCAGGCCTACCTGAGCCTGGACGGCAGCGAGCGGCGCCTGGCCCTGACCCGGCAGACCCTGGCCAGCCGCGAGGACTCGCTGGCCCTGATCGGCCAGCGTCGCGCCGCCGGTACGGCCACGGCGCTGGACCATCAGGAGGCGCTCGGCCTGGTCGAGCAGTCCCGTGCCGAGCTGGAGAGCAATCTGCGCCAACAGCGCCAGGCCTGCAACGCGCTGGTGCTGCTGGTGGGCAACAGCGAGGCGACCAAGGCCCTGCCGGCCGAACGCCAGGCGGCGCCCAGCGTGCTGCAGGACATTGCCCCTGGCGCGCCGTCGGCGCTGCTTGAACGGCGCCCGGACATCCTCGCCGCCGAGCACCGTTTGCGAGCGCGCAATGCCGATATTGGTGCTGCGCGGGCGGCATTCTTCCCGCGTATCAGCCTGACCGGCAGTTTTGGCACGTCGAGTACCCAGGTATCCGGCCTGTTCGATGGCGGTTCGCGCAGCTGGAGCTTCATGCCGCAGTTGTCATTGCCAATCTTCGATGCCGGGCGCAACCGGGCCGGGCTGAGCCTGGCCGAGGCGCGCAAGGACTCGGCGGTGGCGGCTTATGAGGGGACGGTCCAGCAGGCGTTTCGTGAGGTGGCCGATGCCCTGGCGGCTACCGATACCTTGCGGCGTGAGGAAATCGCCCGTCGGGCCCTGGCCGATACCAGCCGGGCAACGGTGGCCCTGGCCAAGGCGCGTTATGAAGGCGGGATAGACAGCCACCTGCGCTACCTGGATGCGCAGCGTAGCGATTTTGTGAACGAAGCGGCGTACATCGAGGCAAGTACGCAGCGGCAGCTGGCGCTGGTGGACCTGTTCCGCGCCCTGGGCGGCGGATGGCCGGCACGCGGCTGAGAAAGGCTCCTTTGGTTGGGTGATCCAACCGCTTTGGCCCCTGGGACTTGTGCCCAGGGGCCTTTTTTTGTTCCCAAGGCCGACACTGTCATTGTGGGAGCGGCCTTGCGTCGCGAAAGGGCCGCAAAGCGGCCCCGGCGATTTATGCATTTGTGCTGAAATCCTGGGGCTGCTTTGCAGCCCTTTCGCGACACAAGGCCGCTCCTACAGGGACCGCTTTCAGGGCCTGGCCAGTGCCCCCTGCAGGAACAGTTGCTCCAGCGCCTGCGCCGAATTGGCACTGGCCGCACGCCCACGCCGTTCGGCATCGGCCATGCCGTAGATCTGGGTGATGAACATCTCGGTGAACACCGCCGCGCTGATGTCGATGCGCAACACGCCCATCTGCTGCGCACGCAGGAAAAACGCATCCATCGCCTGGGTGTAGGCCAGCCAGCGGCGGTCTTCGTTGTCGTTCAGCAGGGTGTCGGGACGGTACTGGAACATCAGGAACACCAGCATCTCGCGGTGCTTGAGGTGCTCGGAAATCAGGTGACGCACGGCGGCCAGGGGTTCGGCCGTGTGCAAGGCGGCATTGTCGATCACCTGGTTGAGCACCTGTTCACCATGGTTCTCGAGCATCGCCACCAGGTTGTCGCGGGTGCCGCAGAAACGGTGCAGGGTGGCTTTGCTGACGCCAGCGGTTTCGGCCAGCTCCTTGAGGGTGGCGCGGGGGTGGACCACGATAGCGTGGGCCAGGGCCTTGAGCAGGCGTTCATCGTGCGGGGTGGGTTGCATCGGCATGCCTCGCGTGGTTCGCATGCTTGGCATTGTGCAGGAAATGGTAGGGGGATCAAGCCTAAGGGTCTCATTTGAGACTTTTTTGTGTCTTTGCGGGCCTCTTCGCGGGCATGCCCGCTCCCACAGGTACTGCACAGGTATGGAGGACTGTGGAGATCCCTGTGGGAGCGGGCGTGCCCGCGAAAGGGCCCTTACAGGCTACCGATCAATGCGGCCCGCGCGGAATGGTCTTCAGCAGGTCTTCCGGGCTGATATGCCCAACCACCTGGGCAACCGCGCTGCCCGGGGTCGGCAGGTCGATGATGTGGCTTTTCATCTTGCCGATCACATGCATTTCGCACGGCTTGCAGTCGAACTTCAGGGTCAGCACTTCATCACCCTGGATCAGCTGCATCGGCGCCACCTTGGTGCGCACGCCGGTCACGCCCTTGGCCTGCTTGGGGCACAGGTTGAAGGAGAAGCGCAGGCAGTGCTTGGTGATCATCACCGGCACTTCGCCGTGCTCTTCATGGGCCTCGTAGGCCGCGTCGATCAGTTGCACGCCGTGGCGGTGGTAGAAGTCGCGGGCCTTCTGGTTGTACACGTTGGCCAGGAACGACAGGTGCGACTCGGGGTAAACCGGCGGTGGCGTGGTCTCGGCCTTGCGCCCGCCACGCGGGTGCGCCTGCACCCGTGCTGCAGTCAGCGCCTCGATGGCTTCGCGGCGCAGGGCCTTGAGCTGCGAGTTGGGGATGAAGTACGCCTGCGGGGCGTCCAGCTCGATGCTGTCGGCGTGGTACATGGTGGTACCCAGCTGGCCGAGCAGGTCGTGCAGCTGGTCCAGCGCCTGCTGCGGCTTGTTGGCCGGGCCGAACGGGCCGTCCAGTGCCACTTGCGCGCTCACGCCTTCCTCGCTGGTGACGGTCAGCGCCAGGCGTTGCTCGCGCAATACCGCGTGCCATTGCACACCGACGCGGCGCTCGGCCGAGGTGCGTTGCAGGGCTTGCTGCCAGTTGTGGTCGAGGTTGCGCGACAGCGGGTGGTTGGGCCGCAGCTTGTGCAGGCCTTCGGGCATTTCGTTGGGCTCGACGCGGTAGCGGTAGCGCTTCTCGCCGTCTTCCTCGAACTCGCCACGCGGTTCGGCGATGTTGGCGCGGAAGCCCACCACTTCGCGCTTGACCAGCACATTGAGGCCGTCGCCGTTGGTCAACGGCACCTCGGTGACCACCTGCAGGTCACGCTTGCCGACCTTTTCCACCACACCCACCGGCAGGCCGGTGAAGGTTGGCGAGTCGAAGGCGCCGATGTCGACCTTGCGGTCGGTGACGAAGTAGTCGGTGCTGCCGCGATGGAAGGTCTTGTCCGGGTCGGGCACGAAGAAGTGCTCGGTGCGGCCGCTGGAGGCGCGGGCCAGCTCCGGGCGGCCTTCGAGGATGGCGTCGAGCTCCTTGCGGTAGTGGGCGGTGATGTTCTTCACATAGGCCACGTCCTTGTAGCGGCCTTCGATCTTGAACGAGCGCACGCCGGCATCGACCAGGTCGGCCAGGTTGGCGGTCTGGTTGTTGTCCTTCATCGACAGCAGGTGCTTCTCGAACGCAACCACGCGGCCCTGGTCATCCTTCAGGGTGTAGGGCAGGCGGCAGGCTTGCGAGCAGTCGCCGCGGTTGGCGCTGCGGCCGGTCTGCGCATGGGAGATGTTGCACTGGCCGGAGAAGGCCACGCACAGCGCACCGTGGATGAAGAACTCGATGGCGGCGTCGGTTTCGGCGGCGATGGCGCGGATCTGCTGCAGGTTCAGCTCACGCGCCAGCACCAGCTGGGAGAAGCCGGCCTGGTCGAGGAACCTGGCCCGTTCCAGGGTGCGGATGTCGGTCTGGGTGCTGGCGTGCAGCTCGATCGGCGGGATATCCAGCTCCATCACCCCCAGGTCCTGCACGATCAGCGCGTCGACACCGGCGTCGTACAGCTGGTGGATCAGCTTGCGCGCGGGCTCCAGCTCGTTGTCGTGGAGGATGGTGTTGATGGTGGTGAACACGCGTGCATGGTAGCGATGGGCGAACTCGACCAGTTCGGCGATATCGCTGACTTCGTTGCAGGCGTTATGGCGCGCGCCGAAGCTCGGGCCACCGATGTAGATGGCGTCGGCACCGTGCAGGATCGCTTCGCGGGCGATGGCCACGTCACGGGCAGGGCTGAGCAGTTCCAGGTGATTCTTTGGAAGGGACATGTCGTTATAGGTTCGGGCTGTCACGGTTTAGGCGGGCATTGTAGCGGCGAAACGGGCTGGCGGCATCATCGGGGTGCTTGTAGGAGCGGCCTTGTGTCGCGAAGGGCCGCAACGCGGCCCCGGCAATATCTGCTGCGCAGCTGAGAACCTGGGGGCGCTGCGCACCCCAATCGCGACACAAGGCCGCTCCTACAAGAATCGTGCCTCAGGCAAAAGTCAGCGCTTGGCGGCCATTGCGGTCACTTCCACGCGCATGCCTTCGAACGCCAGTGCAGCCACGCCCACGGCGGCGCGTACCGGCCAGGGCTTGCTGAAGAAGCGCTGGTACACCTCGTTGAATGCCGCGCGGTCGGCCATGTCGGTGAGGTAGATGGTCAGGTGCAGCACGCGGTCCATGCCGCTGCCGGCCTTCTCCAGCGCCACTTTCAGCGCCTGCAGGGTGCACTCGCTCTGCTCGACGATGCCGCCCAGTTCCAGGCTGCCATCGGCGTGGGTCGGGATCTGCGTGGTGACCAGCACGCCGTTGTATTCGGCAACGTCGGAGGAAATCGACTCGGCGTCCGGGTCCGGGGTGTAGATGATGTCTGCTTGTGCCATGGTGTGTCTTGCCTTGCTACGGAAGGAAAGCGGCAAGCCTACGCGAGCGCGCCGGCACGGTCGAGGGCACCCCGGTGTTTGAAATGCGCGGCGTTCGCCGTCAGAATCGCGGCCGATTGCAAAGCAGGGGTTTACGTTGAACGAACAGACATTGTCCAGGCGCCTGGAGCGCGTGGCTGCACAAGTACCGCAAGGCGCGCGCCTGGCCGACATCGGCTCGGACCATGGCTACCTGCCGGTGGCCTTGATGCTGCGCGGCGTGCTGGACGCGGCGGTAGCGGGCGAAGTGGCGCAGACGCCGTTTGCCTCGGCCCAGCGCAACGTGCGCAGGAACGGCCTGGAAGGGCGGGTCAGCGTGCGCCTGGCCAATGGCCTGGCAGCGGTCGAGGCGGAAGACCGCATCACGGTGATCAGTATCTGCGGCATGGGTGGCGACACCATGTGCGAAATCCTCGAGGCCGGCAAACAGCGCCTGGCCGGCGTCACCCGCCTGGTGCTGCAGCCCAATGGCGCCGAGCGCGAACTGCGCCAATGGCTGGTGGGCAATGGTTACCGGATCGTCAGCGAAGAGCTGCTGCGGGAAAACCGCTTCGACTACGAGATCATCGTCGCCGAGCCGGGCGGGGCGGCGTACACCGCTGAACAGCTGTACTTCGGCCCGGTGCTGGTGCAGGAGAAAAGCGAGGCGTTCCTGGTCAAGTGGCGGCGCATGCTGCGGCAGAAGCAGCAGACCCTGGCCAACTTCGAGCGGGCCCGCGGTGCGGTGCCTCAGGCGAAAATCGACGACTTCAGGCAACAGGTCGGCTGGATCACCGAGGTGCTGGCCTGACTCACTGCTGCGAGCAGTTGCCCATTTCCCGGTAGTCGATTTCGCGCTTCTGGCCCTGGTGGTCGACATACACCATGTGCGCGGTGCCAACCTGGCAGTCGGCGGCGTTGCTGGCCGGGGTGATGGAGATGACCTTGGCCACGTCCAGCGGCATGCCGTATTCGTAGTTGCTGCTGCTGACCGGCTGGTTGCTGCCGCTGTCGGCAAGGGCACCGAACGAGGCGAGAGTAGCCGCAACGGCAAGGACAGCGATCGAACGTTTCATGGCAGGCTCCTTTTTTTCAATGTATGGCTAATGATCCATTCATTGGTCATCCACAATAAATGGGCTAACCCGTGATAGATTCCTGCCTGTAACGCAAGAATAAGACCGAACAAGGAGCACACCTTCATGGACATGCTGCATGCCATGCGTACCTTCGCCCGTGTGGTGGAATGTGGCAGCTTCGCTGCGGCCGCCAATGCCCTGGACATTTCTGCGGCGCAGGTTTCGCGCATCGTTGCCGAGCTGGAAAACCAGCTGCAGACCCGCCTGCTGCACCGCACCACGCGGCGTTTGCGCATGAGCGAGGCGGGCGAGCGGTTTCTCGAGCGCTCGCGGCAGATCATGTTGCTGACCGAAGAGGCGGTGGGCGAAGCCCGTGGCGCGCACCTCACGCCCCGCGGCCACCTGCGTTTGCATTGCCCGCACGGCCTGGGCCTGTTGCTGATGCCGCTGGTGGCCGGCTACAACGCATTGTGCCCGGAGGTGGTGATCGAGCTGACCCTGTCCCAGCGCAACCCCGACCCGCTGGCCGAAGGGCATGACGTGGTGATTACCGTGGACGGGGCGCTGCCGGATTCGCAGCTGATCGCCGTGCCGCTGGGCAACATTTTCAGCATCCCCTGCGCGGCGCCGAGCTACCTGGTGGCCCACGGCGTGCCAGAGCGCCCGGAAGACCTGCACCAGCACCGTTGCCTGCGCATGGCTTATCCGATGTACGAAGGTGACTGGGTGTTCCCGCAAGGGGTTGACCAGTGCGTGATCGCACCGAGCGACAGTTTTTCCACCAACGTCGCCGACGCCATGCTGGTGGCCAGCGAGCTGGGCATGGGCATTGGCCTGCTGCCGTTCTACACCGCCAGCCAGGCGATCGAGCAGGGGCGGTTGTGCCGGTTGCTGGCGCCGTATCGCCTGCGCGAGAGCGCGCTGTATGCGATCTACCCGTCACGGCATTATCTGGATGCCAAGGTGCGCACCTGGATCGACTACCTAAAGGAGCAGTTGCCGGCGCTGTTCGAGGGGCATGCCAGGGTGGTGGATGATTCGCGCTATTGGCGATAGACGAGTGCGGGGCGGTTAACGCTGGCCCTTGCAGGAGCGGCCTTGTGTCGCGAAAGGGCCGCAAAGCGGCCCCAGGATGTCAGCTTCGATGCACAAATTGCTGGGGCCGCCATGCGGCCCTATCGCGACACAAGGCCGCTCCTACAGGGATCGCGCAAGGTTTTAAAGCGGGTAGTGCTTCAACTCCCGCGCAATCAGCATCCGCTGGATCTCGCTAGACCCTTCATAGATCTGCGTGATCCGCGCATCGCGGTAGTAGCGCTCCACCGGGTAATCCTCCAGGTAGCCATACCCGCCATGCACCTGGATCGCCATCGAGCACACCCGCTCGGCCATTTCCGAAGCGAACAGCTTGGCCTGCGAGGCCTCCGACAGGCACGGCTTGCCGGCGCTGCGCAGGCGCGCGGCATGCAGGATCAGCAAGCGCGCGGCATTCACCTGCACCTGCATGTCGGCCAGCAGGTTGGCGATGCTCTGGTGTTCGTTGATCGGCTTGCCGAACTGCACCCGATCACGCGAGTAGGCCAACGCCGCCTCGAACGCGGCGCGGGCAATGCCCAGTGCCTGGGCAGCAATGCCGATACGGCCGCCCTCGAGGTTGGACAGGGCGATGGCCAGGCCCTTGCCACGCTCACCGAGGATGTTGGCGGCAGGGATGCGGCAGTTGTCGAAGGTGACCGCGCAGGTGTCGGAGGCGCGGATGCCCATCTTGTGCTCGCTGCGATCGACCTTGAAGCCCGGGTTGTCGGTTGGCACCAGGAACGCCGACAGGCCCTTTTTGCCCAGCTCCGGGTCGGTCACCGCGAAGACGATGGCCAACCCGGCGCGGCGGGCGTTGCTGACGAACTGCTTGGCGCCGTTGATCACCCACTGGCCATCCACCAGCTCGGCGCGGGTGCGCAGGTTGTGCGCCTCGGAACCGGCCTGTGGCTCGGTCAGGCAGAAGCAGCCGATCACCTCGCCGGTGGCCAGGCGTGGCAGCCACTGCTGTTGCTGTTCGGCCGTGCCGTAGGCCAGCAGCGGGCCGCAGCCCACCGAGTTGTGGATGCTCATCATCGCTCCGGTGGCACCGCATCCGGCGGCGATCTCTTCCACCGCCAGGGCGTAGGCGACGTAGTCGGTGTAGCTGCCGCCAAAGTCTTCCGGCACCACCATGCCCAGCAGGCCCAGTTCGCCCATCTTGCGCACCACACCATCGTCGATCCAGCCGGCCTTTTCCCAGGCCTGGGCATGCGGGGCGATCTCGCCACGGGCAAAGTCCCGGGCCATGTCGCGGATCATGATCTGTTCTTCGCTCAGTTCCAGGTCTTGCATCTGTGTACTCCCGGGCTCACAGGCCTTCGAAGAATTGGTCGACCCGCTGGCGTTGCAGTGCGGCCAGGGTCGGCGGGTTCCAGCGTGGCTGCTTGTCCTTGTCGATGATCAGCGCGCGCACGCCTTCGATGATGTCGCCGTGCTGGAACCACTGGCGGTCCAGGTGCAGCTCCATGGCAAAGCAGTCGTCAAGGCTCAGGTGGCGACCCCGGCGCAGCATCTCCAGAGTAACCGCCATGGCCAGCGGCGAGCGGCTTTCCAGCTGGTCGGCGGTGGCCACGGCCCAGGCGTGGCTGTCGCCAATGCTCACCGCACGCAGTTGCTCGACGATGGCAGGCACGTCGGGCAGGGCGAAGAAGTGGTCGATGACCGGGCGCAGTTTTTCCAGCGGCGCATCGTCGAGCACCTGGGTGCCGAGCCTGGCCAGCAGGTTCTGCAGGTCCTTGAGTGGCTGGTCGCCGAAGTGCAGCTGGTCCAGGCCCCGGTCGAGGGCTGCCAGCTGGTCGCTGGCCAGGTACCAGTCGGCCAGGCCGCAGTACAGTGCATCGGCTGCCTGGATCTGGCTGCCACTGACGCCCAGGTAGGTGCCCAGCTCGCCAGGGATACGCGACAGGAAGTAGCTGCCACCCACATCCGGGAAGTAGCCGATTGCCACTTCAGGCATGCCCAAGCGGCTGCGCTCGGTGACCACGCGCAGGTCGCAGCCTTGGGCCAGGCCCATGCCGCCACCGAGGGTGAAGCCGTCCATCAGCACCAGCACCGGCTTGCGGTAGCGGTGGATGGCCAGGTCAAGGGCGTATTCCTCGACGAAGAAGGTTTCATGCAGCGTTTCGCCAGCCTTGAAGCTGTCGTGCAGCGAGCGGATATCGCCACCGGCGCAGAAACCCTTGGGGCCCTCGCCACGCAGTACCACGGCGTGCACGTGCGGGTCTTCGGCCCACAGGTCGAGGTGCTGGCGCAGGCTGCGGACCATGTCCAGGGTCAGGGCATTGAGGCCGGCGGGGCGGTTCAGGGTCAGATGGCCGATCTGGTTGCGGACCTCGGCCAGCACATGGTCGGTTGCCGAGGTATGAGCGTGCGCAGTCATTGCGTTCTCCCTGCTTTGTTATTGATTTTCCAAGTGAAGTCTGGAGTTCGCTGGAGGATCGCAGGATCCTGTCATGCGAATTTGCCTTGCACAATCGACAAATCTGCAGGGGGATTCTGCATTTTTGTCTTGTGTGGCGATAACGCCACTCTACCAAGGTTTCAGGTTGGCCGGCTGGCCCTATCGCCGGCAAGCCAGCTCCCACAGATACCGCACAACTTTCAAGGCCTGCGCTGTACCTGTGGGGAGCAGGCTTGCCGGCGATAGGGCCATGAGCGACAGCGCATATGCTAAATCGTTACCCTGACCGTAACGATCAGTGCCTGAGCTTGATTGATGCGCAACCACCCCAGCCCTAAGGTGACCCCCACGACAGCGAACCCGTGGAGTCACCATGACAACAACCAAGAATCCACCGCCGCAATGGTCGCGGCGGCGCGCCGAAAAGCAGCGCCGCCTTGACCGGGTCCGCCACCTCGCCGACGGCGTGGTGCTGCCCACCGAGCGTATCGTCGAAGCCCTGGAACTGCTGCTGGCTCCCGGCGACCGGGTAGTGCTCGAAGGCAACAACCAGAAGCAGGCCGACTTCCTCTCGCGTGCGCTGGCCAAGGTCGACCCTGGGCGCCTGCACGACCTGCACATGATCATGCCCAGCGTCAGCCGCGCCGAGCACCTGGACCTGTTCGAACGTGGCATCGCCCGCAAGCTCGACTTCTCCTTCGCCGGCCCGCAGAGCCTGCGCATTGGCCAGCTGCTGGAAGACGGCCTGCTCGAAGTCGGTGCAATCCACACCTATATCGAGCTGTACTCGCGGCTGCTGGTCGACCTGATCCCCAACGTTACCCTGGTGGCTGGTTTCATGGCCGATCGCGATGGCAACCTGTTCACCGGCCCCAGCACCGAAGACACCCCGGCACTGGTGGAGCCGGCCGCGTTCAGCGACGGCATCGTCATTGCCCAGGTCAACCAGCTGGTGGACCGCGTGGATGACCTGCCACGGGTCGATATCCCGGCATCCTGGGTCGATTTCGTGGTGGTTGCCGACCAGCCTTTCTATATAGAGCCGCTGTTCACCCGCGACCCGCGCCATATCAAGCCGGTGCACGTGCTGATGGCGATGATGGCCATTCGCGGCATCTACGAAAGACACCAGGTGCAGTCGCTGAACCATGGCATTGGCTTCAACACCGCCGCCATCGAACTGATCCTGCCCACCTATGGCGAGTCCCTGGGCCTGAAGGGCAAGATCTGCCGCAACTGGACACTCAACCCGCACCCGACGCTGATCCCGGCCATCGAGACCGGCTGGGTGGAAAGCGTGCACTGCTTCGGTACCGAGCTGGGCATGGAGGGCTACATCGCCCAGCGCCCGGACGTGTTCTTCACCGGTCGTGATGGTTCGCTGCGTTCCAACCGCATGATGTGCCAGCTGGCCGGGCAGTACGCTGTCGACCTGTTCATTGGCGCCACCCTGCAGGTGGATGGCGATGGCCATTCCTCGACCGTGACCCGCGGCCGCCTGGCCGGCTTCGGCGGTGCCCCGAACATGGGCCACGACCCCCGTGGCCGGCGCCATGCGACCCCGGCCTGGCTCGACATGACCGTGCCGGAAACCATGCTCGAACGCGGTCGCAAACTGGTGGTGCAGATGGTCGAGACCTACCAGGAAGGCGGCAAGCCCACCTTCGTGGAAACCCTCGATGCCGTGGAAGTGGCCAGGAAAGCCGGCATGCCGCTGGCACCGGTGATGATCTATGGCGACGACGTCACCCACCTGCTGACCGAGGAGGGCATTGCCTACCTGTACAAGGCCCGCAGCCTGGAAGAGCGCCAGCAGATGATCGCCGCCGTGGCCGGGGTTACCGCCATCGGCCTGCGGCACGACCCCAAGGACACTCAGCGCCTGCGCCAGCA
Organism: Pseudomonas asiatica; assembly: GCF_040214835.1. Taxonomy (NCBI): domain Bacteria; kingdom Pseudomonadati; phylum Pseudomonadota; class Gammaproteobacteria; order Pseudomonadales; family Pseudomonadaceae; genus Pseudomonas; species Pseudomonas asiatica. The sequence continues at coordinate 3,239,102 of NZ_CP157874.1, read as the reverse complement.
AGGCCTGGTCGCCTTGCCCGAAGACCTCGGCATCCGCCGCACCGACGCCAGCCGCGAGCTGCTGGCCGCGCGCAGCATCGCCGACCTGGTCGAATGGTCCGGCGGCCTCTACAACCCGCCTGCACGGTTCAGGAGCTGGTGATGAAAGCACTCGACTTGCAACCGCGTGGGCTTCTTCGCGAGCACAGGAATAGTGATGCATTTGAAGATTGCGCGATCCTTGTGGGAGCGGGTTTACCCGCGAAGAGGCCAGCACAGGCAACCGAATTACCCCTGGCCGACCAACTGGCCGACCTGGCCGTGGAAGCCCTGATCGACGAAGCCGACCTGTCCCCCAAACCCGGCCTGGTCGACCGCCGTGGCAACGGCGCCCACCACGACATGACCCTGGCCCTGATGCATGCCTCGGCCCTGGCCCTGTGGCCATGCCTGCGCAACATGGCCGAAGCCGCCCAGGCCATCGGCACCCTCGGCCAGCCCCTGCGCGCCACCCTGGGCCAGCTCGGCCGCGAAGGCGAGGCGGCGATGCTGGCCGCCACCGGCGGGGTCAACACCCACCGCGGCGCAATCTGGGCCCTCGGCCTGCTGGTAGCATCCAAGGCCCTCGACACCCAGGCCGATACCGACACCCTGGCTGCCCGTGCCGGTCGCATCGCACTGTTCGACGACCCCGCCATGACCACCCAAGACAGCCATGGCCTGCAGGTACGCCGCCGCTATGGCACTGGCGGCGCCCGCGAACAGGCGCAACAAGGTTTCCCGGCGGTTATCGGTCACGGCCTGCCACAACTGCAGCGCAGCCGCACCGCCGGTGCCAGCGAGCCGCACGCCCGGCTGGACGCGCTGCTGGCGATCATGGCCGTGCTCAACGATACCTGCGTGCTCTGGCGCAGCGGCCCGACCGGGTTGGCTGCCGTCCAGCACGGCGCCCTTACCGTGCTGAGCGAAGGCGGCAGCGCCACGCTGGCCGGGCGCCGACAGCTGCGCCGGCTGGACCAGCACCTGCTGCACCTGAATGCCTCACCGGGCGGCGCCGCCGATCTGCTGGCCGCCTGCCTGTTCCTCGACAAAGCCGGGAGCCTGTGACATGGAAACCCTGACCTTTCAATTCCCCGCCGCCGCCCCTGGGCGTGGCCGCACGCTGGTGGGCTGCGTCAGCTCCGGCGACCTTGAAGTGCTGATCGAACCCGGCACCGCCGGCAGCCTGCAAATCCAGGTGGTGACTTCGGTCAACGGCAGCGCTGCCCGCTGGGCGCAGCTGTTCCAGCGCCTGTTCGAGGGCCGCACCTGGCCGGCCGTGAACATCGACATCCATGATTTCGGCGCCACCCCAGGCGTGGTGCGCCTGCGCCTGGAGCAAGGCTTCGAGGAGATCGCCCATGACTGATATCGCACGCCTGCTGCACAGCCGCAGCTTTGTCGAACTGGGCGCCCGCCAGCGCGCCCGCGCCGTGCTCGACCCGGGCAGCTTCCGTGAACTGCTGGGCCCGTTCGACCGGCTGATGTCACCCTGGCTGCCGCGCCAGGGCATCGTGCCCCAGGCCGATGATGGCGTGGTCATTGCCAAGGGCCTGCTGAACGGGCGCAACGCTGTGGTTGCCGCCATCGAAGGCGGCTTCCAGGGCGGCAGCATGGGCGAGGTGGGGGGGGCCAAGATCGCCGGTGCGCTGGAGCTGGCCATCGAAGACAACCGCAACGGCATCCCCACCTGCGCCGTGCTGCTGCTGGAAACCGGCGGTGTACGCCTGCAGGAAGCCAACCTGGGCCTGGCGGCGATTGCCGAAATACAGGCGGCGATTGTCGAGCTGCGCGCCTGGCAGCCGGTGGTCGGTCTGGTCGCAGGTTCGGTCGGCTGTTTCGGCGGCATGTCCATCGCCGCCGGCCTGTGCAGCCACTTGCTGGTCACCCGCGAAGCCCGCCTGGGCCTCAACGGCCCGCAGGTGATCGAGCAGGAAGCGGGCATCGGTGAATACGACGCCAAGGACCGCCCCTTCATCTGGAGCTTGACCGGCGGCGAGCAGCGCCACGCCAGCGGCCTGGTCGATGCCTATGTGGCCGATGACATCGAGGTTTTGCGCGAACGCTTGCTGCAATTGCTCGACGAGCCTTCAAGGGATCGCGCCGGTCAACACGCCTGGTTCCTCGAACGCCTGGCCCGGCTGGGCGATGGCTGCCCGCAACTGGATGCCGCTGCCGTGCGTGACCTTTACCAAGGAGAAGCCAAATGAACCGTGCCTTGAACTGGCTGCCGGGCCTGGCCGGCGGGCAAGCCTTGCCCGGCTACCCCGCGTCGTTGCGGGTAATCGATGGCGAGCTGGACAACCGCCTGGCGCGTTTCATCGCCGTGGTGCCGGACGCCGACAACCCGTTCCCCCGGGCGCGCTCGGGCGAAGTCGGCCTGCTGGAAGGCTGGGGCCTGGCCAAGGCCGTGAGCGAAGCGGTCGAGGCTGACCGCCATGGCCAGAAGCGCGCCATCGTCGCGGTGATCGACGTGCCTAGCCAGGCCTATGGCCGCCGTGAGGAGGCGTTGGGTATTCACCAGGCTTTGGCCGCTGCGGTGCAGGCTTATGCCCAGGCGCGGCTGGCCGGGCACCCGGTGATCGGCCTGCTGGTCGGCAAGGCCATGTCTGGTGCCTTCCTGGCCCACGGTTACCAGGCCCAGCGCCTGATCGCCCTGGACGATGCCGGGGTCATGGTGCACGCCATGGGCAAGGCGGCGGCGGCGCGCATCACCCTGCGCAGCGTCGAGCAACTGGAAGCCCTGGCCGCCGAGGTGCCGCCAATGGCCTACGACCTGGCCAGCTACGCCTCGTTGGGCCTGCTGTGGCGCCGCCTGACGGTGGGCAGCGCCGAGACGCCGAGCAGTGCCGACATCGCCCAGGTACGTGCCTGCCTGGCAGATGCAGTGCGCGACATCGGCAGCTCGAGCGACCTGTCGTCGCGGCTGGCGGGCGAAAACCGCAGCGCCTCGCGCCAGGTGCGCGAACAGCTGCGCCGCCAGTGGCAGGGCGCTTGAGATGAACGCGCCAAGGCCGCACGACCTGCTGTGGGGCATGCCCGTATCGTGCCTGCCTGCTGATGCGCCGCGTTGGGCGCAGGATGTGCTGCTGAGCGGCCAGCCGGTGGTGGTGCGCCGTGCCACTTGTGCGGACGGCTGGGTGGCGGTGGGGCTGCGTGGCCAGGGCAGGGCGCAGCGGTCGGGTGTACTGATGCGGCTGGCCGATATCCAGTGTCAGCAAGGCCCCGAAGCACTGCGCTGGCAAGCTGAAAGCCCTTGGCCTGCATTGCAGGCCCTGGCCTCGGTCGCCCCGGTACTGGATGCCAGCGGCCTGGCCTGGGGGCCGACAGGTGGGGTGGGGTACCAGATCGCCACCGGTATGGAGGTAATACACGCCGACAGCGACCTGGACTTGCTGCTGCGCACGCCACAACCGCTGGCCCGGGCGCAGGCGCGTGAGCTGCTGGATATCCTCGATTGCGCGCCTTGTCGTATCGACCTGCAGCTGGAAACCCCGGCGGGTGCTGTCGCCTTGCGTGAGTGGGCCGGCTACGCCCGCCGCGTGCTGCTCAAGTCGGCCCAGGGCCCACGTTTGGTCAGCGACCCATGGGCAGCGATGGAGCGTGCAGCATGAGCAGCCTGTTCGCCTTCCCCGGCCAGGGCGCCCAGCAGGTGGGCATGCTGCAGCGCCTGCCTGAGGGTGCCGGGCAATTGCTGGAAGAGGCCAGTGACACCCTCGGCGAGCAGGCTCTGGCGCTGGACAGCCAGCAGGCCCTGCAGACGACCCGTGCCGTGCAGCTGTGCCTGCTGCTGGCTGGCGTGGCCTGGGCGCGCAGGCTGATGCAGCGCAGCCCCGCGCCGGATTACGTGGCGGGCTTGTCGATTGGCGCCTACCCGGCGGCGGTCACGGCGGGCGCCCTGGGCTTTGCCGATGCCGTGCGCCTGGTTGCCCTGCGTGGCGAACTGATGCAGCGCGCTTATCCGCAAGGCTACGGCATGACCGCACTCAGCGGCCTGGACCTGGCCTGTGTCGAACGCTTGCTCAGCGATACGGGCGGCGAGGTGTATGTCGCCAACCTCAACAGCGACAACCAGATCGTCATCGCCGGCAGCGATGGCGCGATGGCTGCGGTTGCCGCCAAGGCACGCCGGCTGGGCCAGGGCGTGGCCCGGCGCCTGGCGGTCAGCGTGCCGTCGCATTGCCCGTTGCTGGATGGCCCGGCGGCCGAGCTGGCCAGTGCCTTCGCCACGGTCGAGCTGCAGCGACCGCGTATCACCTACCTCAGCGGCAGCAGTGCACGGCCGATATTCGACCCACAGCGTCTGCGCGACGACCTGGCCGGCAACATGGCGCGGGTGGTCGACTGGCGTGCTACGTTGCGCAACGCCTATGAGCGTGGTGTGCGCCTGCACCTGGAACTGCCGCCCGGCAACGTGCTCGGCGGGCTGGCCCGGCCGGTGTTCGAACAGGGCAGGGTGGTTGCTGTTGAAGGCACCCGCTGGGACACCCTGGATGCGCTGCTGCGACAGGAGGTGGCTAACGATCGATGACAGCGGCACCGCGGCGGATGGCGCCCCCTGTGGGAGCGGCTTTAGCCGCGAAGAATCCAGCGCGGTGCATGGCACCGGCTGCGCCGGTGTTCGCGGCTAAAGCCGCTCCCACAGTGTTCAGTTCCATGGGGGCGAAACCCGCACAAAAGTGTGTTTACGAAGAACAACAACAAGCAACTTCGACACTACCTGAGGACAACAACAATGATCATCTATGGTGTGGCACTGCTGGCGGTCTGCACGCTTGCCGGCGTCATCGTCGGCGACTTCCTGGGCGTGCTGCTGGGCGTCAAATCCAATGTGGGCGGGGTCGGCATCGCCATGATCCTGCTGATCTGCGCACGCCTGTACATGCACCGCAACGGCGGCATGAGCAAGGAATGCGAGTTCGGCGTGGGCTTCTGGGGCGCCATGTACATCCCGGTGGTGGTGGCCATGGCTGCCCAGCAGAACGTGGTCACCGCCCTGCACGGCGGGCCGGTGGCGTTGCTGGCGGCGGTGGGTGCGGTACTGGTGTGCGGTGCGACCATTGCCCTGATCAGCCGGAGCCACCGCGGCGAACCCTTGCCGGCAGTGGAGGCCGGCCCCGAAAGCAATGTGCAGGCTGCCCCTGCAGGAGGGCGTTGATCATGTGGCCGATCATTGACAATGCCCTGGAACATAACGGTTTGATCACTGCCTTCGCGGTGGTGGGCGCGATCATGTGGTTGTCGGTGGTGCTGTCGAAGTACCTGACCTTCGGCCGCGTGCACGGCTCGGCCATCGCCATCGTCATCGGCCTGGTGCTGGCCTGGGTCGGCGGCACCATTACCGGTGGCCAGAAAGGCCTGGCCGACATGGCGCTGTTCTCCGGCATCGGCCTGATGGGCGGGGCCATGCTACGCGACTTCGCCATTGTCGCTACGGCCTTCGAGGTGCAGGCCACCGAGGCGCGCAGGGCCGGGATGATCGGCGCGGTGGCGCTGCTGCTCGGCACGGTGCTGCCGTTCATTGTCGGCGCTGCGGTGGCCTACGCCTTCGGTTACCGTGATGCGGTGAGCATGACCACCATCGGTGCGGGTGCGGTGACCTATATCGTCGGGCCGGTGACCGGGGCGGCGCTGGGGGCCAGCTCGGACGTGATGGCGCTGTCGATTGCCACCGGGCTGATCAAGGCGATCCTGGTGATGGTGTTCACCCCGGTATCGGCGCGCCTGCTGGCGCTGGACAACCCACGTTCGGCGATGGTGTTCGGTGGGTTGGCGGGGACGGTGTCGGGGGTGACGGCCGGGCTGGCGGCGACCGACCGGCGCCTGGTGCCGTACGGGGCACTGACAGCCACCTTCCATACCGGGTTGGGCTGCCTGATGGGCCCGTCGATCCTGTACTTCTGCGTACGCGCCCTGGTCGGTTGACAACAATCTGCTGGACTGCGCAGACCCCTTGTAGGAGCGGCCTTGTGTCGCGATCGGGCCGCAACGCGGCCCCAGCGATATCCGCACCGCAGCCAAGATCCTGGGGCCGCTGCGCGCCCCATCGCGACACAAGGCCGCTCCTACAGGTACAGCGACAACCTCGAGAGCAATGCTGTACCTGTGGGAGATTGCCCAGCCCTTTGGACTGCGCTGTCGCGTAGAAAACTGAATTCGCAAGCGGCCCGAGTATCCTGTGGGAGCGGCTTTAGCCGCGAAGAATCCAACGCGGTGCATGGCACCGGCGGCGCCGGTGTTCGCGGCTGAAGCCGCTCCCACAGAGTCCCTGCTAATTCGATGAGTTATGTGCAGTTCTATGAGAGCTGGCTTGCCGCCGATGAGGCCAGTCGACTCTACTTCAATGCCAGGTGATATCCCCGGCCTGTCGGTGGAACAGCAACTCTGTCAGGGCCTTGGTCATCTGAACATGATGTACCGCATTGACCAACATATTGATGCCGGGCTCGCCGGCGTTGGCGCAGATGAATTCGTCCAGCGTGTCTTCGATGCCAGACATCAGCTGAAGGGTGTGGATCAGAGCGTCAACCGAGGGCATGTCCTGGTTGATGGTGTAGATGGGGCGGGACGTCAGTTTGACGGGTGGGTCGGGGACGAGCTTTTTCATTATGTAATTCCAGCTTCTAGAGGAATGGAACTACCACCTGAATCTTTCTCATGGATTGAAGGTGGCAGCCGTACGCGGGTGTGAGAAAGCCGAGAAGAAGCTAGCAAAGACCCGGCCAGGCGAAAGCCCGCCCACGTACGGCCACCATAGAGGTGCTGCTAGCTTATCTGTCGGGTTCTCATGCCCGGTCACCGAAGCGACCCGAAAACGTTATCCGTGAGGTGTTTCCCCGACAACAGCGATAGTTCGGCAGCGCGCGTAGGATAATTCCTAAGCGGGTTCATTCTGAAGCATTTGGTTTCATGTTCAGAAATGTCCTACGGAGGCTGCGCGGTCCTCTTGAAGCGGGCTTGTGTCGCGATCGGGCCGCTACGCGGGCCCAGCAAGTTGCCGCGCTCGTCGTCGCGGCCCTGAATGCCGCAATAACTGCGGAGAACGTTGTCGTTCAACCGGCGCGGTGAAGTTGATGTTACACATGGCGGAGCAATTCGCCGGAATAAGCATGTGCTCCGCCGTTAGGGTTTTAGCTGGATTCGTTATTTTTCATATACCCGTTTAATATTTCTAGGATTTCCTCTTTGGAGTATTCAAATTCCTCTCCTGCGTCCATGCTTCGCAATTTTTCCATTATCTCCACTAGCTGGGTGTCGTCTGATTGATAAAGTTTGTAGTCTAGCCAGATGGAGTACGCATACATTGCAAATTTTACTGCGTCGTATTTGCGAGTTGATAGGTGCTCCACTAGGTCTTTAGCAATAGTCAATCCTGCTGTTTCTAAGGGCATTTGCTTAATCTCCGCATTTGCAATTTTTAGATGGCTCAGCCAAGCCTTGCTCAATGTCAGCCAATGTTGGAGGGTAATGAGGGAGCCTCATTTCTCTTCCGTTTTTTGACTTTGGATGAATGCGATTGACATTCCCGGAGTGATCATAGCTTTCCTCCCAGCTTCTGACTTCACCTGTTTTTGGATTCCACTCGGTGGCGTGTGATCGCCCTCTAGTGGGTCCTTGGGTTCTAGCAGGAGATTCTCGCTCATAGTATCTGATTCTACCGTCCAATAAATGCCTCTCTCTGACCGCTCTGGATTGAGCACCTTCCAATGCGGATAGTTTTTTGTCGAGAGTTGCAGTCGGCCTAAAGTCTCTGTTGGATATAAGCCCTAAGGGATCAAGCCATTCAATGGGGTTCGCTGCATAGGTGTAAACATTTAGTCCGCCTGAGAAGCCAATTGGATCCTTACCTATAAATCGTCCAATACTCGGGTCGTAGTATCGATGCCGGTTATAATGCAGCCCTGTCTCGATATCAAAATACTGTCCTTGAAAGCGCAGCGGATTGCGAATATCCGCCCACTTCGCATGCTCACTGCGCTTCTCCTCCGCTACCCCCCAAGCCTTGTATACACCACTCCAAGCCACCTGCCCGATTTCATCGGTCAGCTCCATCGGGGTCCCAAGGTGATCACACTGGTACCAGGCAAAGGCGTCAAGCGGGTTCGGCGTGGGTTTGTGCTGCCAAACTGGATCCCGATTGATGTTGTAGGGCGCTTGGTAAACGGGTTGAGGTATCAACTCCAAGCTAGCCTTCGACACCGCTTGTGCAATCGGCACGAAGGTTCCGGGTTCGAAGATGTAATGGGTCATCGGCCCAGTACCATCGGGATCGCGGCATTCGAAGGCCAGGGTGTTGCCGTCCCAGCCATAGTAGGTAAAGCCGCATCCCAGCCTCCCATCCAACTCCCGTCGCGCGTTTTCGTTCCAGACAGGCCCCGCCTGCGGCCGGTCGCGGTACTTGGAACGGGAGTTCTTGTACAGGCGCCGACCCAACGCGTCGTAGGCAAAAGTGATACGTTGGTTAAGAGCGTCGTACTCGTGCTTGAAGACGGCGACCTTCTGTTCCTTCATGTATCGGAAGTGCTGGTGCTCGCGGATGTTGTTGCCTGCCTCATCGTAGAACCACTGCAGTTTGCAGGCGTCATTAACAGCGAGCAGCAGGTTGCCATTGCCGTCATAGCTGAACTTCTCGGTTTCCCATGCTTTGCCACCGCGCCGCCCGGCATTGCTCTCCAGCAACCTTCCCATGGGGTCATATTCGAAATGGGTGATGCGATCACCGTCAATGCGGCGGGTGGGCAACTGGCTGCCGTTGTCGTAGAGCCAATCGGTGGTTTCCCGGTCAAAACCGGTTTCACGCGTCAGTCGGCCGACCGCGTCATACTTGAATATGGCCTCGGCGTTGTTTTCGTTGCGCAGGCGCACCAGTTGGCCGAGCTTGTTCCAGTGGTAAGTGAGCGTGGAATCGTCGTCGTTGCGACGCTGTTTGAGCCGACCGGCTTCGTTATAGGTCCAGATTGTCCGCCGGTGCAGGGCATCGGTGTGCTTGAGCAGACGACCTTCGGCATCATGCTCGAAGCGCTCGGAGGTTTTGTCGGGCAGGACCACGCGGGTCAGCTGGCCGGCTTGGTATTGATATTCGGTGGCTTCACCGGCTGCATTGATGAGCTTGGCCAGTTGGCCTTGCGCGCTGTATTTCCATTGCGTGGTCTTTCCTGAGCAGTCGGTGTAGCTGGTCAGCCGGCCATCACGGTCATAGCCCAGCTTCCTGTCACTCCCATTGGCATCTTTGATGCCTACGAGCATGTTTTCGCTGTTGTATGTGTACTCGGTCTTGTTCTCCAGCGGGTCGACCGTTTCGATGATGTTGCCGCGCTAATCATGGTCGTACTTCCACAGGCCGCCCTCGGCATCGCGGGTCTTGAAGCGCTGGTCCAGGTCGTCGTAGGTGTGGTGGACGGTCGTGTAGTCCGGGCGGGTGTGCTGGAGTAGATTGCCGCGATTGTCATAGACGTAGTGATCAGCGTTGCCATCAGTATGCACATGCTGGGTAACGTTCTTGTCCCTGTCACGGTACAGCCATTCTTCGTCACCATTCGGGTGGATGATGCGGTAGGTGTAACCCAAGCTGTCGTAGAAGTGCTGGGTCTGGTTGCCGTTGGCATCGGTCACGCGGGTCAGGCGAATATCTGGGTCCCAGTTCAATCGGGTATCCAGGCTGCCGTCGTCGGCCCACTCGCGGATGGCCTTGGCGTCGGAGCCTTCGCCGACCCATTCAAGGTTCATGCCCCGGCCCGTACGGTCGGTGTAGCGGGTGATCAGGTGATGGGCGTACTGGTAGGTCCATTGCGCGCCATGTTCGTCACGCGCACTGCGCAGGTCGCCCTGGGCATCGAATTCATAGCCAGCGACTTGACGCTCTGGCTGGCCATCACGCATCAACCACAGGGCGACGATCCGGCCGTGATCGTCCAGTTGCGTGTGGATGTGCTGATGGGCGGTTTCGTACTGGTATGTCACCAGGTCGGACAGCACAGAACGGTCGGCATGGCGGTGCTCATAGAACAGTGCGATGCGTGCACCGCCCTGATGCGAGATCAGCTCCAGCCGGAACTGGTCACCGTCGCGCACGTACACCTCATGCATCACATGCCCGCGCGCCAGCACCAGCTTGTCAGCCTCTGGTCGTCCGACCCACAGGTTTTCGATCGGGTCGTGGTGATGCTTGCTGACATCAGGCAAGGGGTAGTGCTGGCTACGGCCATCGATGCCGTGGTAGACGAGCGTGTCCCCGGCCAGGTCGAAGCGGCTGGAGAACGGCGTGATCCAGCGGGCGCCGAACGGGCTATGGTCGTAGGCGCCTAGAGTCGAGCGATAGGTTCTGTTCCAGTTGATGGGAAACACGCCGGGTAGCGCGAAGTCCGTGTGGCTGATCGTTTCGCTGCCCAGGGCAAAACTGATGCTGCATCCTGTGCCGCCGGCGACCCCGGCTTTGCGGCAGTTGGGGTCCGCACGGGCAGGGCGTTGCCGCGGGGCTGCTTCGGTGCCGTTTTGTGGGTGAACGCGCCGCACTTGGGTAACCCTGCCGTCGGCATTCACGTTGGCCCGCATCACCACAGGCTTGCGCTTGCTCAGGGCCAGCTTCAGCGCATCCAGGATCGCCGCCAGGCTGCCTGGGGTGGCCTTGTTGCCGATCTGGGCGATCTTGTTGCCTGCCATTCGGCCGAGGCTTTCCAGGCTGAGCGCAATGGGTTCGAGCAGTGCCAGCAGTTTTGGGTCCGGCCCCAGGCCAAGCTGGTCTCTGCTCAAGCCGTAGCCGGTTTTGCGTTTGGCGTAATCGGAGGCTTCGGCAACCAGGCGTAATCCCGGGAAGATAACGGTCAGGGCAGTGCTTTTGACGGTGCCGTCTGCGGCCGAGCGGATAAGGTCTGCGAAGAACTGGCAGATATCCACGACCTTCTGCGCAAAGCTGGCCAGGATGGTTTGTAATTGCCGGTCGATTTCCTTGACGAAGTTTTCCAGGTCGCCCCGGCAGACGTCGGCGAGGGCGTTTTCCATCGCGATCAGCAGGGCTTGGGCCATGCCGTCCTTGGAGGAAGCCCTCGCGGACTTCAACACCGGCCGCATCACTTTGCGAGCGGGACTCATGCCGGGTATCGGTGCAATGGCGAACAGGTTGATGCCAAGGCCAACCCAGTTGAACAGGTCGGCCCGGTATTCCGGAGAACCCTGGACAAGGCTGATGATGTCCCCGATGGCGTCGGTGGCGGCGAATACCGAACCGGCGACGGGCATTACCTCCGCGACGGTGATGACGATGCGCCAGTTGACCAGATGGCCGGTGAGGTCAGTCAGCCATTGCGCCAGCAGTTCGGTGCTGGCGCCGACATCGTCCTGGTCGAAGGTCTCGGTGGGGGCGACGACGCCGGAGCATTTATCCATGGTGGGTACCCCAGGTGACGGGATGAATCATCCAGGCTGGAGTGAGGGTATTTGGGGTAACGCGTAGAGTGTGTTGTGCGCTCATTAGTGTTCCTGCTGTTCATTCCATCGGGCAGGTGAACGCCGGCATGCAGCCTCCTGGCGCATGCGGGCAGGTGTGGTGAATTGCACGGGGTGCAAGCACCGGACACTAACGAGGCAAGGGTTCCGGGTCGCTAGTCCGGCTTCCGAAAAATGTGTAGGAAAGTTCGACTCGTGGCGTTACAGGGTGTTGGGGATGTAATAAGTGGTCACAGGCAGGCCTTTGAACCGAGCGACGTGATGGATGGCACCGGCTGCGCCGGTGTTCGCGGGTGAACCCGCTCCCACATCGACCGCATCGGCTTCAAGCCATGTGCAGTAACTGTGTGTGGCTTGCCTGCGATGAGGCCAGTACGGGTAGCGACTTGTTGATTGTGAGGTGCAGGGCGGGGGATTGGGTTAGGGCCGCCACGGGCTCGCCACCACATTGTCGGTGCCTGTGAGATCGAGCGCCGCGCGGGCGGCGCTCGATCTCACAGGCAATGAAAATCTCATGACGAACACCTGCAACCCACCCCCCGTTTCGGGGAAAACCGCTGGGGAATCCTCCCCAATCTGTTTCGTTTGCCGCTGCAACCAACTGAAAATAAAAGCAATCCGCTCCTGGCATACACCTTGCTCCAGCTCCACGCAGAGATCCTGTGTCCCGGAGGTGCAGCATGTCGATGCCACTCAAAGGCCCCATCCTGTCATCACTCGTTCTGGCCTTGCTCGGCTGGGAGTCGACCAGCGAAGCCGCCGTGCAGTGCCAGCGCACCCTGGTCGCCAACGTGGTGGCGCTGGACCAGCCACTGATGTTCAACCGCCTTGGCGCGCAAAACGCCAACGGCATGATGTTCGCCCTGCGCGAGGATGTGGTGGACGACAAGATGGTCCCCCTCAGCAGCGGCGGGGCGGCAGTACCGGGCAAGGTCACCCTGCGCCCGGACAAGCGCCCGCGGCCCATCGTGCTGCGGGTGGCCGCCGGTGAATGCCTTACCGTCAACCTGACCAACCTGCTCGACTACAAGGCCAACCCCAACAAGCACGGCATCGAGGCTGAAGAGCCTGAGGGCGAAGAGGAGGGGCCGGAGCTCGAAAACGAAGCCGCCGAAGGCTTCGTCGCCGACGAGCAGGTGGCCGAGCGCATGGTCGGCTTCCAGGTCAACGGCATGCAGGCGGTCAACAGCATCGCCGACATTTCTGCCTACACCGGGCGTAACGGCAACTTCTTCGTCAGCCCCGGCAGCACCCGCAGCTATACCTTGTACGCCGAACGCGAAGGCGCTTTCGCCGCTACCAGCAAAGCCGCCACCTTCGGCGGCGAGGGCACTGCGGGCAACGTTGCCAACGGCCTGTTCGGCCAGGTAGTGGTGGTGCCCAAACTCGGCCGCACCTACCGCAATACCCTCACCGAAGAAGAAATGCGCCTGGCCACCACCGGCCGTACCGCCACCGGCCAGCCGGTGATCGACTACGAAGCCCGCTACCCGCAAATGCAACCCTGGATCGCCGAAGGCAAGGCTGGCAAGCCGATCATTGCCATGGTCGACGGCAACCAGATCATCAACAGCGAAACCGATGCCATCGTCATGGGCCCCAACCCCGATGGCAGCTTCCCCAAATCCACCTACCCGCTGGAAAGCCTGGGCAAGCGCAACCCGGCGTTGCCCAACCGCCTGGAGGCGTTCCGTGACTTCGCCTCGCAGTTCGCCGACGAGGTCGCCGGCACCCAGGCGTTCCCTGGCTACTGGGCGGACCCGGTGATGGGCCACGTACTGGAACCCACCCGCGACTCGTTCATGATCAACTACGGTTCCGGTGGCATGGGCGCCGAAGTGGTGGCCAACCGCCTGGGCGTGGGGCCGATGCACGACTGCCTGTCGTGCGCCTATGAGGAGTTCTTCCTCAGTGCGCACACTGTCGGTGACGTCGGTACGCTGGTGGACGTGCCGGCCAACGTCGGCCTGGAGCACATCCGCCCTGGCGAGGTACCACCGGCCAGCGCAATCGGGGTCAAGGCCAGCATGGCCCTGTTCCCGGCGGAACCGGCCAACGTGCACCACAGCTACATCGGTGACTTCACCAAGTTCCGCAACACCCACAACGGCCATGAGCAGCACATCTTCCACCTGCACGGCCACCAGTGGCTGTTCAACCCCAATGACGACAATTCCGACTACATCGATGCCCAGGGCATCGGCGCGGGGGTCGGCTACACCTACGAAATCGCCAACGGCGGTTCGGGCAACCGCAACCGGGTGGCGGGCGATGCCATCTACCATTGCCACTTCTACCCGCACTTCGCCCAGGGCATGTGGGCCATGTGGCGGGTGCACGACGTGTTCGAGGAAGGCACCCGCCTCGAGGTAAGCGGGCAGGGCGAGAACGGCTTCCACAACACCCCGTTCGCCCTGCGCAGCGGCAAGCCGGCGGTTGGCGCCCGGGCCCTGCCCGATGGCGAGATCGTTGCCGGCACGCCGATCCCGGCCATCGTGCCGCTGCCCGGCAAGGCCATGGCGCCGATGCCAGGCAAGGTGGTGGTGGTACCGAAGCTGTCCGAAGCGCTGGTTGCCGCCAATGATGATGACGACGAGCCCGAGGAAGAAGAGGATGAGGAGCCAGCCAACCAGGCGCCGGTTCGCAAGGCCATCGGCTCGCTGGCACTGGTCGACCGCAGCGACGCCAACCGCAACGCCGACGGCACCTTGAAGAACCCTGGCTATCCGTTCTGGATCGGCGGCATGGAAAGCAGCGTGGGCAACCGCCCACCAACCCCGCCACTGGACATGCTCGACCCGGCCATGGCACGCCAGCTCAAGGAAAGCGGCAAGGCACTGTGGGCCAACCTCGACCCGAACCAGGTCGATGGCTGGGACGGCGGCCTGGGGCGCCACGCGCTGGACGGCGTATCCGCCGGCGGCGAGGCCGAAACCACCACCACCAAGCTCGATTTCACCAAGGTGGTACACAAGGCCAAGCCGATCTACCTGCCCGAAGAGGGCACCGATGTCGAGCAGGCGGCCATGCAGTTCCACGCCCTGGCCGAACACCCAAGCTTCGCCCTGATCCCCGGCAGCCAGCCGGTGGCCAAGGCGTTCCGCACCAACGGCGCCTTGCCGACTGCCGGCGCGCCGTTCTACGAGCCGTGCATGGATGACCGGGGCAAACGCCTGACCCAGTCTTCCGGGGTAGGCGAGTACTTCAGCGGCGAGAGCCTGGCGGGCCTGAACTTCCGTGGCGCCTCGGCCTTCACCGCCGACCGCCCACGCATCTACAAGGGCGCCAACATCCAGTTCGACGCGGTGTACAACAAGGTCGGCTACCACTTCCCGCAGGCCCGCATCATCGCCCTGTGGGAAGACGCCTGGCCGGTGATCACCAAGCAGCGCCCGCCAGAGCCGCTGGTGATGCGCATGAACACCTTCGACTGCACCATGTACCAGCACACCAACCTGATCCCGAACATCTACGAGATGGACGACTACCAGGTGCGCACCCCGACCGACGTGATCGGCCAGCACATTCACCTGCCCAAGTGGGACCTGACCGCCGCCGATGGCTCGGCCAACGGCTGGAACTACGAAGACGGCATCCTCTCGCCCGGCAGTGTGGTCGAGCGGGTGCAGGCCATTCGTGCCTACAACGGCTGCACCCAGGGCGATAGCCGCGACGGCACCGCCGCCTGCCCGCAAGCCCGGCAGCACCCGTACTTCGGCCGCTTCGGCCGGGCCGACTGGCTGGGCGCACGCACGGCCATGCAGCGCTGGTTCGCCGACCCGCTGGTGAACGTGTACAACGTCGACCGTGGCCTGGGCACCATCTTCACCCACGACCACCTCGGCCCATCGACCCACCAGCAGCTTGGGCTGTATGCCACCGTATTGGCCGAGCCGGCCAACTCCACCTGGTACCACGCCGAAACCGGCGAGAAGCTGTACAACCCGGCCACGCGCCAGGACGGTGGCCCGACCTCGTGGCAGGCGGTGATCCAGACCGGTGACCACGATGGCGACGGCAAGAACGACAGCTACCGCGAGTTCTTCCTGGAATACAGCGACTTCCAGCACGCCTACGAGGCCGGTGTGTATGTCGGCGCCGGGCCGGACGGCATCCCCAATGCCCAGTCGTACCCGGCCACCGCCGACAGCTTCCGCTACGCCATCAACCCGCCGGTGCGCGGCAAGGCGTCGAACCTGCTGGAGGCCATTGTCGAGGAGCGCGGCGGCATCAACCCCGGTTGCCCAAGCCGGCCCTGCCCGCAGGCGATTTCGGTGGATGACCCGGGCATGTTCGTCGTCAACTACCGCAACGAGCCCCTGGCCCTGCGTGTGTACGACCCGAACAAGGTCGGCCCGGACGGCAAGCGTGGCATGCAGGCCGACGGCCTGGCCGGCGACCTGAGCTATGCCTTGCAAACCCGTACCGACCGGGCGATTCCGGCCATGAACCTGGCTCCGTCGGCGATTACTTCGGCCGTGGGCCCCACCGGCGGCACCACGCTGTTCCCGCCGCACATCAACGCGGCCGGCAGCGAACCGGGCGACCCGTTTACCCCGATGCTGCGCACCTACTCCGGTGACAACGTACGCCTGCGCATGCACGCCGGCGGCCATGAAGAGGAGCACAACGTCACCTTGCATGGCGTGAAGTGGCTGCAGAACGGCACCGGCTACGGCAACAGCTCCAACTCGGGCTGGAAGTCATCGCAGATGATCGGTATTTCCGAGCAACTGGGCTTCATGGCGCCGGTGTCGATGATCTCCAGTTCGGCGGCCACCAACGGTGACTACCTGTATTCCCTGGACGCGGCCCTGGAGGGCTACTGGAACGGCATCTGGGGCATCATGCGCAACTACACCGCGCAGCGTGCCGACCTGTTCCCGCTGCCCAACAACCCGCAGCCGGTGGCCATGCGCAACACCGTCAACTTCGACGGCATCTGCCCGAAAGCCACGGCCAATCCCAACGGCATCGGCAGCCGCCCCACGGTCAAGCGCAGCTACGAAATCGTCGCGGCACTGGCCAACGACATCCTCGAGAACCGCAACGGCGTCAGCATCAACGACCCGGCCGGTGTCGGCCAGCATGTCGGCGGCCCGCTCAAGGCCAACGGCGGCACCCTGGTGTTCAACAGCCGCAAGACCGCCATCCCGCTGGTCAGTGGGGTAGACCCCGAAGATGGGGAACCCTTCACCATCGGTGGCCACAGCGCGCCGCTGCACGACCCGACCGCAATCCTGTACGTGCGCAAGGCCGACCTGGACGCCACCACCGGCAAGCTGAAGGCGGGTGTGCCCGTGGAGCCGCTGGTGCTGCGCGCCAACGCCGGCGAGTGCATCAGCATCACCCTGGAAAACCGCCTGCCACTGGTGATGCCGGACCTGCCCAGCACTGCGGTGATGCACAACGTGGTCAAGCGTGACCGCTTCGACAGCGAGGGTGCCACCGCCTTTGCCAACAACCTGATGCGGCCGTCCAGCCACGTGGGCCTGCATGCCCAGCTGCTGGCCTACGACATCACCAAGTCCGACGGTGCCAACGTCGGCCTCAACCCGGTGCAGACCGTGGCCCCGCGTGCCGGCACCAGTGGCGCCTGGCCGACCCGTACCTACCAGTACTATGCCGGCCACCTGGAGCGTGAAGGCAAGCCGGTGTCGCAACTGGGCCGCACGGTGGACAACATCAACACCACGGCCATCGAGTTCGGCGGCCTCAACCTGACCCCGTCGGACTTCATCAAGCAGCCGCAGAAAGGCCTGGTGGGTGCCATGAGCATCCTGCCGCAGACCGCCACCTGGACCGAGGACGGCGCAACACGGGCCCAGGCCACGGTCAAGGTCACCGGCCAGCCGGACTACCGCGACTTCGTCACGGTCTGGCAGCGTGCGCTGAACATGCGCTGGGCCGACGGCCGCCCGGTGGAGGGCATCAATACCGAAGGCAACGGCGCCGCCGGCGACCCGCAGGACAACGGCAACATGGCGGTCAACTACAAGACCGAGCCCCTGTGGCTGCGCTTCGGCATGGCCCCCGACTCACCCTTCGGCCGCGCCGCCGGCCTGGGCTTTGGCGATGTGCCCAACGCCCACATGGCCTACGCCAACGCCCTGGTCGGCGGCGACCCGCAAACCCCGGTGCTGTACGCCAAGCCCGGCCAGCCAGTGCGCAACCATATCGTGATGCCCAGTGGCGGCAGCCGCGGCATGGTCTACCAGCTGGATGGCCACTTGTGGCCGCTGCACAACTACCAGGCCGAGAAGAGCGACGAGTA
Source organism: Pseudomonas asiatica (assembly GCF_040214835.1). NCBI lineage: Bacteria > Pseudomonadati > Pseudomonadota > Gammaproteobacteria > Pseudomonadales > Pseudomonadaceae > Pseudomonas > Pseudomonas asiatica. The sequence goes on along the minus strand of NZ_CP157874.1, from coordinate 3,221,368 downwards.
CGGCTACCCGATGTGGCAGCCCGGCATCGGCTCGGTGCGCTTCGGCTACAACCCGATGGCCATGTACATCGGTGCCCAGGAAAGCGTGCTGCCGGCTGCGCACTTCAGCTTCATGCTGCCCAGTGCCGGCGGCGCCAACGCGGTGGCGGGTGACTACCTGTTCCGCGACTACGCCGCCTACGGCAACCTCTCGGGGCTGTGGGGGATCTTGCGGGTGACCAATGAAGCGCCGCCGGCAACGGCACCGGCGCAGTGACGGTAAATGGGGGCGCGAACATGAACAAGAAAACCCGCCTTGCATACATGGGGGTAGCACTGGGGGCTGTGCTGATCGGCCTGGGCGTGGCCTATGAAAGCCTCTGGTGCGATCCGCGCGAGTATTTGCAGGGCTCTGACGACCCGCAGGCCCCGCACCGGCTCAGCCGCGACGGCGTGACCGTGGAGTTCGAGGCCCGGCCGCTGGCGGGGGGCGAGCTGCAGGAGGGCAGCTTCGCCAACATCCGTTTCAAGGTCAGCGACCAGGCCAGTGGCCAGCCGCTGTCGGGCATGGCCCCGGGGGCGTGGATCGACCCGACGCAGTCGGCCCCGGAGGGCGACCGCGACCAGAGCTGCAAGGCCCGTGTCGCGCTGTTCCTCAAAAGCAGTATCGGCGCCCGGCCGTTGCTCGACTTGAACAGCTACTTCCTGTTGATGATGAACAAGGACGCCAGCCTGACGGTGATCGACCCGACCGTTTCGGTTGGCGGCGTGACCAGTACCATGGCCCGCATCGACCTGCCTGGGCGGCCCATGGACTGGGTGGCCACCGGTGACGACAAGCTGGTGTTCGTGTCCATCCCGGAGCGCGGCAAAGTCTCGGTGATCGACACCGAAACCTTCACCCGCGTGGCCGACCTGAACGCTGGCGACCAGCCCCTGCGCGTGGCCCTGCAGCCGGACCAGCACCGGTTGTGGGTAGGCAACAACAGCAGCGATCCGGCCAAGGGCGGGGTAACGGTGATCGATGTACCGGGGCGCAACACCCTGAAAACTTTCAACACCGGCGGCGGGCACCACGAAATCGCCTTCAGTGCCGACTCGCGCTACGCCTATGTCAGCAACCGCGACAGCGGCACCCTGAGTGTCATCGACATCCCGGAAATGCGCCTGGCCAAGACCATCAAGGTTGGCCCGCACCCGCTGTCGGTCAGTTATTCGGCGTTGTCCCAAGCGGTGTACGTGGTCGATGGCGAGGAGGGCAGCGTGCGCGTGTTCGATGCCCGCAACCACCAGCTGCGCCACACGGTCCAGGCCGCCCAGGGCCTGGGGCCAATGCGCTTCAGCAGCGATGGCCGCTACGGCATCGTGCTCAACACCCTGGAGAACCAGGCCCTGGTGATCGACGCCAGTACCGACAAGCTGATCCACCAGATCCCGGTGGCGGCCGAGCCGTACCAGCTGACCTTCACCAAGGGCTATGCCTACGTGCGCGGCCTGGCTTCGCCGAAGGTGAGCATGATCAACCTGGCCAGCCTGGGCGAAGGGCGTTCGCCGATCATCCAGGGCTTCGAGGCCGGCCCGGCGGCGCCACGCCAGGCCGGTGACCTGCCGCTGGCCCAGGGGCTGTCGGTGTCGCGTGACGACAATTCGGTGTTCGTGGTCAATCCGGTGGACAACACCACCTACTTCTACGCCGAAGGCATGAACGCACCGATGTCCGGCTACAACAACCGTGGCCACCAGGCCCGCGCCGCCATCGTCGTCGACCGCAGCCTGCGCGAACTGGCGCCGGGCGTGTACGGCTCGACGGTGAAGATGCCCGCCGCCGGCAAGTTCGACGTGGCCTTCCTGCTCAACCAGCCGCAGATCATCCACTGCTTCAGCACCGACGTGGCCGCAGCGCCGAATGCCGGCAAGCGCAAGGGCGCCCACGCCGAGTTCATCGGCCTGGACCGGCCGTTGTCGCAGCACAGCGCCGTTACCGCGCGGGTGCGCATCGTCGGCGACGACGGCCAGCCGCGCCTGGGCCTGAGCGACCTGAGCCTGCGCTACTTCCTGGCGCCTTCGTCCATGCCGCAAAACCTGCAACTGGAGGAGGTGGGCGAGGGCATCTATCAGGCAGCCCTGACCCTGCCTGAAGCCGGCGCCTGGTACCTGCACGTGCAGTCGCCGTCGCTGGGGCGCAGGTTCGCCGAGGAAAACTACACCAGCCTGCGCGTCCTGCCGGCCGCAACGTCCACCGTTTCCGAGAATGACGTGAGGAGTCTGCGATGAGCGCCAAGCATGCTTGCAAACTGTTGGCCCTGAGCCTGGCTTTGGCCGGCAACCTGGCTCTGGCCCATGGTGGCCACGATCACAACGGCCACGCCGAACAGCCGCCGGCGGCGCGCCAGGAAAAGGCCAGCGTGCGCTTTGCCGATGTCTCGCTGCTGAACCAGGACGGTATGCCGGTACGCCTGGAAAAAGACCTGGTGGGTGACCACCTGGTGGTCATGGGCTTCATCTACACCAGCTGCACCACGGTGTGCCCGGTGGTGTCGTCGATCATGGGCAAGGTCCAGCAGCAACTGGGTGGCCGGGTAGGGCAAGACATTCATCTGGTGTCGATCAGCGTCGACCCGCAACGTGACGACGCCAGGCGCCTGCAGGACTACGCCAAGGCCTTCCAGAAGGGGCCGGGCTGGAGCTGGTTGACCGGCACGCCGTACGCCATCAGCGAAACCCTCAAGGGCCTGGGCAGCTTCAGCGCCGATCTCAGCCAGCACCCGCCGCTGATCTTGGTGGGTGACGGGCGCACCGGGCACTGGACGCGCTACTACGGGTTCACCGACCCGGCAGTGCTGATCGACGAAATCAACCGCCTCGGCGCCCGCCGGGTGCATGCCAAGAGCACGGCCATTGCCGACCATCACGAGGTGCAACCATGAGCCAGGTAAGCAACCGCCGCGTTGCCATGCGCGGTTTTGACTGGCTGGTGCTGGGTGGCTGCCTGTGGATCCTCGCCTCGGTGGCGTTCGCCCATGAAGGCCATGCCCCGCAGGCGCCAGAACCGCAGCCGGCCCCGCAGGCGATGACCAGTGGCGGCGGCACCCGCGATGCCCAGACCTGGTTCACCGACACTGTGCTCAAGGACCAGAACGGCCGCGAGCTGCGCTTCTACAGCGATGTGCTCAAGGACAAGGTGGTGATGCTCAACGTGATCTTCACCCACTGCACCGACGCCTGCCCGCTGATTACCCGCAAGTTGCGTGAAGTGCGCGAGACCATGGGGCCGCAGCTGGCCAGCCAGGTGACCTTCGTGTCGATCAGCAGCGACCCGCTCAACGACACCCCCGAAGTGCTCAAGGCGTTTGCCGAGAAGCAGGGCGTGGATGGGCCCAACTGGGTGTTCCTGACGGGTGACAAGGCCAATGTCGACCTGGTGCTCGGCCGCATCGGCCAGTTTCTGCCCAGCCCCGAGCAGCATTCGACACAGCTGATTGCCGGCGACGTGGCCGGCAAGCGCTGGAGCAAGATCCGCCCGGATGCGCCGCCTGCGGCGATTGCCCAGCGCATGCAGTTGCTGGCACTGCCTTTGGCAGGGCGGTGAGCATCATGCGATCTCTGCGGCATTGGCCTCTGTGGCATCTGCCACTCTGGGAACTCCCTTTGTGGATGCGGTCTTTGTGGGAGCGGCCTTGCGTCGCGAAAGGAGCGCGCAGCGCTCCCCGTTATCTGGGTTGGTGCAACTATCGCTGGGGCTGCTGTGCAGCCCTTTCGCGACGCAAGGCCGCTCCCACAAAGGCCGCTCCCACAGGGCTTGCGATCTGGTTGGCGTTCGTGCTCGGCATGGCACACTTTTCTTCTGCCTTTGCCCTGGACCTGACCGAACATGAACAAGCCGGCAAACACCTCTACCGCCAGGGCGTCTCCAGCAGCGACGCACAACTGCAGGCCCGGGTCGGTGTCAGCGACATGACGGTCCCCGCCAGCGTGCTGCCCTGTGCCAGCTGCCACGGCAACGATGGCCGCGGCCGCGCCGAAGGGGGGGTACGCCCGCCCAGCCTCGACTGGCAGCGCCTGGCGCAAGGCCAGGGCGAACGCGAGGTCAACGGCCGCCGCTATCCGGCCTACACCGACAGCAGCCTGGCCCGGGCCATCCAGCATGGCGTCGACCCGGCCGGTAATCGCCTGGACCCGGCCATGCCACGCTTCGAGCTGACCCTGGCCGACCAGCGCAACCTCACGGCCTACCTCAAGCGCCTGGCCCAGGAGCGCGACCCCGGCGTGGAGGAGGGCGTGCTGCGCCTGGGCACCTTGCTGCCGGCATCCGGCCCGCTGGCCGAGGCCGGGCAGGTGGTGCGTGCGGTGCTGGAAGACGGCCTGACGCAACTCAACCAGCAGGGTGGCATCCACGGGCGACGCCTGGAACTGGTGGTGCTCGACCCGGGCGCCGACCCGGCCAGCGCCGAACGGGCACTGCAGCAGTTGCTGGAGCAGGAACGGGTGTTCGCCCTGATCGCGCCATTGGTACCCATGCTCGACCAGCGCCTGGCAACCTTGCTGGCGCCACACAATGTACCGCTGATCGGCAGCACCCCACGAAGCGGCGGCAGCCCACAGATTTTCGACCCGTTGCCCGGCTTGCCCGCGCAATTGCTGAGCCTGGCCGGCCACGCCCGCGCAGCGCTGGGCCTGGCAGCGGGCGACCTGCGTGTGGTGTATGCCGGCAATGAACATGCGGCGTTGGCCGAACAGGTGCGCGAACGCCTGCTGCAGCAGGGCTGGGCAACACCTGCGGCCCAGGCCTTTGCAGGAAAAGCCGTGGACGGGCAGGGCATTGTCTTCCTCGGCCGTGCCCAGGCCTTTGCCGAACTGGCTTCGGCGCTGCAGTCAGCCGGCCGCCAGCCATACCTGTTTGGCGCCTCCAGCCAGGTGACCGGCGCCGTGGCGCGCTTGCCCGAGTTCTGGTCGCAACGGGTGTTCCTGGCTTATCCCTACGTGCCCGAGGACTGGACCGAACAGGGCCTGGCGACCCTGGCCGGCCTGCAGCAGCGCCAGGGGCTCGCCCCCCGCCAGGCGTCGTTGCAGGTAAACACCCTGTGCGCCCTGCGCCTGTTGAGCGAAGCGTTGAAGCAGACTGGCCGTGACACCAGCCGCGAGCAGCTGATTGCCGCGCTGGAGGGCCTGCATGATGTGTCCACCGGCCTGACCCCGGCCCTGGGCTTCGGCCCCGGTCGCCGCCAGGGCATGGCCGGTGCCCATGTGGTGGCGGTGGCCCTTCCCGGGCCGCGCTTTACCGCGGTCACCCCGTACCGGCCACTGCCGGACAGCCCTTGAGCGGAGGTTGCCATGCGTGTTCTGTTGTTGTGCCTGTTGCAGGTGCTGGCCAAGGCAAGCTGGGCCGATATGCCGGCGGCACGGGTCAACGGTGTGGAGATCGAGACGATGCGCCTGGAGCGCTATTTCAGCGAATACCTGGACGCCCAGGGCCGCGCGGTGGCCAGCATCCGCAACCCGAACCTGTACCAGCGCCTGCGCGATCAGGCCCTGGATGAACTGATCGACAAGGAGCTGTTGTGGCAGGAGGCCCAGCGCCTCGGCATAGCCATCAGCGACGAGCAGGTGTCGGCGCATGTGGGCGAGATCGAGGCCGCGCTTGGCAGCCCGGCAATTTTTGAGCGGCGGCTGGCGGAAGCGGGTTTCGATAGGGCACAGTACAATGAGTACACCCGGCGCGAGCTGGCCGCGCAGCAGGTGTACGCCCAGCTCAGCGCGGTCGCCGCGCCCAGCGAGGCCGAAGTGGAGGCATTCTATGATGCCAATTCGCAAAACCTGCAAGGAGTGCAGCAACAAAGTGACGAGCCTTCGGTCATACGCGAACAGGGCCTGGTCCTGGCCAGGGCCACGCTCATCGGGCAGCGGGAGGCGCAGGCGCGCCAGTCCGTGCGCCAACGTTTGCGTGCGTCCGCTACCGTGGAGATCGCCGACTGAGGCCCCTGATGGCGTTTCCCCAATGCTGGGGAATAACGAAATAGCAGTGTGCCATCGCTTTCCCCGCATGTGGGGAACGGGGCTGGTGCGCCTGCCCGCCGCGTTGCGGGTAGTGATCGGTGCCCCTGCAAAATCAATGAGTTACGGTTATTCAGCATGACTATTCACGCCTGGCACGAAGCCTGCTCAAGCCTGTACAGGGGCGCACTTCGCAGACCGGGTTACCGGGCAGTTCTTGGGAGTCGACCTTGGTGAACAGAGTATTGGTAGTCGATGACGAACAGACTCTTGCGCAGAACCTGCAAGCGTACCTGCAGGCGCAAGGCCTGGAAGTTCATGTTGCCCACGACGGTGCCAGTGGTATCGAGCAGGCTGCAAGCCTGGCACCGCAAGTGATCGTGCTGGATTACCGCTTGCCCGACATGGAGGGTTTTCAGGTTCTGGAGACCGTACGCAGGAACAGGCAGTGCCACTTCGTGCTGATTACCGCCCACCCCACCGTCGAAGTGCGTGAGCGGGCCGCCGAGCTGGGTGTGAGCCATGTCCTGTTCAAGCCGTTCCCGTTGGTGGAACTGGCCCGTGCAGTCTTCGACCTGATGGGCATCGAGCGCCGGCGCAGGGCCACGGACAACCCGGCTGAAGGGTTCGTCGAACGACGCCAGAACAGGAACGAATCGTTCCCCCTGCAGTTGTACGATGGAAGCTGGGTTTTGGCCGACCGCCGCCGTAACGGCGCCAAGCCCCCAGGGCCCGACGACGATCAACTGCTCACAGGGGAATAGCGGCGCCCGCACCCCTGGCCGAGCCAGCCTGCGACGCGCCCCTGAGCGGAGTCGCAGGCCATGCCAGAAGCATTCGATGCAACCCAGGACGCTCCACCGCCTGCACCGGCCTCTTCGCGGGTAAACCCGCTCCCACAGGGGCACTGCAATCCTGAAGATATCGAAAATCCTGTGGGAGCGGGTTTACCCGCGAAAGGGCCGGCACAGGTAAAAGCATATTCTGCCTACCCCCGCGACCTGCTGGCCCAGGCCCGCCTGCAAACCAGCGACGAACGCCTGCTCACCCGCCTGGAACAGCTGGCCGGCGACACCCCCGACACCTTCACCCAGCGCCTGGGCCTGACCCTGCATTACCCGGTGCTGGGCAGCCACACGCTGCTGGCGAGCACCCCACGCTTCGACAAGGTCAGCCTGGCGATGTGCCTGAAGCGTGAATTCGTGCTGATCGAGCAGGGCGGCCAACTGCTGGGCGTGTTCGCCGACCCCTTCGACCACGCCCGTCTGGCCTGGATCGACGACGTGCTGCAAGGCGCACCGCTGTACCTGGCCCACGCCGCCGACCTGGCCACCTTCCTGGCCCGCCACGAAGAAAGCTTCCACGCCGTGGACGCCCTTGACCACGACGCCGAAACCAGCAGCGAAAGCGACCCGCTGCAGCGCCTGTCGCTGGCCAGCATCAGCGAAGACCAGAGCCGCGTGGTCAAGCTGGTCAACTCCACGCTGTACGACGCCCTCAAGCTGCACGCCAGCGACATCCACCTGGGCATGACCGGCCAGGGCCTGACCATCAAGTACCGCATCGACGGTGTGCTAAACGGCGCCGGCAAGGCCAGCGGCAGCGCCTTCGCCGACCAGGTGATCTCGCGCATCAAGGTGATGGCCGAGCTGGACATCGGCGAAAAACGCGTGCCCCAGGACGGCCGTTTCAAGGTTGCCGTGGGCGACCGGCAAATCGACTTCCGGGTATCGATCATGCCCAGCATCTTCGGCGAAGACGCGGTGCTGCGGGTGCTCGACAAGCAGGACCTGTCCGACCGGGTCAGCGGCGTGCAGCTGCAGGCCCTGGGCTTTGCCGAGGAAACCCTGCGCGCCCTGCGCCGGCTGGCCGCCGAACCCTACGGCATGATCCTGGTCACCGGCCCCACCGGCAGCGGCAAGACCACCACCCTGTACGCCATGATCAGCGAGATCAACCACGGCGTGGACAAGATCATCACCATCGAGGACCCGGTCGAATACCAGCTGCCCGGCGTGCTGCAGATCCCGGTCAACGAGAAGAAGGGCCTGACGTTCGCCCGCGGCCTGCGCTCGATCCTGCGCCACGACCCGGACAAGATCCTGGTCGGTGAAATCCGCGATCCGGACACCGCGCAAATCGCCGTGCAGTCGGCGCTCACCGGCCACCTGGTGTTCACCACCATCCACGCCAACAACGTGTTCGATGTGATCGGCCGCTTCAGCCAGATGCAGGTCGACCCCTACAGCTTCGTCTCCGCGCTCAATGCGGTGCTGGCCCAGCGCCTGATCCGCCTGGCCTGCCCGCACTGCGCCACGCCGTGCGAAGTCGACGACGACACCCTGTACGGCGCGGGCCTGACCCGCGAGGGCGTGGCCGGCTGGAAGTTCGTCCGCGCCCAGGGTTGCGGCCAGTGCCGCGGCAGTGGCTACCGCGGCCGCAGCGCCATCGCCGAACTGCTGCACCTGGACGACGACCTGCGGCAGATGATCGTCGAGCGCCGCCCCCTGTCGCAAATCAAGAACCTCGCCTGCCAGCGCGGCCTGCGCCTGCTGCGGGCCTCGGCCCTGGACCTGGTCCGGGATGGCCGTACCACTCTCGAGGAGATCAACCGTGTCACATTCATCTGATCGTGGCGCTTACAGATACAGTGCCGTACTCGGCGCCGAAGGTGTAGGCCTGGGTAGCTGGCACGCCAATCACCACCAATGGCTGGGCAGCCGCGACTTTACCTGTGATGCCGCCCAACCGGCCTGGGAGGCCGCCGTCGATGCCCTGGCCACCCTGCTGGCCGAGCATGCCGTGCGCGGTGCCCAGTTGCGGGTGCTGCTGTCGGCCCGCTACAGCCGCTTCTGCCTGGTGCCCTGGAGTGATGCCATCAGCCACCCGCGCGAACTGGACGCCTACGCCCGGGCCTGTTTCGAAAACCTCTACGGGCAGCCGCTGGACGACTGGCGCATCGTGCTGTCGCCCGAGCCGGCCGGTGCCGCGCGCATCGCCACGGCGCTGCCCGAAGCCCTGCTGCAGCGGCTGCAGGCGCTGGGCCGGGAAAGCCACCTGAGCCTGCGCTCGGTGCAGCCGTACCTGATGGCCGCCTACAACCGCTGCTCGGCACAGCTGGAGCAGGGCGACTTCCTGTTCGTCCTGGCCGAACCGCGCCGCAGCGTGCTGCTGCTGGCCGCCGGCGGGGCCTGGCAGCAAGTGCTGGCGCAAGGCTGCGCCGACAGCGACCAGGCCCTGCAAGCACTGATCGAGCGCACTTGCGAGCTGTACGGCGAACACCTGCCACGGGTCTACCTGCATGCCCCGGGCCGGGGCGAGGTGCCGCAACTGGCGGCGGTGCAGCTGTGCCAGCCGGCCAGCGACGCCGACCCGCTGTGCGCCATGTGGCGGGCGGTGGCCTGACATGCGCCGCCTCGACCTGGAATTCCAGCCCCGGCGCAACAGCCCGTTGGCCTGGTCGCTGCTGGCCGTGGCGAGTGCCATGGTCGCCGGCCTGGTGCTGCTGCAACAAAGCTTGCAGGCCGAGCAGGTCGAAGTGGAGGCCAGCGTGCACAGCCTGGAGCAGCAACTGGGCCGTCGCCCGGCCACTGTCGCACCGCTGGGCAGCGCCGCCAGCCGCGAACAGGCCGAGCGCCTGGCGCAGATGCAAAGCGTGTCGCAGCAGCTGCAACGGCCCTGGCAGCAGCTGTTCGCCATGCTTGAAGCGCAACCCCAGGACGACGTGGCGCTGCTCAGCCTGGCCCCCGACGCGCGCAAAGGCCAGCTGCGCATAACCGCCGAGGCGCGCAACCTGGAAGCGATGCTGCAGTACCACCAGCGCCTGGAAGCCAGTGCCGAGCTCAGCGATGTGTCGCTGCTCAACCACGAGGTGCTGGCCGCGCAGCCCGAGCACCCGGTGCGCTTCACCCTCACCGCCACCTGGGAGACCGGCCATGCGCGCCCGTGAATCGCTGAACAGCCTGATCCTCCAGGAACGCCTGCGTCGCGTCGGCCCGGTCGGCCTGGCTGCAATTGCGGTGGGCCTGCTGGCCGTGGGCGTGCTGTGCGCCGGGGTGTTGCCGCAATGGCAGAACCTGCGCGAACTGCGCGCCGCCGAAGCGGACGCCAGCGTGCAGGTCGAGCGGGTCAGGCGTGGCGAGCTGAAGATCGCCATCAAGCCCGAGCAGCAGGCCCTCGACAGCCTGCGCCAGCAACTGCCGGGGCAGCCCCGGGCCAGCGAGCTGATCGAGCGCCTGTACCACTTGGCCAGCGCCGAGCATATCAGCCTGGCGCGTGGCGAATATGCCCTGGGCATCGACCCCAGGACGCAACTGGCGCGTTACCAGATCGTGCTGCCGGTGCGCGGCAGCTACCCGCAGATTCGCGGCTTCCTCAGGGGCCTGCTCAAGCAGTTGCCGACCCTGGTGCTGGAAGACCTGGAGCTGCAACGCAAACGCATTGGCGACAGCGAGCTCAACGCCCGCCTGCGCATGACCCTTTACCTGTCGAGGTCGTGATGAACACACAACGTGCTGTCATCTGGGTTGGCTTCCTCGGCGTGAGCGCGGCGCTGGCCTGGGCCCCGGGCCATTGGTTCGGCCAGGAAGACAGTGTTGCCCCCTTCGCGGGCAAACCGACTCCCACAAAATCGGCGGTATCCACGGTCCCTGTGGGAGCGGGTTTACCCGCGAAAGGGCCGGAACAAGCCTCAAGAGATCTCTTCCCAACCCAGCAATGGACCAAACCCCAGGCCCTGGCCACCGTCACCGAACAACCCGTGGTCACCGCACCCGCCGTAGCCGCAGCCCCGACTGCACCGGCCCTGCCATTCCAGTTCATTGGCCGCATCGGCGACCGCGACGACCTGCAGATCTTCCTGCAGAGCGGCGAAAAACTCTACGTCGTGCGCCAGGGCGACGTGATCGAAGACACCTACCGCCTCGAACGGGTATCGGCCAGCGAGCTGCACCTGGTCTACCTGCCTTTGCATCAGTCGCAGACTTTGTCTGTAGGGAGCGCACCATGAAGTCGTCAAAGCTGTGCAAACCGGCTCCGTTCCTGCTAATGGCGCTGTGCGTGGCCATTGCCGGCTGCGGCTCCAGCGCGGTACGCAAGGACAGCGACCAGCTGATGAAGGAGGGCCAGTACGAAGCCGGCATCGCCCGCCTGGAAGAAGCCCTGCGCGAGGACCCGCGTGACACCGAGCTGAACATCGCCCTGGCCCACAGCCGCCAGGCTGCGGTCGAGGCGCTGCTGACCCAGGCCGACGCCGACCGCATCCGCCACGACTTCGCCAGCGCCCGCATGGGCTATGGCCGGGTGCTGACCCTGGAGCCGAACAACCGCCGCGCCCAGGAAGGCATCCGCCAGCTGGAGCTGATCCGCACCCTCGACGAGCGCGTGGCGCTGGGCCAGGCGGCGCTGCGCCAGGGCGACCTGTTCGGTGCCGAGCGCTACATGCGTGAAGTGCTGCGCCTGGACCCGCAGAACCAGAAGGGCATTGCCCTGCGCAGCGACATCGAGAACGTGCAGGCGCGCACCGCGCAGCCGTTCCCGCAGCTGCGCAGCAAGCTGGAGCGGCCGGTGACCCTGGAGTTCCGCGATGCCAACCTGAAGAGCATCTTCGAGGTGCTGTCCCAGGTCGCCGGTATCAACTTCATCTTCGACAAGGACATGCGCCCGGACATGAAGGCAACCATCTTCGTGCGCGAGTTGCGCATCGAGGACGCCGTGGCGCTGCTGCTGGAACAGAACCAGCTGCGGCAGAAGATCGTCAACGAAAACACCCTGATGATCTACCCCGACTCGCCGCAGAAGACCAAGGACTACCAGGAACTGGTCATGCGCACCTTCTACCTGACCAGCATCGACTCCAACACCGCGCTGAACATGGTCAAGACCATGCTCAAGACCCGCGACGTGTTCGTCGACGAACGCCTCAACACCCTGACCATGCGCGACACCCCCGACGCCGTGCGCATGGCCGAGAAACTGCTGCAGTCGCAGGACCAGTCCAACCCCGAGGTGGTGCTGGAAGTGGAGGTGATGGAAGTGGCCACTTCGCGCATCCTCGACCTCGGCCTGCAATGGCCCAACACCTTCGGCGTGCTGAGCTCCGACGGCCAGCCGGTGAGCGTGCTCGACCAGCTCAAGGGCATCGACTCCAGCCGCATCAGTATCGCGCCGGCACCGCAGGCCAAGATCAACGCCCAGGACAAGGACATCAACACCCTGGCCAGCCCGGTGATCCGCGTCAGCAACCGTGAGCAGGCGCGCATCCACATCGGCCAGCGGGTACCGATCATCAGCGCCACCTCGGTGCCGTCCACCCAGGGCCCGGTGATCACCGAAAGCGTCACCTACCTGGACGTGGGCCTGAAGCTCGAGGTGCAGCCCACCGTGCACCTGAACAACGAAGTGGCGATCAAGGTAGCCCTGGAGGTGAGCAACGCCACCCCGCTGGAAGCCACGCGCCAGGGCACCATCCCGGTCCAGGTCGACACCCGTAACGCCCAGACCACCCTGCGCCTGCACGATGGCGAAACCCAGGTGCTGGCCGGGCTGGTGCGCAACGACCACAACGCCAGCGGCAACAAGATCCCGGGCCTTGGCGACATCCCCGGCCTGGGCCGGCTGTTCGGCAGCAACAAGGACGACATGAGCAAGTCGGAGCTGGTGCTGGCGATCACCCCGCGCATCGTGCGCAACCTGCCGTACCAGAGCCCGTCGGACATGGAGTTCGCCACCGGCACCGAGTCGGCCATGCAGGTGCGGCAGATGGCGCCGTTGCCGCCGGCGGATGTGCCTGGCAATGCCCCGGCCACCGATGCCCCGGTGGTGGAAAGCCAGATGGCGATCGCCCCGGCCAAAGGGAGCCCGCGGCCATGATCGCGCAGCGCCGCATGCAGGGCTTCAGCCTGATCGAGGTGGTGCTGACCCTGGCACTGCTCGGGCTGCTTGCCAGCATGGCCGCGCCGCTGACCGAAACCGTGGTTCGCCGCGGCAAGGAACAGCAGCTGCGCGAGGCGCTGTACCAGATTCGCGACGCCATCGACGCCTACAAGCGCGCGTTCGATGCCGGCTATATCGAGAAGCGCCTGGACGCCAGTGGCTACCCGCCGAACCTGCAAGTGCTGGTGGACGGCGTGCGCGATGTGCGCAGCGCCAAGGGCGCCAAGTTCTACTTCCTGCGGCGCATCCCGCACGACCCGCTGGTGGCGGCCAAGGGTGAGGACGAAGGCGGGTGGGGGCTGCGCGCCTACGACAGCAGCCCCGACAACCCGCGCGAAGGCGAAGACGTGTTCGACGTGTATTCCAAGGCCCGCGGCAAAGGCCTGAACAACATCCCCTACGGGCAATGGTGACAGCCATGAAACGCAGCAAAGGCTTCACCCTGATCGAACTGCTGGTGGTGCTGGCGATCATCGCCACGCTGATGACCATTGCCATGCCGCGCTACTTCAACAGCCTGGAAAGCTCCCGCGAAGCCACCCTGCGCCAGAGCCTGGCGGTGCTGCGCGAGGCGCTGGACCACTACTACGGCGACACCGGCCACTACCCCGACTCGCTGGAGCAGTTGGTGGAACAGCGTTACCTGCGCAACACCCCGGTCGACCCGATCACCGAGCGCAGCGATGCCTGGCAGCTGGTGCCACCGCCCGAAGGCGTGGCCGGCGGCGTGGCCGATATCAAGAGCGGTGCCACAGGGAGGGCGCGCGATGGCAGCCTGTTCGCGGAATGGTAAGGCCGACGCCGGCTTCACCTACCTGGGCGTGTTGCTGCTGATTGCGGTCAGCAGCGTGGCCCTGGCCGCCACCGGCACGCTCTGGGCCAGTGCCGCCCAGCGTGACCGCGAACGCCAGCTGTTGTGGGTGGGCAGCCAGTATGCCCAGGCCCTGCGCAGCTACTACCGCGCCTCGCCGGGGCTGGCCCAGTATCCGCAGGAACTGGCCGACCTGCTGCAGGACAACCGCTTCCCGCAGGCCAGGCGGCACATTCGCCGGCTGTACCCAGACCCCATCACCAACAGTGACGATTGGGGCCTGCTGCGCTCGATCGATGGCCGCATCACCGGCGTGCACAGCCGCTCGGACGCCACCCCGTTCAAGCGCAGTGGCTTCAGCGCCGAATGGAGCGGTTTCGATGGGCTGGAACATTACAGCGACTGGCAGTTCGTCGCCGAGCAGGCCTTTACCGAAAGTGCCGGTGGTGTGCAGACCCATGCCGGCCCGGGAGACACGCCGTGAGCCGCCTGGCCGCGCTGTGCCTGGGCCTGCTGCTGGTGGCAGTGCTGGCCACCTCGGCCAGGGCCGGGGACGAGGACGAGATGCAAGGCTTCATCGTCGACAACACCATCTCGCACATCGGCCACGACTTTTACTACTACTTCGCCGACCGCCTGCGCGCCACCAGCCGGCTTGATTTCAACCTGGTGGTGCGCGAACGCCCGGATGCCCGTTGGGGCAGCCTGGTCACCGTGGAATTCGAGCGTGAGGTGGTGTACCGCCGCTTCCTGCCGCCGAACACCACCGAGCTCAAGGACGAGGCCGTTGCAGCAGCCGACCTGGTCAAGCAACAAATCATCCAACGCAAGTTGCAACGCCTGCTGCAGGACACCACCGATCTGGAGAGGGACGAGCTATGAAGTACCACATACCCCGTTGCATCGCCGCCTGCCTGTTTGCCAGCGCATGTGCCGCCCAGGCCACCGAGCTGGTGTACACCCCGGTCAACCCGGCCTTTGGCGGCAACCCGCTCAATGGCACCTGGCTGCTGAACAACGCCCAGGCGCAGAACGACTACGACGACCCCGACCTCAAGGACCGTTCCTCGGCCTTTACCGGCACCACGGCCCTGGAGCGCTTCAGCAACCAGCTGGAGTCGCGGATGTTGTCGCAGTTGCTGGACAACATCAGTAACGGCAACACCGGCAGCATGGCGACCGATGCGTTTCTCATCGACGTCATCGACGATTCCGGGGCCTTGAGTATCAAGGTCACCGATCGCGCCACAGGAGAAATTTCGATCATTGAGGTCAGCGGCCTGAACCCTTGAGGGGGCAAGGCTATTTGTTGGGGAGAGAACACCATGAAACGTCTGCTGAGCACGCTGCTGATCCTCACCGCCCTGGGTCTGCACGGTTGTGGCCTGCGCGAACCGATGCCCGCCGAACAGGACTCGGAAACCCCGACCCTGACCCCGCGTGCCTCGACCTACTACGACCTGATCAACATGCCACGGCCCAAGGGCCGGTTGATGGCGGTGGTGTATGGCTTCCGCGACCAGACCGGGCAGTACAAGCCGACGCCGGCCAGCTCGTTCTCCACCAGCGTCACCCAGGGCGCGGCAAGCATGCTGATGGACGCCCTGAACGCCAGCGGCTGGTTCGTGGTGCTGGAGCGTGAAGGCCTGCAGAACCTGCTGACCGAGCGCAAGATCATCCGTGCTTCGCAGAAAAAGCCCGACGTGCCGGAAAACATCATGGGCGAGCTGCCACCGCTGCAGGCCGCCAACCTGATGCTGGAGGGCGGCATCATTGCCTACGACACCAACGTGCGCAGCGGCGGCGAGGGGGCGCGCTACCTGGGTATAGACATCTCCCGCGAGTACCGGGTCGACCAGGTGACCGTGAACCTGCGCGCGGTGGACGTGCGCACCGGGCAGGTGCTGGCCAACGTGATGACCAGCAAGACCATCTATTCGGTTGGGCGCAGTGCGGGGGTGTTCAAGTTCATCGAGTTCAAGAAGCTGCTCGAGGCCGAGGTGGGGTACACCACCAACGAACCGGCGCAGCTGTGCGTGCTGTCGGCGATTGAGGCGGCAGTGGGGCACTTGCTGGCGCAGGGGATCGAGCGGCGGCTGTGGCAGGTGGCGGGGGATGCGGGGGAAGGGCAGGCTACGGTGGACAAGTACCTGAGCCAGAATCAGCAGCCTGATTGAGCTTGAGGGCCTCTTCGCGGGTGAACCCGCTTCTACAGGGACAGCGCTGGCCTCGGGCTTGGAGGTCAGATTGATCCACCGAGCGCCAAGTCAAGGTCGGCCTGGGTCATGGTCGTACGGATTCAAGTTACGGCGATGTTTGCGTGGAGTGGGACAAAATGCTTCTACCCGTTTTAGCAGCTTGCGGATTGCGTCGCTACTGACATTTCTGGCAGCTGTCATATTTAACAGAGTCTGATTCAATTCTGTTTCAACCAGAATTGGCTCGGGATCGAAAATGAAGCGTTTACTGACCACCTTCGTGACATCTGCTGCTTTTTTGTTTGCCGAGGTGGGTGTTTGCGCGCCAATCCGAAGCCCGGAACAAGACGAAGTGAACGTATTGGCTTACTGGACGCCGGAAAACATGAAATTGGCCGAGTCGGCGGTCGGTGGCCCAGCCAATCCGGTTAATGAGGTACTAACAAAATACGGGGATAGATTTGGCTTCATCAAAGTAACTCAAGCACATACAGACAAACTGGGTCGTCGTGCGGGAGTTCTGTTCTACGTTTCCACAGACGGCGTGCCCCAGCACTGCTCGGCCACGGTGCTTGACTCTCCGAAGGGTGACCTGGTGCTTACTGCCGCGCATTGCGTTGTCGAGAGGGGATGCAACTGGAAGGGCATGGCACTTTTTGTACCAAGTTATGATGGCACAGCAGCAGAGTCTCAGCGCGCGCCCTTGGGACGCTGGCCTGTTCACTATAAATACATTCCGGTTGAAGACGCCTATTCAAGCGTAGATAGCGACCTGGCAATTGTCAGTGTCTTTCCTCAGCAAGGCATGTCGTTGCAGTCCAAGCTTGGTGGTGCGAGCAAGCCATATATATCGGAAGCGGAGGAAAAATTACCTAACGGCGAGATCTGGAGTTACCCCGGGGTATACTACAGTGGCGGTGAAATGCAAAGATGCTTGTCAAGGCTGGAACCCATAGTGCATACGAGCGGTATAAGCACACCTAATTGCGCGACCATGTCTGGCAGCAGCGGAAGCGGTTTCAGAATTGTGGAAGAAGACAGCGATTGGGTCGCCGGGGTTGTACATGGCACTGGTATTTCATCGCGACTGCGCGAAAGCACTTTCGATGGCCTCTATAAATTGGCAAGCGGTGCCAGTGACCAGGCTTCTGAATGTTCAGCCCCATGAGTGCTGAGCATTTGAGGGAAAGTAAAAGGGCCTCTTCGCGGGTGAGCCCGCTCCCACAGGTTCAGCGTCAACTCGAAGCCTGCGCAGTACCTCTAGGAGCGGGCGCGCCCGCGAAGCAGGCGACGCGGTGGATGGCACCGGCTTTGCCGGTGTTCGCGGGCATGCCCGCTCCCACAGGTACCGCGTAATCTCAAGTGCGACACCGTCCCTGTGGGAGCGGGTTTACCCGCGAAGAGGCCGGTGCAGGCGACACAACATGGTGATCACTGCTGATTGGCCGGCCGGTGATGAGTGAGAGGCGGCAATGGAAGTGTTACTGCACATTCCCTTCGCTTGAAACGCTTCCCCGACACCGGTAGTCTTTGCCCGCTGCTGTAAGTCCAGCAGCCGGGTTTGGTAGCCCGCGATCAATCAAGGCGCACAAGCGCCCGCTCTGCGATACAGTTGGCCCTTTTTTGTGCCCGGCTGTTTCGTTTTATGGCGGCTGTGCGTAGGGCGCCTCCGTGCGCGCCGGTTTCCTTGATTCCCGGTCTACCAACCTGCGTACAGCCGTCACCATCTCGTTTGGTAGCGATTTGTGGCGGCTCCAGTGAATCAAGGAGCGACACAATGACAAAAGGCTTACCCGATCCTCCCGTACGCGCCACCACGGCGTCCTCCAGTTTCTCCACGTGCGAATGCAGCCATCCACCGTTGTTTGCCGTGCGTTCAGGGGTGGACTACGAAGATGCGCTGGTGCATCTGTCCACGCTGCTCAAAGGGGCGTTTGCGACCAATCTCAAGGCACTGGAACTGGCCAAGGGGACCTGTCGTGATCTGTTGTTGAGCAACGACCATGGGCTGGATTCGGCCAAGGCGGTGGTGGAGGCGTTGCTGGATGGGGTGGAGAGACAGCAACTGGTTGGGCGGAAGACGGTGCCAGGTGTCTAACTGGCGTTTGGGCTTTGTCGGACTCAAGCGGCAGCCGTGACTGACCTCGAGGGCCCCTTCGCGGGTGAACCCGCTCCCACAGGTACAGCGCCAACTCGAAGCCCGCGCAGTACCTGTGAAGGCGGGAGCGCCCGCGAAACAGACAACGCGTGCGCTGTTCAAATCGTGCAAGCCCGCGAAGAGGTCGATGCATGAAACCACGATCTTCAGGTCGTTCAGCCCTCTTTGGCATAAGGTCCCGAACAGGTAGATGAAACCTTGCACCCACAAGCAAGCTCTGCAGGCTCGAACACTAACGAAATACCGTTGAACAAGACACTACCGTCACCGCCAGAGACCAACGCAAATGTCCCTCCATGAAGCGCGCATGGCGCACGATCTCCGAGAACGCATTGTTGCCGCCCGTTGACAAGAACTCCGCTTCCTTCCCCCATCCGACCACCCCCGCTGTGGGGATCGCCTTTTCGAATCGCACCTTGTCGGGACATCGCTCAATCCTTTGCGCTGTTTTGCAGGATTGCTTCGTAAAGGCCGGCCGGCACGGCATCAGGATCGTATTTGCAGGCGGCAGCCAGGAAGCGCATCAGCAGTTCATCCGGCTCGAAGCGCATGCCAGGCGGGCAGGTCAGCCTGGCGTAGGGTGTTTTCATCAATGGGTGGTCGATGGAAGGGTTCGGCAGGCCCAGCGAACGGCGCAGGTTGAGAATGGCCAGGATCTCGGCGGGGTAGACGGCCTCGAAGGGGGAGCCGAATTCGAAATTGCCGGAGTCGAGTTCCCGGGATGTCAGGGCGATGCGTTGGACATGGGTATCGCAGGCCACCACCAGAATAGGCGCCAGTTTATCGGGATCAGGTTCGCGCCAATGAGCTACCAATTGACCCCAGGCTGGGTCGCGGGGCAGGGCATGTTTGTCGAGGTCGAGCGGTTTGCCCAGCCAGTCGCCGATGATGGTCAGACCGAAGGCGGCGTAGCGTAAGGTGGTACCGATTGGCAGGTTGTGGCCATCGCTGACACCGTAGCCATTCTGAATACCCGTGAAAATAGCTTGGTGAAAGGGCTCAATCAGTTCTAACCGGCCAGTAGCCAGTGCGCACAACATTAGGTGAGTGGTCCCATCTAAATCGCCGGTGCTACTTTCTTTAGTGCCCGCAAGTTTTTGTATTAAGATTGCTTCAGCGATTAACATCTGTGTAATGCCAGAAACGAAACCCAATGACGCTGGCCCGTATGGGTGCTGCGGTGCAAACTGTAGGCCTTTTCCAATATTGTTCATGCCAATTCTGAATATCTGATTGCAAGCGATACCGATGGTTTCGCCAGTCATGATGTATGACGTCAGCATGTCGCACCTTACGAGTAGGTCCTCTCTCGCCCATTCGTGTATTTTTTTCAAGCTGACTTTGAGTCGATCTTTTGTCTGTCTATTCATGTTGGTTCCAGAGATTAATTTGTATTCCGCTTCGGTCACCGACAATAGTGTTAGGATGACCTTTCGAGTCAAAGAATACTTGTGCATGTAGGAATGAAACTTTTCGCGAGTCCAAACTGTCCTCTATTGCTTGGTGCTTTGTAATAAAGGCTGGGTCAGTTTTTGTAAGGGCTTCTCCCCATCCTTGTCTTTTTCTGCGAATCAAGTCCTGTATGCGCTGAAGGTTGGCTTTGCCTCCTGCTTTCTGGGTGCTGATGAAACCAGGCGTCTTGCTTTTCCCTAGAGTCGTCTTCACCTCGATCACTAACAACGTCCCAGCCTCGAACTTCAACTCTTCCACGGGTGCCGTCCCCTTCAGCCCATCAATGTGATGCCGCATTTCCAGCGTCGTCGGATTACGCACCGTCATCGAGGGCGGTGGTGGTACGTACACCAGCATGTCGATCCCCTGGTCGCTCTTGTTCTTCAAACCGAACTGGCTGGGCCGGGAAGGGTGGGTGCTCAGGCCGAGGATGTTCTCCGGCTTGACCTTCCAGTGGCTGACCAGGGCCGCCGCCAGGGCTTCTTCGCCGGCATCGGCGACGACCCGGGTCAGGCTGCCGCCCATGCGCATCGGCCCGATGGAGTGCTGAATCATGGCCACCAGCCGGTCGCGCAGGGTGGTGGCCATGTAGGCGTAGTCGGCCTTGCCGCCAGCCACATCGAGCGCGACCAGGCTGGCATTGCGCTCCACCGAGTGCAGTTCACGGGCGGTGACCGGCAGCTCACCCTCACGGGGGCGTCGCTGGATGCGGGTTTCCAGTACGGTGACTTCGCTGGCGCTGCGGTTGCCAAGGCGCCGGACTTCCTCTTGCGACAGCGCGGCGTTGTCGAGGCGTACGGTGGTCATGCTGCCGGGCCGCAACTTGTGCATCAGCCAACGGGCGCCGCCGATGGCGGCCGGCAGCAGCAGGGCCAGGTTGATGGCCATGAATACCTGCTTGCCACGTGCCTCGGCAGTGTCGGGGTTGGCCAGGCGCGCCAGGTCGGTGAAGAACTGCTCGCCGATACTCAGGCCTTCGCCAGTGATCATGCGGCTGCTGCCGTCGACCATGGCATCGGCGGCCAGCGCGGCTTCCAGGGCGACGAAGGCATAGCGGCCTAGCGATACGGTGCCCTTGATGCCGCGCACCACCGGTATGAATGCCAGCACGCCGAGGGCGAATTCGGCCGCGCCAATGACGCCTTGCCAGAAGCGAGCCCGGGCCTTGGCTTCGGCGTAGTGCCGGGCCAGCTGTTCACAGGCCTGTTCGATCGGGTACAGGCCACTGGGCGTGTGCCAGGTGTAGGGCGGGCTGATACGCTGGGTGCCGTGCTCGTCGACGTACTCTTCCCGTTGCGCCTCGGCCCACTGCACATGGGTGAAGGTGGCGAAATAGATCTTGTGGTCGGTGAACAAGAAATTGCTGTGCAGGGCAAAGGCATAACCGTGCTGGCTGCGCTCGCCCATGTGGTCGAGTACGGGTGGGGGCAGTTCGTCGAGGCGGATCTCGTCGTCGATGCAAACCAACTGCAGCTTTTCGCTGGCGGCAAAGGCATGAAACTCAGCCAGCCAGGCATTGCCCAGCGTGTCGCCGGCATGCTCCAGCACCTGCTGGAGGAAGGTATCGCGGTGGTTGCGCGCCTGGTCGCGGATCCAGGGGTTGTTGCGAAACCAGGCAGGGCCGACGCCGTTCTGGGAGGGGATGCCCAGCAGCTGGTCGCAGCCGTCACCACCGTCGAGAGAGAACAGCGCGCCGGGAAGGGAGCAGGGTACGCAAATGTCGGGTGGAACAGGCAGCGCCCCGTTGAGTGCGGCTTGCCCCAGCGTTTGTAAAGCAGATGCTTCAACCATGCGGGCTCGGCTCCTTGAGTGCTTGTTGGTGGGCTGCCAATTGACTTGCCAACACCCGGCAGCGCTCTCGGGGAGAGTCGGTGGCTTCAAGCAACTTCACCCAAGGGGTGAACAATGGGTTGAGGTAAAAGTGTCGACCGAACGCGATCGCCAGGAGCACATGCATCAGCACTTGGCTGCGGGGCAACGGGGGCAGCTTGTACAGGTCATCGGACGGCTGAGGTAGCCGTTTTCCGTAATAGCGGTAGGCGAGGATCTCGTTCCCGTTCAGCTCCTTGTGATTGATGGCGGGCAGCGCATAGCGGCGGCTGGCATCCGACTCATAGCAGCAGTAACAAGACTGCTGCGCGTCAGCCGGTATGCCGCGCAGGGTCATCAGTTGCTCCAGTGATCGCCACTGCCGGTCGTGGTCGCAATCGTCATCGGGCAAGCGCAAAATCTGCCGTGTAACGTCATGCATAAGGGTAAGTTGACCCTCCCACTGCATACGGTGGGCTACTGCCCGCACGGTCAGCATGTCGAGTCGCTCATCCTGGGTAAGGCCGGGAACCTGGTGGATTGACCACACCGATACGCTTGCGGGGTCGTTCCACCAGCCCAGACCCAGCAAGAAATGGCTCAGCACCAGCAAGCTGTATTCCTTGCCGCAGGTGTAGCCCCTGTTGCTGACCAGGGCCCCCGCATTGGCTACCAGCAGGGGAACATCCTCGGGACGGGTATGAAAGCGCGCAATCGAACCGTCCAACGTCCCCAGCAGGAAGCGGGACAGTCGACGGTTGGTGGTCCGTAGCGAGGCAGCTTGCAGCGCACCCAGATTCAGTTTCGGCAGGCTCATGCAGGGACCTCGTGGCGCAATGGCAGCCAGGCCAGGCAGCCTTCCCGTTCGATGCTGCTTTCTGTTTGCTCGAACAGCGGCTGTGCGCAAAGTGCAAGCCCGGTTCGTGAATCGTGAAAGTAGAGCCTGCGTATGCGTCCGTGATCGAACAGCCGGGCCAGGGTGTCTGGCTGGTGTACCAGTGAGCCGACGTAGAAGCTTAACGACCGAGGGTCACCAAGCCTCATGAAGTACCGACGTCGGCCTTCCTGGACTTTGCCAAAGCGACGCAGGTGCCGCGCGAGGGCTTCGAGGGACAGAGTGGTCTCGGCGACAGTACAGGCGAAGGCCCCGTCCAGGCCGCCAAGCCAGGCATCCAGTTCGCTGCCTGCTGTCAGCTGGAACAGTAATGGCGCATGCTTCTCCAGCCCGGTGTGATGGTCCAGGTGCCATAGGCATTGGTGTCGGGTGGAATGAAACTCGAGCCTGCCCAGCAGGCCCGGATTGGCCGACGCTTCGGCAAGCACGAACAGGCTTGCACTGACGACACCCGTGTACAGGCTGCCTTCGCTTAATTGCTGGTGCAGGCTCATGCGTCGTCCTTCCCGGCAAAGGGGCATTCTTCAATCAGCGGTGAGCCTTCTCGAATGGCGGCCTCGATGGCTTCGACCTGGGCCTGCACAGGTGTCTGGTAGGTGACATTGCCTTTGAAGTGGATGTTGGGAGCCTCGATAGTGATGCCGTTGGTATCGAGGATGATCTTGCCGCTCGGGCCACGGATGTGGATGCGTTCCGTGCCCTGAAGCATGTAATACCGGGTCAGCAGGCGTTGTGCAGTACGGGCTTCAATGGCGCGCGTACCTTCGATGACGAGCGACTGATTGCCGCCGATACTCAGGCTGTGGTCGGCGGCAATGGTGATGCGGCTTGTGTTGCCAATGGTATGGATATCGTTGCGGTCGATGCTGGTGAATCGGTCTTGGTGAACATGATCGCGGCGATCACGTCCCGTATCGATAGTCTCGTCACGCGCAATGCTGGTGTTTTGGTCGCGGCCTGTCGCAGTGGCGCGATCATTGCCGACGTTAAGGGTCTGGTCATGTTTGACCTTGGTATTCATGTTCCTTTCGGCATGCACGTACACTTCCTGCCGACCCAGTTCATCTTCGAAACGCAGTTCGTTGAAGCCATTACCCTTGTGGGTCTGACTCTTGATGGTCATGCGCGTCTTGTGTTCCGGCAGCTCGTAGGGCGGCAGTTGATCCCCGCAGTAGGTGCGCCCGGTGATCATCGGCTGGTCGGGGTCGGCGTTGACGTACTGGATGATCACGTCCTGGCCGATGCGTGGGATAGCCATCGAGCCCCAGCTGCCGCCTGCCCAACCTTGTGATACGCGCACCCAGCAGGAGCTGAACTCGTTGTTTCTGCTCTCGCGATCCCAGGGGAAGCTGACCTTGACCCGTCCCCATTCGTCACAATAGATCTCCTCGCCGGGTGGACCGACGACGGTGGCCATGTGCGGGCCATCGATGCGCGGTTTGTCCAGCGGCGCAGGTCGCCATTCGATCCGGCCGGGCACCAGCACGGCTTCCTGCGAGTAGCGCGTTCCCTGTTCGGCTCCGGCAGCTTCTTCTTGCAGGCTGGTGAATTGGCTCCCCTCGTGATGCACGCGCATCACGCGCCAGTGTGTGTTGAGGTCTTTGCGGGGGTGTTCGATGAGGGTGAAGCTCAGGCCTGGTTGCAGCCGCACATCGTCGCCCTCTACCTCGGCAATACGGGCGTCATGGCGCAGGGCCGTGAGTCGCGTGGCGGTGAAGGGGACGCCGACCACATCGCGCTTGTAACGGCCGGGGTAGTCGAAGCGCTCATAATCCCGGGACTGATGGGCGATGGCACTGTCATCTGCGCGGTGTTCCTGCCGGTACTGCGGGTTGGTGAAGGTGTAGTCCCGCTGTACCTGTCGTGCGGTGCGTACCTGCTCGCTGTAGCGCAGGCGGCGCAGGCAAGGCCTGGCCTGATCACCACCGCTGTTGGCGCGGTACAGCACCTGGACGGGGCCGACGTCGTCCTCTTCAGGAAGCCCTTCATCGTCGTCTTCGCTCTTGATCGCGCCTCGGCTGATCTGCCCCAGCGCCAGCAGTCGGTCGGTGATGACCAGCAGGTGTTGTTTTGGCGTGTGCTCGAAGCGATAGATGAAACCCTCTTCATCCGCCAGGCGGGCGATGAAGTCGAGGTCTGTTTCACCGGCCTGTACGCAGAACTCGCGCACCTGATGGTCGCCAAAAATGTGCAACTCGAAATGAAGGATGCACTGGCGCTTGAGCATGATTTCGAGAATCTGCGGCACGGTTTTCTGCTGGAAGATTCGCCAGTTCGAACGCAACCCGCCGCGGGCCAGGAGGGGCTCGACCAAGGCATGGTAACGGGTGCGATAAAAGCCCGTTTCACCTTGGCTGAAGCTGCTTGTCACGCCGTGCACGTAGCGCAGTGGGCGTTCGTGCTGCCAGATCGTGAACAGTACCGGCTTGTCGAGCAACTTACCGAAGTCGACTTCATCTTCGTGACTGATCAGCTCCAGCTTCAACTGGAATGGTGCGCTGATGGCTTCGTCGAGTTCGAATGAAATCACCTCGAATTGAATGTCGCCAGCCAAGGGTTGAAAGCTGAAGCGCAGATCAGATTGTCGGTACATGGCGTGTTTTCCCTTGTTAAGAATTGCTCCGGTATCAGCCGTAGTCTTGGTGCAGATTGGGCCTGGGGTAAGGTTGATGGCGAGGGCGGACTTGCAGGGTAGGCGGCCTGCGGCGGGATTTAAATAAACAGGGTGTTGTTGTTTTTGGTTATAAGTAGGAACTTTCTGAAACTTGTAACTTAGTGTTTTTTCTTAGTTGTTGGGTTGGCCATGTAGTTGAGAACAAGTTGTACGCTGTTCCTGCAGGAGCGGCCTTATGCCCAGTTATTTCGTTTTATGGTGGCTAAGACAGCGCAGTACCTGTGGGAGCGGGCGCGCCCGCGAAGCAGACGACGTGGTGGATGGCACCGGCTTTGCCGGTGTTCGCGGGCATGCCCGCTCCCACAGGTACCGCGTGATCTCAAGTGCGATGCCATCCCTGTGGGAGCGGGTTTACCCGCGAATGGGGCGGTGCCGGGTGTCTGGCGGGCACCTGGGCTTTTTTGAAATCAAGCGGCAGCCGTGATCGAACTCGAGGGCCTCTTCGCGGGTGAACCCGCTCCCACAAAGCTTGCGCAAGCTTTCAGATCTTGGGCAAGGCGGTGCTCCTGCGTGTCCCTTTACGTAAACGTCACCATATGCCACCTTCTACCTCAGCCTGATGACGGCCAGGGATTTCTCCCGCACACTGCGGAAAATTCCCAAGCCCGTTCCCCGCCACCTTGCGGGGCACAGCCGGAGTAGAAAATGGCGCGACAACTAATAACAAACGCCCACGACCCGCTGCACGAATCCCGCCAGGCCCGCCTGAGACTGGCCAGCGAAGGCGAGCTGCCAATGGGCATGCTGCGCGACGAGATCGATGCCTCCTGGCGCCGCAGCCTGGGCCATGGCCTGGACTGCCTGCAGGGCGAGCAGGTCGGTCTGGGCCTGGAGCAGGGCCACGACCTGCGCATGCTGCTGGAGCGCAACCGCCTGCTGGTCGACGCCGTTACCCCGGAACTGGACTACCTGGTCGCGCGCCAGGGCAAGGCCGGCATCGTCATCCTCGGCGACGCCCAGGCCAATGTGCTGGCCATCGAAGGGCAGAAGCACGTGCTGCAACGCGAGGGCCTGCGCGACCTGCACCCGGGCAGTTGCTGGAGCGAATCACTGCGCGGCACCAACGCCATCGGCACGGCAGTGGTGGAAGGCCGGCCGACGCTGATCAACTGCGGCGAACATTACCTCGACCGCCTCAGCCCGTTCTCCTGCACTTCGGTACCCCTGCGCGACCCGCGCGGCGAGGTGATCGGCGTGCTCGACATCACCCGTGAAGGGGTAATGGCGCAACCACAGGACAGCCTGTCGACGCTGATGCTGGCGGCCGGCAACATCGAAAGCCGTATGTTTGGCCTGTGCCACCCGGAGCAATTGGTGCTGGCCTTCCACAGCCGCCCGCAATACCTCAACAGTGCCTGGCATGGCCTGCTGGCGCTGAGCCTGGACGGTGAAGTGCTGGCTGCCAACGACAGTGCCTGCCAGCTGTTGCAGGTGCCGCGCCATGAGCTGTTGGGCCGGCGCAGCAGCGACCTGCTGGGTGAACGGTCACCGGCCTTCATCGCCCGCCTGTGGCAGGGCGGGGTGAGCAGTGTGCAAACGGCCAAGGGCGAGTTCTACTTCCGCGCGCTGCAGTTGCCGCGCCACGGCCGGGTCAACGGCAGCACGCCGGTGAGCAAGCCGGCGCCGGGCAAGCAGTCGCCGGCGCTCGACGCCCTGGCCGGTGGCGACCCGCGCCTGGCGCGCAACCTGCGCATGGCCCGCCAGGGGCTGGGCAATGGCCTGCCGGTGCTGCTGCTGGGCGAGACCGGTACCGGCAAGGAAGTCGTCGCCCGGGCCCTGCACCAGGCCAGCCCGCGCGCCGACAAACCGTTCGTGGCCGTCAACTGCGCGGCCATCCCCGAAGGGCTGATCGAGTCCGAACTGTTCGGCTACCGTGAAGGCGCGTTCACCGGTTCGCGCCGGGGCGGCATGGTCGGCCGGCTGATGCAGGCCCATGGCGGCACGCTGTTCCTCGACGAAATCGGCGACATGCCGCTGGCGCTGCAGGCGCGCTTGTTGCGGGTACTGCAGGAACGGCGAGTGGCACCGCTGGGGGCGGGCGACGAGCAGGACATCGACGTGGCATTGATCTGTGCCACGCACCGCGACCTCAAGCGCCTGGTGCAGGAGCAGCACTTCCGCGAAGACCTTTACTACCGGGTCAACGGCGTGTCGCTGCGCCTGCCGGCACTGCGCGAGCGCGATGACCTGGCGGCGATCATCCAGGGGCTGCTGGACAAGTCCGATGCCCGGGGCGTGACCTTGGCCCCGGCCCTGACCGCGTTGCTCGAAGGCTTCGACTGGCCGGGCAACATCCGCCAGCTGGAAATGGTCGTGCGCACCGCGCTGGCCATGCGCGAGGACGGCGAGCAGGTGCTGACCCTCGACCACCTCACCGACTGCCTGCTGGACGAACTGGCCTGCGGCACCGCGCCTTCCGGCAGCCTCAAGGACAACGAGCTGGAGCTGATCCGTGGGGCCTTGGCGCGCCATCAGGGCAACGTGTCCGCGGCGGCCGAGGCGCTGGGTATCAGCCGAGCGACGCTGTACCGCAAGCTCAAACAGTTGCGCGGCTGACGTGGGCGGCCTGTTCGCCCGGCTGGTGGAATCCAGCGACCCTGTGCTCATGCGCCAGGCGTTGGCCTGGCTGTATGGTTTCGTGCGCCCCCATCGACGTGCCATCGGCCTGTTGCTCGGTTTGTCGCTGGGCGCCTCGTTGCTGGCGCTGGCGCAACCCTGGCTGGTCAAGACGCTGATCGACGAGGGGCTGCTGGCCAAGGACTACCAGACCCTCTGGCACATGGCCGCGATCATGATCGGCGCGGGCCTGCTGGGTACCGTGCTGGCCGGGGTCAACCGTTACCTGCACACGCGCTTGTCGGGGCGCATCCTGTTTGCCCTGCGCGACGACCTTTACCGCCACCTGCAGCAGCTGTCGCCGACGTTCTACGGGCGGCGGCGCATCGGCGACATCCTTTCGCGGCTGGATGGCGATGTGGCGGAAATCCAGCGCTTTGCCGTGGATTCGCTGTTTTCGGCGGTGTCGGCGGTGATCGGCCTGGTAGGCGCGGTGGTGTTGATGCTGATGCTGTCGTGGCAACTGTCGCTGCTGCTGGCGCTGCTGGTGCCGATCGAAGTGCTGTGGCTGCGCTGGATGCGGCGCAAGGTGGAGCGCGAAGTACGCAACCTGCGCGAACGCTCGGCGGATGTGTCGTCGTTCCTGGTCGAAACCCTGCCGGCGATGAAGTTCATCCAGGCCGCCGGCCAGCAAGGCCGCGAGGCGGGGCGCCTGGACCAGTTGGGCCAGGGCTACATGCGCCAGCTGCTCAAGGTACAGGTGACCGAATTCTTCACCCAGGCCATCCCCGGCACGCTGACCTCCTGGTGCCGCGCCTGCGCGTTCCTGGTCGGCGGTTGGTGGGTGATTCAGGGTACCTGGCAGTTGGGTGCGCTGATCGCCTTTTCCACCTACATGGGCATGGCGGTAGGGCCGGTGCAGAGCCTGCTGGGCCTGTACGTGGCGGTGCAGCGCATGGCGGTGAGCCTGGGGCGGGTGATGGAACTGAAGCAGGAGGCCGTGGCCGTGCGCCCGGCAGCCAACCCGCAGCCGGTGCCCGACGGCCCGGGCGAATTGCGCCTCGAGGGGGTGAGCTTTGCCCATGAAGGGCGCCAGGGCGCGGTGCTGAACGACGTGCAGGTGTGCGTGCCGGGAGGCCTGAAGGTGGCCATCAGCGGTGCCTCGGGGGTGGGCAAGTCGACCCTGATCGACCTGCTGCAGCGCTTCTACGACCCGGACGCCGGGCGCATCCTGCTGGACGGCACCGACCTGCGCGAACTGGACCTGGCTGCGTTGCGCCGGCGCATTGCGGTGGTCAGCCAGGATATCGTGCTGTTCCGCGGCACCCTGGCACAGAACCTGGCCTACGGCGTGCCCGAGGCCAGCCGTGAGGAGCTGGAGCGGGTGGTGCGCCTGGCGCGGCTGGACAGCCTGGTCGACAGCCTGCCGCTGGGCCTGGACGGCCTGCTGGGTGAGCGTGGCCAGCAGTTGTCGGGCGGGCAGAAACAACGCATTGCCATCGCCCGCGCGGTGCTGCAGGCGCCGGCGATCCTGGTGCTGGACGAGGCCACCTCGGCGGTGGACGAAGCTACCGAGCGCGAAGTGATCGCGGCCATCGACCAGTTGTTCGCCGGCCGCACGCGCATCCTGATCAGCCACCGTGCTTCGACCCTGGCCGATGCCGACCTGCACCTGCAGCTGCACGCCGGCCAGTTGCAGGTGCTGCCCGAGGAGGTGATCAAGCATGGGCACTGACGTGCGTGTTGGCGTGATCGACAGTGGTTGCACGCCGGAGCAGGCCAGCGCCTTGCTGGGCGCGCGCCGCTTCTGGCTGGAGGACGGCCAGTTGCGCGAAGGTGACATGCTGGCCGACCAGCTTGGGCACGGTAGCGCGGTGCTCGCCGGCTTGCAGCGGGAGGCCGGGCCGGTGCCCGTGCTGCTGGCCCAGGTTTTCGGCGCCCAGGCCAGCACCAGTGCCTTGCAGGTGGCGGCCGCGCTGCTGTGGCTGGTGGAGGCGGGGGTTACGCTGGTCAACCTCAGCCTTGGCCTGCAGCAGGACCGGCCTGTGCTGCACCAGGCCTGTGCCGAGGCTTTGGCCGCGGGTGTGCTGTTGTGCGCCTCCAGCCCGGCCCAGGGCGGGCCCGTGTACCCGGCCAGCTACCCCGGGGTGATCCGGGTTACCGGCGATGCCCGCTGTGCACCGGGCCAGTGGTCCTGGCTGGGTACCCGGCAGGCGGACTTTGGCGGTTATGTGGGGGCGGGCGGCAGGGCGGGCGCGAGCCTGGGCTGTGCGGCCCTGAGTGGCAGGATCGCTGCGTTGCTGCGTGATGAGCCGGGCATGGGCCACCAGCAGGTTCATGATTGGTTGCGCCACCACGCGGCGTTTACCGGTCCCGAGCGACGAGGTGCCGGCCATGGCTGAGCCACGCATCGTGGTGCTGGGGGCAGGCCCTGCGGGTGCGGCCTCGGCCATTGGCTTGCGGCGGCTGGGCTATGCGGTGACGGTGGTGTCCGAGTGGCGCCGGTTCGCCGCGGTCGAAGGGGTTTCGCAGCGGGTGCTGGATGGTCTGCGCCACGCCGGCCTTGGCGGGGCGTTGAGCCAGGCGGCGATGCCGGCGACTCGGCAAGTGCACTGGAACGGCCAGCAGCTGCACCTGAATCAGGAGTTTCTGCTGGATCGGCAAAGGTTTGACCGGGCGCTGCGCGACGACCTTCAGCGTGCGGGTGTGAGCGTGGTCGAGGGGCGGGTGCGTGAGGTGGTTCGCGAAGTCGGTCATGGCATTCGCCTGGATGACGGGCAGGTACTGCAGGCCGATTTCCTGGTCGAAGCCCGAGGCCGCCAGGCCCCGCTGGCTGCCGACCGACTGCGCGGGCCGGAGACGGTCAGCTTGCTGAATGTCTGGCAGGCCGCCCCCGGGGCGCCCGCGTCGGCGGTGGAGAGCCTGGCGGATGGCTGGGCGTGGATGGCGCGCCTGGAAGACGGCCGCTGCTACTGGCAAGTCACCCTGGACGCCGCAGGGCTGCCGGGCAAGGCCGGGTTGGCGGATTATTGCGCGGCGCGGCGAGCCGACAGCGCGCTGGTGGCCGAGCTGTTCGATGCCAGGGCATTGGCGCCGGCAGAGGTGCATGCGCGCAGCAGTACCGCGATTCTGGCCGGTGAGTGCGTCGGGCAGGACTGGATACGCGTGGGCGATGCCGCGATGGCCGTTGACCCACTGTCGGGCAACGGGATCTTCCAGTCGCTGTCTTCGGCGCTGCAGGCGCCGGTGGTGATCAATACCTTGCTGCGCAGGCCCGAGCGGGCCGGGTTGGCGCGGCAGTTTCACCAGCAACGGATCGAACAGCTGTTTTTGCGTTTTGCCCGGATCGGGCGGGATTTCTATGGGCAAGAGCAGGGGCGGGTGGGGCAGCCGTTCTGGGCGCGGCGGCAGGGGTGGCCGGACATGCAGGCATTGCACGTGGCGCCGGACTGGAGCGCGGTGAGGGTCGAGCGGCGGCCGGTGTTGCGTGACGGGCTGGTAGATGAGGCCGAGGTGGTGGTGACGGCGGATCAGCCGTTGGGGGTGTGGCATTTGCAGGGGGTGGAGCTGGCGCCGGTGGTGCGGAGGCTGCGTAGCGGCCGACCTCTCGAGGCAGTGTTGTCAGGCCTGCCAGGGGAGCAGCAGATGATGGTGCGGCGGTGGTTGTTGGAGCAGGGCTTGGCTTGAGATTGCCGGGGCCGCTTTGCGGCCCTTTCGCGACACAAGGCCGCTCCCACAGGTCTGCACAAACCTTGATGGCAGCGCGGTACCTGTAGGAGCGGCCTTGTGTCGCGATGGGCTGCGCAGCAGCCCCGGGATCTCGAATCAGAAGAAAGTCCCGACGATCAGCTGCATATAGGTCCCGGTATCCCGCCCGCCCAGCTGCGTCCCACCATTGGCCGCGCTGCGTTCCGGCTTGTAGAACCCTACCAGCGGGCTGATCAGCAGGTGGTCGTTGACCATCCATTCCACATACAGGTCCAGCTCCCGCCCGCCCAGGTTGCCCTGGTCAGTGTCCAGCGTATCGAAGTCGAAGTACAGCGCGCCGACGGTCAGGTTGTCCCGTGGCTTGCCCTTCAGCGCCACGTGGTGCACCTGGCTGTTGCTGTTGAACGGCCCGGCATAGTTGGCTGCCACCTCACCCTGGAACCAGGTGCCATAGCCACGGCTCAGGCCATAGAACAGCGGGTCGAAGTCTTCGGAAAAGCGGCTGTAGCGGTAGGTGGCGGTGGGGGACCAGGGCAGTTCGGAAAAGGTCCAGTTGCCTTCCAGGTACCAGGCGTTCTCCCGCCCGCCGGTTTTGTCCTGGGTCACGTACTCGGCGGCCAGCTCCAGGTCTTTCACCCCCAGGTTGCCACGCCCGCGCAGGCTGGCGGTGTCCATGCCGTCGCGGTATTCCAGGCCCATGATCTGCGCGTAGCGCTGGTCCACGTCGAGGCCGCGGATCCAGCTCAGGCCGACGGTGCCGGCGTCGGCGACGTGCTCCAGGTTGGCCACCGCCAGCGAGGTGTCGGCCTGGTAGTGGTTGTCGGACTTCAGCCACATCAGGTCGCTGCGCCAGCCTTGCTTGCCGCCGAGGCGCAGCACGGCGGTGCGGTCGAAGGCCTTGCGTGCGGCCAGGTAGTAGGCGCCGCCGCGGTCGAAGTTGGCGCCCAGGTCGACCTTGCCCAGGTTCACCGGGTCGCCCTGGATCAGGAAGCCGTCGCCCAGGGTCACCACCTGGCGGCCGCCGGAAATGTCCACGCCGTCTTCGCCCAGGGCCGGGAACAGGTTGGCCGAGCGCCAGCCCAGGTACAGGTCTTCGATGGCGGTGCGGCGCTCGTCACCCAGGGTCAGGCCGGCGGCATCGCCGTCGCCCCAGGTGGCGGAGCTGAGCAGGTTGAAGGCGCCGTAGAGCGCGCCGCTGTCGTCCAGGGCCTGGCTGCCGCTGAGGCCATATTTGACGTAGCCTTCCTGCCAGGCGGTACTGCCGGGCTTGCGGTTGCCGGCCAGGTTGAAACTTTCGTCGCTGTGGAAGGCGCCGAACAGGGCTTCGAGGTCGGCGTTGAGGGTGGTGCCGTCGTGGTTGTACAGCTCGTAGGCCTGGGTGATGGGGGCGGCGAATAGCAGGGCCAATGTGCAGGCGAGTTTGTGCCTCATGGTGTGCTCCATGTTTTTGTTGTTGTTTTCGGGTTGCCTGTGCCGGCCTCTTCGCGGGTGAACCCGCTCCCACAGGGACCCCACAGTGTTCAGGCCTGTGGTGATCCTGTGGGAGCGGGTTTACCCGCGAAAGGGCCGGTACAGGCTGGAGATCAGAGCTTGATCAACACCGACTTCAGCTCGGTGTAGTGCTCGATGGCAGCCGCCCCCATCTCACGGCCGACGCCGGACATCTTGTAGCCGCCAAAGGGCAAGGCAGGGTCGAGGGCGCTGTGGCAGTTGACCCACACCGACCCCGACTTGATGCGTGGGATCATCCGGTGCACGGCGGCCAGGTCGTTGGACCAGATGCTCGCACCCAGGCCATAGGGGTTGTCGTTGGCCATGCCGATCACTTCGTCGATGTCATCGAACGGCATCGCCACCAGCACCGGCCCGAAGATCTCTTCCTGCACCAGGCGGTGGCGCTGGTCGACATCGACGATCACTGTCGGCTTGACGAAGTAGCCCGGCCCGAAGCCTTCGCCACCGCAGGCGATGGTCGCGCCCAGCTCGCGGCCAAGCTCGATGTAGCCGGTGACGCGGTCCTGCTGCTTGGCCGAGATCAGCGGGCCCATCTGCACCGCCGGGTCCAGGCCGCTGCCCAGCTTCATGCCGTTGGCGATGCCGGCGATGTCGGCCACCACGTTGTCGAAGTGCTTGCGGTGCACGTACAGGCGGGACCCGGCACAGCACACCTGGCCCTGGTTGAAGAAGATCGCCGTGGCCGCGCCGGCGGCGGCTTCCTGCAGGTTGGCGTCGGGCATGACGATGGTCGGCGACTTGCCGCCGAGCTCCAGGGTGACGCGGGTCATGTTGTCCATGGCCGCCTTGCCGATCAGCTTGCCGACCTCGGTGGAGCCGGTGAAGGTCAGCTTGTCCACGCCGGGGTGGCGGCTGAGTGCGGCACCAGCGTTCAGGCCGGTGCCGGTGACCACGTTGAACACGCCAGCCGGGTAGCCGGCTTCGTCCACCAGCTCAGCCAGCTTGAGCACGCTCAGCGGTGTTTCGTCGGCGGGCTTGAGCACTACGGTGCAACCGGTAGCCAGGGCCGGGCCGAGCTTCCAGCAGGCCAGCAGCAACGGGAAGTTCCAGGCGACGATGGCGCCGACCACGCCCACTGCCTCGCGCCGCACGAAACCATGGAACTGGTCGTTGGGCATCAACGGCATCGAGGCTTCGACGGTGCTACCCTCGATCTTGGTGGCCCAGCCGGCCATGTAGCGCAGGAAGTCGATGGCCAGTTGCACGTCCATCACCTGGGCAACGGCGGCGCTCTTGCCGTTGTTCAGGCATTCCAGTTCGGCCAGCTGGCGGGCGTCGCGCTCCATCAGGTCGGCCAGGCGCCACAGCAGGTTCTGCCGATCGCGTGGGCGCAGGCGGCTCCACGGCGAATCATCGAAGGCCTGGCGCGCGGCGCGCACGGCGCGGTCGACATCTTCGGCCTCGGCGGCGGGCACTTCACCCAGTACCTCGCCAGTGGCCGGGTTGCGGAACGACAGGGTGCGACCGCTGGCGGCGTCCTGCCAGTCGGCGCCGATGCGCATCTTCAGCTTGCGTTCGAGAAAGGCGCGGGTGGCGGGCAGGATGGGCAGTTCGGAAAGCATGGGACGGTGCCTCTTGTCATTGGATGTGACAGGCATAGGCGCAATGGGCGTGCCAAGGTCGATAGATGGCCGCAAACCCTTGAGCGGGTTGGGTTTTGTCCTGGTGCAAGGTTGGAATTGCAGGGTTGCGCTGTTGCACATTGAGACGGTGTGAGACGGTGGTGAAACAGTAAAAGCGGGGGCCGCTGTGCGGCCCTTTCGCGACACAAGGCCGCTCCTACAGGCCGTACGCGATCCCTTGTAGGAGCGGCCTTGTGTCGCGAAAGGCCTGCGCAGCAGGCCCAGTGTCTCAAGGTGAAACACTCAGTCGCGGAATGGGACGCTCAAAGAAGCTGTCCTTGCATTGCCATTATCCGGTAATTGACCTCAATGGCCTGATTTAAAACACTTTTACATCACCTGGCACAGTTCCTGTATCACAACCGTCACATGCACACCTGCTGTACCAAAGCGTGCGAAAACGATAAGAACAACAACCGTGGAGGTCTGACCTTGAAGACGACTCGACTCCGGCGGCATGCGGGCAAACTGGCGCTGGTCGCCGCCGCGCTGCTGAGCACCCAGGCCATGGCGGCCGAGCAGGGCCCGAGCCTGTTGCAGAACAAGTGCATGGGGTGCCATATCCCCGAAGGCAACGACACCTACAGCCGTATCAGCCACCAGCGCAAGACGCCGGAAGGCTGGCTGATGAGCATCGCCCGCATGCAGGTGATGCACGGCCTGCAGATCAGCGACGACGACCGCCGCACCTTGGTCAAGTACCTGGCCGACAAGCAGGGCCTGGCGCCCAGCGAAACCGATGGCGTGCGTTATGCCATGGAGCGCCGGCTGAACACCGTCGAGCAGTTCGACACCCAGCTCAGCGAAACCTGTGGCCGTTGCCACTCCGGTGCCCGTGTCGCCTTGCAGCGGCGCCCGGCCAAGGAATGGGAGCACCTGGTCAACTTCCATCTCGGCCAGTGGCCGTCCCTCGAATACCAGGCCCAGGCGCGTGACCGCGACTGGCTGCCGATCGCCCTGCAACAAGTGGTGCCGGACCTGGCCAAGCGCTACCCGCTGGAAAGCGCGGCGTGGGCCGAATGGCAGAAGGCCAGGCCCAAGGCCGATGCGCTGCCGGGCCAGTGGGCATTCAGCGGCCACATGCTGGCCAAGGGCGATGTACGCGGGGTGATGAGTGTCACGCCTGACCAGGGCGATACCTTCAAGGTCGAGGTCAAGGGCGCTTATGCCGACGGCACGCCGTTCAATGGCAGCGGTTCGGCGATCCTCTACAACGGCTATGAATGGCGTGGCAACGTCAAGGTCGGCGACGCCAACCTGCGCCAGGTGTTCGCCGCGCTGGATGGCGAAATGAAGGGCCGCATGTTCGAGGCCGAGCACGATGAGCGTGGCCTGGACTTCACTGCGGTGAAGGAGGGCAAGGCGCGCCTGCTGGCGGTACAACCGGCATTCATCAAGGCCGGTGGCGAAAGCGAGATCACCTTGGTCGGCAGCGGCCTGGCCGGCAAACCGGACCTGGGCGCTGGCGTGGAAGTGACCGAGGTGCTGGAGCAGACCCCAACCCTGGTACGGGTGAAGGCCCGCGCCGCGGCCGATGCCAAGCCTGGCCAGCGCGAAGTCGCCGTAGGGGCGCTCAAGGGCGTCAACCTGGCGGTGTACGACAAGGTCGAGGAAGTGAAAGTGGTGCCGGCGTTCTCCATCGCCCGCATCGGCGAAAACGGCGCCTCGGTGCCCAAGGTGCAGGGCCGCTTCGAGGCCGAAGCCTGGGGCAAGGACGCCAATGGCCAGCCGCTGCGCATCGGCTACCTGCCGGCCAGCTGGAAGGTCGAGCCGTTCAACGAGCGTGCGGTCGAGGACGAAGACGTCAAGTTCGCCGGGAAGATGCAGGCCGATGGCGTGTTCGTGCCAGGTGGTGCCGGCCCCAACCCGGAGCGCAAGATGATGAC
This sequence comes from Pseudomonas asiatica, assembly GCF_040214835.1. NCBI lineage: Bacteria > Pseudomonadati > Pseudomonadota > Gammaproteobacteria > Pseudomonadales > Pseudomonadaceae > Pseudomonas > Pseudomonas asiatica. The sequence continues at coordinate 3,185,181 of NZ_CP157874.1, read as the reverse complement.
CAACAACGCCGGCAACCTGAAGGTCATCGCCACCCTGGCCGACGGTGGCCAGACTGGCGAAGGGCACATGATCGTCACCGTACAGCGCTGGAACAACCCGCCGCTGCCATAACGGCAGGTGGCGTACGGTTTTCCAACGGATCGATTATCGGGAGGTCGCCATGGGCGCGCTACTGAACCTGGTCGAACGCAACCTGCATGAAGTGCAGGTCGACGCCGACCGCATGCTGTTCCATATCCCCAGCAGTTCGCTGTTCACCGCCGACGCGGTGACCGGCGGCATCATCGACACCCTGCGCCAGCAAGGCTGCTCGGCCGAGGAGCTGATGCAGCGCCTTGGCCAGCAGTTTGCCGGCAGCGATATCCAGGACACCCTGCGCGAGCTGATCGCGCTGGAACTGGTCAGCGACGGCTCGCCGCTGACCCCGGAAATCGCCCTCAAGCAGGTCGAGCGCACGGCGCTGAACACCGTGGTGCTCAACGTCAACACCGGCTGCAACCTCAGCTGCACCTACTGCTACAAGGAAGACCTGGACAAACCGTCCGCGGGCAAGAAGATGAGTACCGCCACCGCCGAGGCTTCGGTGGAGATGCTGCTCAAGGAGTCGCCCGACGAGCAGCGCTACAGCGTGGTGTTCTTCGGTGGCGAGCCGCTGTCAAACCGGCCACTGATCGAGCACATGGTCGCCTACTGCGAGCGGCGCTTCGCCGAGGCCGGCAAGCAGGTGGAGTTCATCATGACCACCAATGCCACCTTGCTCACCGAAGAGATCATCGACTGGCTCAATGCCCACCGCTTCGGCCTGTCGATCAGCATCGACGGCCCCAAGACCGTGCACGACCGCAACCGCATCACCGTGGGCGGGCAGGGCACCTATGACGTGGTGCGGCGCAAGGTCGACATGCTGCTGTCGCGCTACCACAGCCGCCCGGTGGGCGCGCGGGTCACGCTGACCCGGGGCATCACCGACGTCGAGACCATCTGGAACCACCTGTTCAACGAACTGGGCTTCGCTGAAGTCGGCTTTGCCCCGGTCACCTCCGGCGACATGGCCAACTTCAACCTCACCGGCGAAGAACTGGTGCAGGTGTTCGCCAACATGAAGGCGCTGGGCCGGCGCTACCTGGAGGCTGCGCTGGAACACCGCAACATCGGCTTCTCCAACCTGCACCAGCTGATCACCGACATCCACGAAGGCCACAAGAAGGCCCTGCCGTGCGGCGCCGGGCTGAAGATGCTGGCCGTGGACCATGAGGGCGAGCTGAACCTGTGCCACCGCTTCACCGGCTCCAGCCTGCCGACCTTCGGCAATGTGCACCAGGGCGTGAAGCAGGCGCAGCTCAACGACTTCCTGTCGCAGCGCCTGGACCGCAGCAACACCGGCTGCGACAGCTGCCGCATCCGCAACCTGTGCTCCGGCGGCTGCTACCACGAAAGCTATGCCCGCTATGGCGACCCGCAGCACCCGACCTACCACTATTGCGAACTGATGCGCGACTGGGTCGACTTCGGCATCGAAGTCTACAGCCGCATCATGGCCGCCAACCCGGCCTTCATCGATCGCTACATCACCCCGCGGAAGGCGCACTGACATGAAGCACTTGAAGCCCCTGAACAACAAGGCGCGCATCCTCGAGCAGGCCGCCGCCGAAGACCGCGTCGAAGAAGTCATGGCCATGAGCGCGGTGGCGGGCTGCACCGCCACCACCGACCCGGGCTGGGAAGTGGACGCCTTTGGTGGCGTGAGCTCGCTGTGCCAGCCGATGGAGGCCGACCTGTATGGCTGCTCCGACCCTTGCTGGTGGCCGGCCCAGGTGCCGGACATGATGAGCACCTACCAGGACTGGAACGCCCAGGCGAGCAACTCGGCGGAAGACTGGCGCAACCTCGGCACCGTGTTCCCGAAAGACAAGTGACCGGCCCAACAAGAATGACAAGGGGAAACCGCATGAAAGCTGGACGCTGCGCGTCACTCGCGCTCACCATCGCCGCCACGGCCTGTGCCGGGCTGGTACAGGCCGCCGACACCGGGCCGGCGCTGAAGGCTGGCCACGAATACATGATCGTGACCAACTACCCGAACAACCTGCACGTGGTCGATGTGGCCAGTGACACGGTGTACAAGAGCTGCGTGATGCCCGACAAGTTCGGCCCCGGCACTGCGATGATGGCGCCGGACAACCGCACCGCCTACGTGCTCAACAACCACTACGGCGACATCTACGGCATCGACCTGGACACCTGCAAGAACACCTTCCACGCCAACCTGTCCAGTGTGCCGGGTGAGGTGGGCCGGTCGATGTACTCGTTCGCCATCAGCCCGGACGGCAAGGAAGTGTACGCCACGGTCAACCCGACCCAGCGCCTGAACGACCACTACGTGGTCAAGCCACCGCGGCTGGAAGTGTTCAGCACCGCCGATGGCCTGGAGGCCAAGCCGGTGCGCACCTTCCCGATGCCGCGCCAGGTGTACCTGATGCGTGCGGCGGACGATGGCAGCCTGTACGTCGCCGGGCCGGACATCTACAAGATGGACGTGAAGACCGGCAAGTACACGGTGGCCTTGCCGCTGCGCAACTGGAACCGCAAAGGCTACAGCGCCCCGGACGTGCTGTACTTCTGGCCGCACCAGAGCCCGCGCCACGAGTTCTCGATGCTGTACACCATTGCCAGGTTCAAGGATGACAAGCAGGACCCGGCCACCGCCGATCTGCTGTATGGCTACCTGAGCGTCGACCTGAAGACCGGCAAGACCCACACCCAGGAATTTGCCGACCTGACCGAGCTGTACTTCACCGGGCTGCGTTCGCCAAAAGACCCGAACCAGATCTACGGCGTGCTCAACCGCCTGGCCAAATACGACCTCGAACAGCGCAAGCTGATCAAGGCGGCGAATCTGGACCACACTTACTACTGCGTGGCCTTCGACAAGAAAGGCGACAAGCTGTACTTGGGCGGCACCTTCAATGACCTGGCGGTGTTCAACCCGGATACGCTGGAGAAAGTGAAGAACATCAAGTTGCCGGGTGGGGACATGTCCACCACTACGCCGCAGGTGTTCATCCGTTAAACCGGTGTTGCTTTCTTCGCGGGTAAACCCGCTCCCACAAGGATCTCTACAAGGGCTTAATGTTGTGCGGTCCCTGTGGGAGCGGGTTTACCCGCGAAGAGGCCCGCTCAATCAACACAAGAACAACAAGAGACCGCCCATGCCCCAGCCAAGCTATTCCCAGGGCAACCAGGACAAACCCCTGCTTACCCAGTGCATCGGCGACGCCTTCGACACCACCGTCGCCCGCTTCCCCGACCGTGACGCTTTGGTCGTCCGCCACCAGGCCCTGCGCTACACCTGGCAGCAACTGGCCGAAGCCGTCGACCAGCATGCCCGTGCGCTGATGGCCCTGGGCGTGCAGCCCGGTGACCGCCTCGGTATCTGGGCACCCAACTGCGCAGAGTGGTGCATCACCCAGTTCGCCAGCGCCAAGGTGGGCGCGATCCTGGTCAACATCAACCCGGCCTACCGCTCCAGCGAACTGGACTACGCCCTCGGCCAGTCCGGCTGCCGCTGGGTGATCTGCGCCGACGCGTTCAAGACCTCCGACTACCACGCCATGCTGCTGGGGCTGGTCCCGGGCCTGGCCGGCGGCCAGCCGGGCGCCCTGATCTGCGAACGCTTCCCCGAACTGCGCGGCGTGGTCAGCCTGGCCGTCGCGCCACCGCCGGGCTTCCTCGCCTGGCACGAGCTGCAGGCCCGTGCCACGGCCGTCAGCCGCGAGGCCCTTGCCGAGCGCCAGGCACAGCTGCGCTGCGACGACCCGATCAACATCCAGTACACCTCGGGCACCACCGGTTTTCCGAAGGGCGCCACCCTCAGCCACAGCAACATCCTCAACAACGGCTACATGGTCGGTGAAAGCCTGGGCCTGACCGAGCATGACCGGCTGGTGGTGCCGGTGCCGCTGTACCACTGCTTTGGCATGGTCATGGCCAACCTCGGCTGCATGACCCACGGCAGCACCCTGATCTACCCCAACGACGCCTTCGACCCGCTGGCCACCCTGCGTGCGGTGGCGGAAGAAAAGGCCACGGCGTTGTATGGTGTGCCGACCATGTTCATCGCCGAACTGGACCACCCCCAGCGCGGCGAGTTCGACCTGTCGAGCCTGCGCACCGGGATCATGGCCGGTGCCACCTGCCCGATCGAAGTGATGCGCCGGGTTATCGGCGAGATGCACATGGCCGAGGTGCAGATTGCCTATGGCATGACCGAAACCAGCCCGGTGTCGCTGCAGACCGGCGCCAGCGACGACCTGGAGCGCCGCGTGACCAGCGTCGGGCGCACCCAGCCGCGGCTGGAGAACAAGGTGATCGATGCCGATGGCAACAGCGTGCCGCGTGGCGAGATCGGCGAGCTGTGCACGCGGGGTTACAGCGTGATGCTGGGCTACTGGAACAACCCCAAGGCCACGGCCGAGAGCATCGATGAGGACGGCTGGATGCACACCGGCGACCTGGCGGTGATGGACGAGCAGGGCTATGTGCGTATTGTCGGGCGCAGCAAGGACATGATCATTCGCGGCGGCGAGAACATCTACCCGCGCGAGCTGGAGGAGTTCTTCTTCACCCACCCGGCGGTGGCTGATGTGCAGGTGATTGGCGTGCCGTGCAGCAAGTACGGTGAAGAGATCGTGGCCTGGGTGCGGCTGCACCCGGGGCATACGGCCAGTGCGGAGGAACTGCGCGAGTGGGCGAAGGCGCGGATAGCGCACTTCAAGGTGCCGCGGTACTTCCGCTTTGTCGATGAATTCCCGATGACGGTGACCGGCAAGGTGCAGAAGTTCCGCATGCGCGAGATCAGTGTCGAGGAGCTGTCTGCCGGGTAAATCACCAGCTGAAGGGAAATGGGGCCCCTGTAGGAGCGGCCTTGTGTCGCGAAAGGGCTGCAGAGCAGCCCCGGCAATTCATGCATTGCTGCTGAAATCCCGGGGCCGCTTTGCGGCCCTTTCGCGACACAAGGCCGCTCCTACAAGGACCGCGCATGCCTCAAGGGCAGTGGAGAACCTGTGGGAGCGGGTTTACCCGCGAAGAGGCCAACACAGGCAGCAGATGACCTCAGCCTTGCAGCAACTCCGGGCTGTTGAAGTTGCTCAACCTGCGATCATCGTTGGCACATTCAAGCCCTTGCACCGCTTCACGCAGCAAGGCCTTCTGCAAACTCCGCTCGCCCGCCGCCCAGGCCTGCTCCAGCACCGGCAACACCCGGCGTGGCAGCACGCTGAACATCGGCTGCCAGTACCCACCCTGGCGTACCATGGCCGCACTGTCACCCGCCACCGCCAGCCGCAGCAGGTCCTCGATCAACCCCCGGTCAACCAGCGGTGCATCACAGGCCAGCAGCACCACCCATTCATGCCGCGCCACCTTGAGCCCGGCAATCACCCCCGCCAACGGCCCGGGGTAGTCCGCCTCGGCATCGCCGACCAACTGGTCGGCATACGCCCGGTAGGCCTGCTGGTTACGGTTGCAGGAAATCACCAGGTCATCGCTGAGTGGCCGTACCACGCGCTGCACGTGCGCCACCAGCGGTTCGCCCTGCCAGTCGACCAGGCCCTTGTCGCGGCCGCCCATGCGCTGGCCGCGGCCACCGGCGAGAATGAGGATGGAGCAGGGGGGGAGGGCATCAGGCATGAAAAAGGGTTCCGGGCAGTCATTGCCGGGAACCCTCCCATTTCACGCGGGGCTTGTCCAGTCAGCTCTCGCTGGTCACGGCCTGCGTGTCGGCATTACCCGCCTGGCGTCGCCCGGCAACGCGCATCACCACCACGAAGAACACCGGCACGAACACCACCGCCAGTGTGGCGCTGAGCATGCCGCCGATCACCCCGGTGCCGATCGCCTGCTGGCTGGCCGAACTGGCGCCGCTGGCAATTGCCAGGGGCACCACGCCGAGGATGAACGCCAGCGAGGTCATCACGATCGGCCGCAGGCGCAGGCGCGCGGCCTGCACGGCGGCGTCGGCGGCATCGACGCCCTGGTCGACCAGGCTCTTGGCAAACTCGATGATCAGGATGGCGTTCTTCGCCGACAGGCCGATCAGCGTGATCAGGCCGACCTTGAAGAACACGTCGTTGGGCATGCCGCGCAGGGTTACCGCCAGCACCGCACCGAGCACGCCCAGCGGTACTACCAGCAGAACTGCGGTGGGGATCGACCAGCTTTCGTACAGCGCTGCCAGGCACAGGAACACCACCAGCAACGACAGCGCCATCAGCATTGGTGCCTGGCTGCCGGACAGCCGCTCCTGCAGCGACAGGCCAGTCCATTCCAGGCCGGCGCCGGCCGGCAGCTGGGCTACCAGGCGCTCGATCTCGGCCATGGCTTCGCCCGAACTGTAGCCGGCTGCCGGTTCGCCGGAAATCGACACCGCCGGGTAGCCGTTGTAGCGGGTCAGCTGCACCGGGCCGCTGACCCACCTGGCCTGGACGAAGGCGCCCAGTGGCACCATCTTGCCGCTGTCGTTGCGCACGTGGATCTTCAGCAGGTCTTCGACCTGGCTGCGCTGGTCGCCTTCGGCCTGCACCACCACCCGCTGCATGCGGCCCTGGTTGGGGAAGTCGTTGACGTAGCTGGAACCCACGGCCACGTCCAGCACCGAGCCGATATCGGCAAACGACACGCCAAGGGCATTGGCCTGGCGGCGGTCGATTTCCAGCTGCACCTGCGGGCTTTCCGCCAGCGAGGCTTCGCGCACGTTGGTCAGCACCTTGCTCTTGCCGGCATTGGCCAGCAGCTCGTCGCGGGCGGCCATCAGCTCGGCGTGGCCCATGCCGCCGCGGTCCTGCAGGCGGAACTCGAAGCCGGTCGACTCGCCAAGGCCGTCGATCGGCGGCGGCAGCACGGCGTAGGCCACGGCGTCCTTGAGCTGGGTGAAGGCCATGGTCGCGCGGTCGGCAATCGACTGGGCGCTGTCGTCGGCGCCGCGTTCGGACCAGTCCTTGAGCGTGGTAAAGGCCAGTGCCGCGTTCTGCCCGCTGCCCGAGAAGCTGAAACCCAGGATCAAGGTGGTGTTACCCACGCCGGGCTCTTCGGCGTTATGCGCCTCGATCTGTGCCGCCACCTGTTCGGTGCGCATGCGGCTGGCGCCCGGCGGCAGCTGGATATCGGTGATGGTGTAGCCCTGGTCTTCGGTGGGCAGGAACGCCGTGGGCAGCTGGCTGAAGCCATAACCCAGCACCGCCAGCAGCAGCGCGTATACCAGCAGGTAGCGGCCGCTGCGCTTGAGCGCCTGCATCACCCAGCGCTGGTAGCCGTTGCTCATGCCCTCGAAGCGGCGGTTGAACCAGCCGAAGAAGCCCTTGCGTTCGTGGTGCTCGCCCTTGGCCACCGGCTTGAGCAGGGTGGCACACAGCGCCGGGGTCAGGCTGAGGGCGAGGAACGCCGAGAACAGGATCGACACTGCCATCGACAGCGAGAACTGCTGGTAGATCACACCCACCGAGCCTTGCATGAAGGCCATGGGCAGGAACACCGCCACCAGCACCAGGGTAATGCCGACGATCGCGCCGCTGATCTGGCCCATGGCCTTGCGCGTGGCCTCCTTGGGCGGCAGGCCTTCCTCGGCCATGATCCGCTCGACGTTTTCCACCACCACGATGGCATCGTCGACCAGGATGCCGATGGCCAGCACCATGCCGAACAGGGTCAGCACGTTGACCGAGAAGCCCATGGCCAGCATCACGGCGAAGGTGCCCATCAGGGCCACCGGCACCACCAGGGTCGGGATCAGGGTGTAGCGCAGGTTCTGCAGGAACAGGAACATCACCGCGAACACCAGCAGCATGGCTTCGAACAGGGTATTGATGACCTGCTCGATCGACACCTTGACGAATGGCGAGGTGTCGTAGGGGATGTCGTACTTGACGCCTTCGGGGAAGTAGCGCGCCAGGTCCTGCATCTTCGCCCGCACCAGGGTGGCGGTTTCCATGGCGTTGGCGCCCGGCGACAGCTGCACGCTGAAGGCGGTGGCCGGCTTGCCGTTCAGGCGTGTGCCGTACTGGTATTCCTGGGCACCGATCTCGACCCGGGCGACATCGCCGATGGTCACCGTGGAACCGTCCGGGTTGGCACGCAGGACAATCCCGGCGAATTCCTCGGGGGTGCTCAGCTGGCCCTTGACCACCACGTTGGCGGTGATTTCCTGGGTGCCACGGGTGGGCAGGTCACCAATGCTGCCGGGGGCCACCTGGGCGTTCTGCGCGGCGATGGCCTCGGCCACGTCGTTGGGCGTGAGGTTGAAGCCGATCAGCTTGCGCGGGTCGATCCAGATGCGCATGGCACGCTCCGAACCGTACAGCTGGGCCTTGCCGACGCCCTTGAGGCGGCGGATCTCGTCCATCACGTTGCGCGCAAGGATATCCGACAGGGCGGTTTCGTCGAGCTTGCCGTCTTCGGAGGTGAGGGTGGCCAGCAGCAGGAAGCCGGTGGAGACCTTTTCCACCTGCAGGCCTTGCTGGGTCACTGGGCGCGGCAGGCGCGACTCGACCACCTTCAGGCGGTTCTGCACGTCGACCTGGGCCAGGTCCGGGTTGGTGCCCGGGGCGAAGGTGGCGGTGATGGTGGCGCTGCCCAGGCTGCTCTGCGACTCGAAGTACAGCAGGTTGTCGGCGCCGTTGAGCTCCTGCTCGATCAGGCTGACCACGCTCTCGTCCATGGTCGCCGCCGAGGCGCCCGGGTACACGGCGTAGATTTCCACCTGCGGCGGGGCCACGTTGGGGTACTGGGCCACCGGCAGCTGCGGGATGGCGAGGGCACCGGCCAGCAGGATGAACAGGGCAACCACCCAGGCGAATACCGGGCGGTCGATGAAGAATTGCGGCATGAATCAGGCCCTCACTGGCCAGTGTGCTGTGCGATGGGCGATGCCCCTGATGCATTGTCGACCTGCACCTGGTCACCAGCCTTGACGTGTTGCAGGCCCTCGACCACCACCCGCTCGCCGGGGGCCAGGCCTTCGCTGACGATCCAGCGGTCGCCCTGGGCGCTGCCCAGTACCACCTGGCGGTCGCTGACCCGGGCCTGCGGGTCGACCACCAGCACCTTGGGCACGCCAGCGCTGTCACGCAGGATGGCGCGCTGCGGTACGCTCAGGCCCTTGGGCTGCACGGCCTGCTCCAGGCGCACGCGCACGTAGCTGCCGGGCAGCAGGTCGAGGTCCGGGTTGGGGAACTCGCTGCGCAGGGTGATCTGGTTGGTGCTGGGGTCGACGCTGATGTCGGAGAACAGCAGTTTGCCCGGCAGCGGGTAGGTGCTGCCATCGTCCTGGATCAGCGTGGCCCGGGCCTGGCCGTCACCGACCTGCTGCAGCTCGCCGGCACGCAGGGCGCGGCGCAGGGCGTTGAGCTCGCGGGTCGACTGGGTGACATCGGCGTGGATCGGGTCCAGCTGCTGGATGGTCGCCAGTGGCGTGGTCTCGTTCTGCCCGACCAGCGCACCTTCGGTGACCTGGGCGCGGCCGATACGGCCGGAAATCGGCGCGGTCACGGTGGCGTAGCCGAGGTTGAGGCGGGCGCGCTCCAGGGCGGCCCTGGCCTCGGCCACTGCGGCATCGGCCTGCAGGTAGCTGGCCTTGGCGTTGTCGTATTCCTGGCGGCTGACCGCCTTGTCGTCGACCAGCTCGCGGTAGCGCTGCTCCTGCAGGCGTGCCTGGTACAGGGTAGCCTCGGCCTTGGCCAGGGTGGCGCGGGCGCTGTCGTGGTCGGCCTTGAACGGTGCCGGGTCGATCAGGAACAGCACATCGCCCTGCTTGACGTCGCTGCCTTCGCGGTACACCCGCTTGAGCACCACGCCCGCGACGCGCGCACGCACTTCGGCGGTGCGCGGTGCGAGGATACGGCCGCTGAGCTCACTGCTGATGGCCAGTGGCTGCAGTTGCAGGGTTTCCACCCGCACTTGCGGGGTGGGGGCCTGTTCTTCCTGTTCGGCGCTGTCGTCGCAGCCGGCCAGGGACAGGCTCAGGAACGCCAGAAGCGCCAACGGGCACAAGCGTGGGGGGAGGGTAGTAGACATGCGGATCTTCCGATGATGACCACCGGTATGCTACGGCAGGCGTTCCTTGGGTGGCTGTTAATACCTGTAGGACGAGTGTGAAAAAGTGTGAAGAACAATCCTGCCGACCTGTAGGGTTCTATATTCTGCGTGTACCGGTACCGGCCTCTTCGCGGGTAAACCCGCTCCCACAGGGACCGCACAGCATCTGGAACCTGTGCAGTCCCTGTGGGAGCGGGTTTACCCGCGAAGAGGCCGGCAAGGCCTACCACAACCCAGACTTACAAGCACCTATGCCGAATATTTTCCTGGTCGAAGACGACAGCGCCCTGTCCGAGCTGATCGCCAGCTACCTGCAACGCAACGACTTCCATGTCCAGGTGATCGCCCGCGGCGATCATGTGCTGGACGAGTACCGCCGGCAAAAGCCCGACCTGGTCATCCTCGACCTGATGCTGCCGGGCATCGATGGCCTGCAGCTGTGCCGCCTGCTGCGCCAGGAGTCGCAGGGCCTGCCGATCCTGATGCTGACCGCCCGCGACGACAGCCACGACCAGGTCCTGGGCCTGGAAATGGGCGCCGACGACTACGTGACAAAACCCTGCGAGCCACGTGTGCTGCTGGCCCGCGTGCGCACCCTGCTGCGCCGCAGCAGCGTCAACGAGCCGCGCCTGGACAACGACCTGATCCTGATCGGTGGCCTGCGCATCGACCTGGCCGAGCGCACCGTGAGCTGGCGCGGCGAAGAGGTGGAGCTGTCCAGCGGCGAGTACAACCTGCTGGTGGTACTGGCGCGCAATGCCGGCGAAGTGCTGAACCGCGACCGCATCCTGCAGCAACTGCGGGGTATCGAGTTCAACGGCACCGACCGCTCGGTGGACGTGGCCATCTCCAAGCTGCGGCGCAAGTTCGACGATAACGCCGGCGAAGCGCGCAAGATCAAGACCGTGTGGGGCAAGGGCTACCTGTTCAGCCGTGTCGAGTGGGAGTGCTGACCGCCCATGCTGAAGATTCTGGTGCGGCTGTACCTGGTGATCATCGTTGCCTATGCCGGTGCACTGTTGTTCATCCCCGACACCATCGTCGGCCTGTTCCAGGACCGCTTCATGGCCTACAACCTGGATCAGGCCAAGGGCGTGCAGTCGCTGATCGTACGCCAGTTCCGTCAGGCCCCGCGTGAGCAGTGGCCGGCGGTGGAGCAAGAGCTGGCCAGTGATTTCGCGCCGTTGGAACTGCAACTGCTGCGCATGGACCAGGCCGACCTGAGCGAGGACGAGCAGGCGCGCCTGGAGCACGGCCTGTACGCCGTGCGCATCGCCGAATGGGGCTACTACGAGACGGTGCTGGCGCCGCTGGACAAGGAATGGCTGGTGCGCCTGCACTCACCGCCAGACCCGCTGGATATCAACGTGCTGTCGTGGGGCGTGACCGTACTGATCGGTGCAGCCATGCTCGGTTGCCTGCTGCTGTGGGTATGGCCGCACTGGCGCGACCTGGAGCGCCTCAAGGAGACCGCCCGGCGCCTGGGCCAGGGGCAGATGGCCGAGCGTACGCACATCTCGCCGCACTCCAACATCGGTGAGCTGGCCGGGGTGTTCGACACCATGGCCAGTGACCTGGAGCGCCACGTCAACCAGCAGCGCGAGCTGCTCAATGCGGTGTCGCACGAGTTGCGCACGCCGCTGACCCGGCTGGATTTCGGCCTGGTGCTGCTGTTCGACGAAGTGCCGCCGGCCAGCCGCAAGCGCCTGCTGGAGCTGGTGGGGCATGTGCGTGAGCTGGATGAGCTGGTGCTGGAGCTGTTGTCCTACAGCCGGCTGTACAACGCCGACCAGGCCCGCGAGCGGGTCGAGGTGTCGTTGCTGGAGCTGGTCGACAGCGTGCTCGGCGGCTTTGCCGAGGAGCTCGATGGCCGGGGTATCCAGTGGGAGGTGCGGGCCGAGGGGGATCTGCCGCGTTTTGTGCTGGACCCACGGCTGACGGCACGGGCGGTGCAGAACCTGGTGCGCAATGCCATGCGTTACTGCGACGAAAGCCTGTTGCTGCGCTTGCGCCTGGAAGACGATGGCGCCTGCCTGGTCACGGTGGAGGATGACGGGATTGGTATTCCGGTGGAGGAGCGCGAGCGGATTTTCCAGCCGTTCTACCGCCTGGACCGTAGCCGTGACCGCAATACCGGCGGGTTTGGCCTGGGCTTGGCGATCAGCCGACGGGCGATCGAGGGGCAGGGTGGCACCTTGACCGTGGCGCAGTCGGCGCTGGGTGGTGCACAGTTCCGGATTCGCTTGCCTGCCGGGTGATAGGCTGCCTGTACCGGCCCTTTCGCGGGTAAACCAGCTCCCACAAGGACCGCACAGATTTCAAACACTGTAGAGTACCTGTGGGAGCGGGTTTACCCGCGAAAGGGCCGGGCCTGCTAACCCTGGTCCTCCACAGGGGCCGCACAGATTTCAAACACTGTGGAGAACTTGTGGGAGCGGGCGAGCCCGCGAAGAGGCCGGGCCTGCTAATCACTTTCTGCCAGCCGGGCAGACCACAGCACAAACCGGTCCTTGCCACTGTGCTTGGCCTCGTACAGCGCCTGGTCGGCGCGCACCAGCGCCGTGGTCAGGCTGTCGCCCTGGTCCACCCGGGCCAGGCCGATGCTGACAGTTACCGGATGCTCGCCAACGTCTTCGCGCACCCGTTGGCACAGCGCCGCCACCCGTTGCTCGGCGCCTTGCTGGTCCAGCCCCTGGAAAAAGATCGCGAATTCCTCACCACCCAGTCGGGCAAACTCGTAACCGGCCATGCTCGCCTTGATATGCAGGGCCACGCGCTTGAGTACTTCATCGCCCACGTCATGGCCAAAACGGTCATTCACCCGCTTGAAGTTGTCGATGTCGATCATCGCCAGGTACTGCTCGGCCGTGGCCAGGCGCAGCTGGTGGCCGGCCTGGGCCATGAACGAGCGGCGATTGGGGATTTCGGTCAGGGCATCGACATAGGCCTGGTCCAGCAGCACCTTGGACAGGTAGAAGTTGTGCAGCTTGGCCTTGCGCATCTGCAGGTAGCTGTAGATGACCAGGCCGCTGAGGAACACCGCGTAGCTGATCAGCATGGCGCCTTCGAGTTCGTCCGGCCCGATACGGGTGTGGTAGAACGGGTTGAGCACCACCCAGGTAATGGCCATGGCGCAGAAGAACGACCAGCGCCGCACCGGCAGCACCGACACGGCATACAGCACGGTGGAGACCCCGAGCACCAGCCACACCGGGCGCAGGGCCACCGGGATGCCTTCGATCACCAGGCGCATGCCCAGGGTGATGGAGGCGATGAACAGCAGGTTGAGCACATCGAAATGATGGCTGCGACGGGTGAACCGCAGCACCACGGTGAGGGCGCCGAGCAGGGTGATGAACAGATAGGACAGCCAGGTGAAACCCTGGCCGCCGAGGAAGCTGACGATCAGGTCGAAGACCAGCCAGATCAGGATGCTGACGCAGAATACCAACAGGCAGAATGGGCGCATGGCCTCGAATTCGTGCTGGCGGAATTCGGCGCGCAGGGCGGCTGGGGCGACCTGTTTGCGAACGTGGGCTTCGATGGTCTTGAACATCGCTGGGCTCCTGAGAGTACTGCTTTACCAGGCCTGGCCCTTTCGCGGGTAAACCCGCTCCCACAGGCCTCCCACAGCACTGGAAATCTGTGCGGTCCCTGTGGGAGCGGGTTTACCCGCGAAGAGGCCGGGCCTGGAGACTCAATTGGTGGGCAGAATACCCCGGGCCCATGGCCGGTAACGCAGGTCGAACACCGCCTCGGCATGGCACCCGGCGCCCAGCTTCGGCTGGGCAGGCTCAGCCCGAAACGCCTGGCCTGGCGCGCTCACCTGGCGGAACGCCTCGCGCACCACGCCCACCCGGCATGGCAAGGCCTGCTCGTAGCCCTGGCGCACCAACGCGGGCAAGCGCCCGGTCCCGGTGCCATCCTGCCACCACACAGTCAAGCCCAACCCGGCCAGTTGATCCAGCCATGCGGCATTGACCCGCGGTGAGAGTTTGCCAGCGCTGAAAGCGCTGATATGCAAAGGCTTGTCCAACTGCCGGTTGAAGGCCTGCAACTGTTTGTAGAGGGCATCCCGGCGCTCGGCCTCGCGAAAATGATGGTCGTCCAGCTCCATGGGCAGGTACCAGCCGTCCACCGGCAACTGCCACGCCTGGCGCAGTTGCTGGTACTGGCTGAGCGAGCGCCCCAGCTGCGCCTTCCAGTAACTGTTCAGGCCTTCACCGTCCAGCTCGTCGATGCGTTGGTAATAGGCCGGGTCCATGTACAGCCCCAGCACCAGTTGCAGGCCTTGGGCACGCGCGCTGCGCAGGCTGTCGGCCAGCCAGCCTTGGGCACCGCCGAAATCGCTGTCGCCATAGGCGCTCCACTGCACGATCAGGGTCTTGCCGCCCTGGGCCACGGTGGCGTGCCACAGTTGCTGCCACTGGGCGGAGGTGACATTGGCGTCGCGGTTGAGGGGTTGGTAGAACAGGCGCTGGTCGGCGCTGGCTGGCAGGCACAGGGCAAGCAGGCAGAGGGCCAGGAACGTACGCATCAGAAGGTCATCTCCGCACCGACCAGCACGCCGTTGGCGCGCTCGTATAGATTGCCGCCCAGCGATTGCTGGTATTCGGCACGCACTTTCAGCGAACCGCGGTAGGCGTTGTAGCGGTCGTCATCGAACCACCATTGCCAGCGCACACCAACCCCGGCCCGGGCGTCCTGGCGCCAGTTGTTGCTCGGGTCCTGGCTGGAAAACTCGACAAAGCCATAGGGCATGATGGTTTGCGGCGAGCTGCCCGGCAGCTTCCAGGCGTGGCCCTGCTGGTAGCGCGACAGCCAGGCGTGGTCGCCGGCACGGGTCCACCAGGCGACGTCGAGGTAGAGGAAGCGCTCGTTCCAGTCGTCTTCATCGACCCGCCAGTCGTTGCGCCAGTCGCCCTGGTCGAGGAACGAGGCGGTGGCACGCAACAGCAGGTCGTTGCTCGATTCGGCGTGGTGACGCAGGTCGCCCCAGTTGCCGCCGACCTTGGCCGGGCTCAGCAGCTGGCCCAGGCTCAGGCCGCGGTAGTGCTCTTCGTCGATCTGACGCTGGTGGTACAGCTCGGCATACAGGTTGAGGTTGGCCTGGCCGAATGGCTTGTAGCGCAGGCCGACACCGGTGCCCATGCTTTGCGCGTAGTCGGTGCGGCTTTGCCCACCGAACAGTACCCGGCCATACACCGACAGGGTGCTGCCGTTGCGGCTGGGCTCTTCGCCCAGGGCGTGGTCCCACATGGCCAGTTGCACGTTCTGCGATTGCGCGCGGCGAGAAGTGCCGCTGCGCTGGCCATTGTCGAGGAACTTGTCGTTGGTCGAGGTGCCGGCCGGAGACCAGGTGCTGGCCAGGGTGATGGTGTCGCGCCGCGACAGGCTTTCGTGGGCGCGGCGCTGGCGGTACTTGCGGGCTTCCAGGCTGCCGTATTCGTCGTCGCCGTCGACCAGGTCCTGCTCCACATCGAGGATGCGGCGCAGTTCGCGGCGCGCCGAAGCACTGTCTTCGGCTTCGTCGTAGCGCAAGGCCAGCGTCTCGCCAAGGCGGTAGTCCTCGGGGAAGTCGTGGGTGGCGCGCTCCAGGTAGGGGATCGACTGGCGGCGCTGGGCCTTGTCCGTCGAGCCGGCCAGGCGCATGCCGTAGTCGGCGCGGTAGCGTGGCTGGTCGGGGGCCAGGCGCACGGCTTCGGCCAGCCAGGCGCTGCTCTGGGCACTGTCGCCAGCCAGTTGCGCGGTGCTGGAGGCAGCGTAGTAGTGGTCGGCCCGCGGGTTGTGTGCCAGGGCCTGGCGCTGGAAGCCCAGCGCGGCCTGGTAATCGCCTTGGCGCTGGGCGATGGCGGCACCCAGGGCCCAGTCGTCGGCGCTATCGTGCGCGGCGGCGTCCCAATAGCGCCGGGCCGCTTGTGCGTCGCCGGCGTTCAGCGCGCCACGGGCGGCGGTGAGGCGGGCGTTGTCGGTCCAGGCGCTGTCCGGCTGGGTGCGCCAGATGGGCAGGGCCGCTTCGGAGTCGCCAGCGGCTTCCAGGGCATAGGCCAGGGGCAAGCGGCTCCCGCTGTCGCCCAGGCGCTCGGCGGCCTGGTAGTAGACCACCGCTTCGCCGGGCTGGTCGGGCATGGCGCAGCGGCCCAGGGCGCGGTACTGGCCGGGCTCGCTCGGGGTGGCCGGTACGGCCTGGCGCACGGCATCGCACTGGCCAGCCTCGGCCAGGCGGCCGAGCAGCTGGGCCCGGGTACTGGCGTCGACCCGAGGGATCAGGCCGAGCATGCGGCGGCTGTCCAGCGGCCCGTCGTTGCGCGCATACAGGTTGCCCAGGCGCTGCAGCAGCGACGGTGCAAGGCGGCCCTGGTGGCGGTCGTAGGCCTGTTCCAGCAGTTGCCGGGCGTGTTCGCCATGGCCCTGTTGCATCAGCAGGAAGGTGGCTTGCTCCAGTGCGGCCATATCGCCGCTCTGCCGATAGCGTTGCTCCCATTCGGCTGCGGTGCGTGGTTGCGGGGGCTGGGGCGGGTCGCCGTACAGGCGTTGCCTGAGCACGGCATAGGCCCTGGGGTCGGTGCTGGCGGTGCAGCCCTTGAACTGTGCGCGCGCCAGCTCCGGGTCGCGGCGCGACAGCCAGTCGACGGTTTCCAGGCAGGGGCGTTGCAGTTCGTTGCTCAGGCGCTGTACCAGCGGCGCGTCGTCGCCTTCGCGGGCCAGCTCCCACAGTTGCTGGCGCTGCTCGGGCTGGTTCAGCTGCGCGGCGGGCAGTGCCTGCAGCCAATGCCGGGCCTGCTGGTTCTGGCCGACGGCGATGGCGCGGTTGGCCATGGCCAGGCGGGCCTGGTTGGCTGCTTCGGGGGAAGGGGCGCTGGGCAGCAGCGCGTTCAGCCCTTTTTCATCCACCTGCTGGATATAGGCATTGGCCAGGCGCTGCCAGTCTTGCGCAGGCAACTGGCCTTGGTCGGCCAACGGCTGCAGCTGTTCGATGGTTTCCTTCCAGTTGCGCAGTTGCTCGGCGAAGTTGGCCCGGGCCAGACGCAGCACTTGGCCGTCCCCCTGAGGCGGCAGATGGTTGAGCCAGTCCAGCGCCTTGGCGGCACCAGCGAATTTGGCCAGGCTCAGGCTATAGGCCTGCCACAGGCGCACCCGGTGGGTGCCGTCGCTGCTGGCCAGCCACTGTTCCACCTGGCTGGCCGGCGGCGGGTCTTGTTCGATCCAGGTCAGGCGCAGTTCAAGCAGGGCGTTGGCGTATTCGGGGCTGTCGCCCAACTGTTCGGCAAGGGCCTCGGCCTCCTTGTAGCGGCGCTGGTGAGCCAGGGCCTCGACCAGCAGCGCACGGGCTTCGTCGTTGTTCGGCACCCGGCCCAGCACGTGGCGGGTCAGGCGTTCGACCTCGGGCCAGTTGTCCTTCTTCGCTTCGCGGTAGCTGCGCTCCATGAACGGGTAGCTGGTGAACCGCTGAAAGTCGGTCATCGGCGCCGAAGCGGCGCAGGGCAGGGCGGCGGAGCACAGCAACAAGCCAGTGAAGGTGAGGGAAAAGCGCGGCTTCATGCCACCTCCCGGGTCAGGTCAAAGGCGGCCTGCTGTTCGCTGGCCTGTTCGATCAGGGCCTGCTGCAGCACCTGCTCGGTGATGATGCCGCGGGCAATCAGGTGCTCGCCGAGGCTCTGGTGTTCCGGGTCGAAGTCGATCAGCGCCTGGTTGAACAAAGTGACCGGGACCATGCCGCGCACCTGTAGCAGGGCGCCGAGCATCACCTGGTGGTGGCTGACCTGTTCCAGCAGCACTTCGTCGTCCTGGTGGCGCTCGAGGATGGCCAGCATGTCGCGGGTTTCCGGCTTCTGCCAGGGGCTTGGGTAGTGGTAGCGCAGGCCCAGGGTCACCCGGCCCTGGGGCGCCAGGCGGGCGCTGACCGGGCGCTTCAGGTGGCGGCTGATTACCCCCAGCGATACCTGGCTGACCGGGCTTTCGCTGGCCAGCACCAGCGTGTCGCCGTCTTCGGCCACCGGCAGTACGCCATAGTGCGTCGCCAGCTTGCGCGGCAGTTTGGCGATCAGCTGCGGGTCGAGCTTGAACGGGTTGAGCGGTGCCCAGGGCAGGTCCATCTGCTCGGCCAGGGTCGCGACCAGCTGTTCGCTGTTCAGCCAGCCGCGCAGCAGCAGCTCGCGGCCCAGGCGCCGGCGTACCGGGCTGGTGATCGCCTGTTGCAGCTGTTCGTCGCTGATCAGGCCCTTGGCCACCAGGCGTTGGCCCAGCGGCGTGCGGGCGGGGGCGGCGATGGCGGGGAATTCGTGAGTGGTCTTGTCCCAGGCCACGCGCCGCGAGTCACCCATTTCCATCACCTGACGCAGGGCGCGCAGGTTGGCGAAGAAGTTGACGAAGTTGCTCCACATCATCCGCGGTGCCGACAGCAGCCCTTCGCCGATGCCATAGAAGCGGGTGACGAACCAGGCGCGCTGGAACAGGCGGTTGAACAGCATCAGCCCGTTCAGCCACAGCAAGGTGGTCAGCAGCCAGCTGTCGCTGAGGATCGACATGAAGCGCCACGACTCCGGCGCAATCACCGTGACCAGCCACATGGCCAGCAACACCAGCAGCAACAGGTTGACCAGGAAACTCAGCAGGTAGGCGAACAGGCCGCGGCGGTCACGCCAGAGGAAGTAGTTGAGCGCGCCCTTGCGGCTCCAGCCGAGGTTGCTGGTGCCCTGGAACACGATGCCGACGATCCACCGCGACTTCTGCCGGATGGCATGCTGCCAGTCGCGCGGGAAGTGCTCGCGCACGCAGATCACCTGGGAGAATTCGCGGCTCATGCCCGGGCGCCATTCCTGCTTCAGGGTCAGCGTCGGGTCGGTGATGGAGTAGCGGGCGAAAATGCACTTCATGCCCTTCTGCTTCAGGCGGAAGCCGATGTCGTAGTCTTCGGTGAGGCTCTGTACGTCGAAGGCGATGCCATCGCCGTCCTCGAGCAGCGCACTGATGGCGCGGCGGCTGAAGCAGGTGCCGACCCCGGCGCTGGGCACCTGGCCGGTCAGGGCCTCGCGCACGATCACGTCCTTGCCGTGGTTTTCGGCGAACTCGTCGACATAGTGGCCGGCGGTGAAGCCTTTCCATTCCGGTGCGTAGGGGTACACCGGGATCTGGATCATGTCCTTGTTCGGCAGCAGGTAGTTGAACAGGCGCAGCTCCATGGGCGAGATCACGTCTTCGGCGTCGTGCAGGATGAAGCCGGCGAACTGGATGCCGGCGTCCTGCTGGAAGCGCAGCAGCGCGTCGATGATGTTGTTCAGGCAGTCGGCCTTGCTGGTGGGGCCGGGGCGAGCGCAGACCACCTTGTGCACGTTGGGGTAGTGCAGGCACACCACGTCGACGTCGGCCTGGGTTTGCGGGTCGTTGGGGTAGGTGCCGACGAAGATCTGGTAGTTCTCGTAGTCGATGGTCGAGGCTGCCAGGCGCGCCATCTCGCCGACCACGCCCACTTCGTTCCAGGCCGGGACCATGATGGCCAGGGGCTTTTCTGGTACCTCGAACAGGCGTTTTTCGTCGGCTTTTTCGTACTTGTCGTAGATGCGAAACCGCCGGATCAGCTTGCGGCCCCAGTAGCAAAGGTCGATGAACAGGTCATCCAGGCCCAGCAGGAACATCAGCGTGGCCAGGACGATCGCGAGGATCTTCAGGCCGAACAGCACATAGGTGAGAAAATCGATGAATGCCAGGCTCATGTGCCGGTCACCGGCAGGAAGGGGTGGGCCATCGTCTATATCCTCGTTCGATTCCCTGGACGAAGTTGTACGACTTGTCGCCGTTTGTACTGGATAGATACAAGCAGCCGAACGCGGGGTTGTCCAAATTTCAGGCTTTTTCTTGTGGGCCACTTCTTGTAGTTTTACAGGTCGTTTACCCAGGGAGCTGAACATGCAAGGCAAGGCACGCAAGATCGTCCAGGCCATTCTTTACGAAGCCATCGCCGTCGCTTGCGTGGCGCCCGCGCTGGAGCTGGCGTTCGGTGCCGGCATGGCGCAGTCGACCGTGCTGTCGGTGCTGATGTCGGGCATCGCGATGAGCTGGAACATGGCCTACAACTGGGTGTTCGAACGCTGGGAAGCGCGCCAGCACCGGCGTGAGCGCACTTTCCTGCGGCGCCTGCTGCATGCGCTGGGCTTCGAGGGCGGGCTGGTGCTGATCCTGCTGCCGCTGGTGGCGTACTGGCTGGATGTCAGCCTGTGGGCAGCGTTGCTGACCAACCTGGCGTTGTTCGTGTTCTTCTTCGCTTACGCGTTTGTCTTCCAGTGGGGCTTCGACAAGGTGTTCGATGTGCCGCTTTCGGCGCAGCAGGCGAAGTGTTGACTTTGTGCTCCACTACCGGCTAAGTTCCTACCCCATGAATACTTTCCAGCACGTCAACGCCATTATTATTACCGCCATTATCAGCTTGGCGGGCTAGCGCGTACGTGCACCGAACCCGCCCTGGAGGCGGGTTTCTTCTCTCTGACTCCTGGGCAACGTGAACACAGCCAAGGAGTCATCGATGACCAGCTTCGTCAGCCCTCGTTCTACCGTCACCCCCCAGCAACTGCTGTCGGAGCAGGTGCGGCGCATTCTTGCCGCCCCGGTGTACGACCTGGCCATCGAAACGCC
The DNA here is from genome assembly GCF_040214835.1 of Pseudomonas asiatica. Taxonomy (NCBI): domain Bacteria; kingdom Pseudomonadati; phylum Pseudomonadota; class Gammaproteobacteria; order Pseudomonadales; family Pseudomonadaceae; genus Pseudomonas; species Pseudomonas asiatica. The sequence continues at coordinate 3,164,465 of NZ_CP157874.1, read as the reverse complement.
CTTGCAAGCTGCGCCTGCGTTGTCTGCCAGCCTGGGCAACCAGGTGTTGCTCAAGCGGGAAGACCTGCAGCCTACTTTCTCGTTCAAGATCCGCGGTGCGTACACCCGCCTGTCACGCCTGAGTACCGTGCAGCGCGAGCGCGGCGTGATCACCGCCTCCGCGGGCAACCATGCCCAGGGTGTGGCCATGGCGGCATCGCACCTGGGCATGAAGGCCACCATCGTCATGCCTACCACCACGCCGTCGCTGAAGGTGGAAGGGGTACGTTCGCGCGGTGGCCATGTAGTGCTGCACGGCGAGAGCTTCCCCCACGCCTTGGCCCATGCGCTGAAACTGGCCGACAGCGAAGGTGCCACCTTCGTGCCACCGTTCGACGACCCGGATGTGATCGCCGGGCAGGGCACCGTGGCCATGGAGATCCTGCGCCAGCGCCCGGGGGCGCTGGACGCCATCTTCGTGCCGGTGGGTGGCGGTGGGCTGATCGCTGGCATTGCCGCCTATGTGAAGTACCTGCGCCCTGAGGTGAAGGTGATCGGCGTCGAGCCGGAGGACTCCAACTGCCTGCAGGCTGCCATGGCCGCTGGTGAGCGGGTGATCCTGCCGCAGGTCGGCACCTTCGCCGATGGTGTGGCGGTGGCACAGATCGGCGCCCATTGCTTCGAGCTGTGCCGGCACTTCGTTGACGAAGTGGTGACGGTGAGCAGCGACGAGCTGTGCGCGGCGATAAAGGACATCTATGACGATACCCGCTCGATCACCGAACCGTCCGGGGCCCTGGCCGTGGCCGGGATCAAGAAGTACGTGGCGCGCGACGGCGTGCAGGGGCAGACCCTGGTGGCGATCGATTCCGGGGCCAACGTCAATTTCGACCGCCTGCGCCATGTGGCCGAGCGTGCCGAACTGGGCGAGCAGCGCGAGGCGATCATCGCTGTCACCATTCCGGAACAGCCGGGCAGCTTCCGCGCCTTTTGCCAGGCACTGGGCAAGCGACAGATCACCGAGTTCAACTACCGCTATTACCCCGGCAAGGAGGCGCGGCTGTTCGTGGGTGTGCAGACACACCCGCTGCACGACCCGCGCGATCAGTTGCTGGCCAGCCTGCGCGAGCAGGGCTACAGCGTACTGGACCTGACCGACAACGAACTGGCCAAGCTGCATGTGCGCCATACCGTTGGCGGCCGTGCCGCGCCCGGCGCTGACGAGCGGGTGCTGCGCTTCGAATTCCCCGAGCGCCCGGGGGCCTTGCTGGGCTTTCTGGAGCGGCTTGGCAAGCGCTGGAACATCAGCCTGTTCCATTACCGCAACCATGGTGCCGCGGAGGCACGGGTATTTGCGGCGCTGGAAGTACCGGGGGATGAGTTGGCGGGGTTGCCGTTGGCGCTGGATGAGATGGGGTACCGGTACTGGGATGAGACCGACAACCCGGCGTACAAGCTGTTTCTGGGTTGATACGCAAACCTCATGCAGCCTGTACGGGCTTCTTCGCCGGCAAGCCAGCTCCCACGGGTGTAGCGTTGATCTCGAGGTTGTCGCTGTACCTGTGGGAGCGGCCTTGTGTCGCGAAAGGGCCGCAACGCGGCCCCAGGATTGATGCGCAATAGTTGAAATTGCTGGGGCTGCTTTGCAGCCCATCGCGACACAAGGCCGCTCCCACAGGGGATCGCGCCAACTTTTAGAATTTGAGCAAGACAGTTGCTTCCACATGGCCAGCGTCGCCCTCAAGGCATGCACTGGACCTGTAGGAGCGGCCTTGTGTCGCGATGGGCCGCGAAGCGGCCCCTGGGTTTCAGCACTAGTGCATGAATTGCCGGGGCTGCTTTGCAGCCCATCGCGACACAAGGCCGCTCCTACAAGGTTTTGTGTGTGCTGGTAGATGGTGCTCAGCGCTCACGCATGAAGAAGCCAGCGACGAGTTTGTGCCGGCAAGCAGCTCCCACGGGTGCAGCGTTGATCTCGAGGTTGTCGCTGTACCTGTAGGAGCGGCCTTGTGTCGCGATGGGCCGCGAAGCGGCCCCTGGGTTTCAGCACTAGTGCATGATTTGCCGGGGCTACTTTGCAGCCATCGCGACACAAGGCCGCTCCTACAAGTTTTTGTGTGTGCCGGTAGATGGGCTCAGCGCTCACGCATGAAGAAACCGGCAACGAATTTGCGGAAGGTTTCCAGGCTCTTGAAGTCGGCGTAGCGCTTGAAGTTCTCGGTATCCGGTTCGGGGCCGATTGGCTGCTCCAGCAACGATACCGACAACACCCGGTCCTGGTCCGAAGTCATTACCAGTTCATCCATCACCTGGCCGCCGATCACCGGGCGGCGCATCTGTACTTTCACACCTTTGCCGGCCATCCAGTCGACCAGCGATACCAGGGCCTTGAGCGGCTCGCGCTCTTCGTCGCGATACACCGGGAACAGGTGGGCGCGGGACAGCACCGGTACGCTGGCGACATGGATCAGCTCGTAGAAATGGCTGCCGGCACTGGTCGGCGAGTACAGCGCCAAGGCCAGCAACGGCCCGGCGGTGCGGTTGCCGCCCCAGTACAGGTGGTGGCCCTGGAAGTCGAAGCCGTCTTCACTGCGGTTGTTGAACAGCTTGCGCCCTTTGATCTGGTCCACGCAGTCCAGCAGCAGGCCGTGGCGGCGGTGGTTGCCGAACACCGTGGCTTCGCGCAGGCGGGACTTGAGCATCATCATGTGCTTCATGTCCAGGCGGGTTTCCAGGTAGTTGCTTGCGGGCACCCGTTCCAGCAGCGGATAGCGGCTGGCAACGCTGCGCAACTCGGCAAACTGCCCGGTCAGGTCCTTTTTCAGATGCGTGGCATACAGGTTCAGGCCGCTGGTCTCGATCCAGGTCAGCAGCAGTGACAGCAGGCGCTGTTGGTCGCGCCGCTCGCTACCATCGCCGCCGGCACCGGCGGTGCCGCTGCGAAAATCGCCGATCAGGCGCAACGGTGTGTCAGGCGGCAGCCAGGCGGCGGGTGGCGCGGGGTCGTTCTCGCGCTCGGCCGCTTCCCGCTCGTCCTTGGTGAACGGGCAGCCGGGCGCGTGTTCGGCGGTACCCGGGTTGTTCTTGAGAAACAGCGTACCGGTGCTGCCGTTGAGGGTGACATTGAGTACCGGCAAGGCATCGTTGCGGCAGTCGCAGGCCAGCCACTGGTTGGCGTTGCGCACCTTCATCAGCAACTGGTTGGCCTGCAGCAGGCGCGGGCCGGCGAGGCTGCCGGTGGCAAAGCCGACCAGCAGCTCCTCTTCTGCAGGGGTCAGGCTACGGACCTGTGCGGCGGTTTTGTCGATGATTCGCATGAAGCAGCTCCCAGCTACGAGCCCCAAGCTTCAAGCAAAGTCGCGCCGCTTTCAACTTACCGCTCAGTTGCCACCGAACATCTTCGCTGCGCGGGCGCGAATTTCGTCGGGGGTCAGGTCCTCCTTGTGGGTGGAAACGAACCAGATGTTGCCGAACGGGTCTTTCAGGGTGCCGCTGCGGTCGCCGTAGAACTGGTCGGTCAAGGGATGCAACTGGGTGCCGCCGGCGGCCAGGGCCTGGGCGTAGACCTTGTCGCAGTCTTCGACATACAGGTGCAGGCCCACGCCTGTGCCGCTGAGCTTCTGGCTGGCGGTGAGGCCGCCTTCCATGTCGCAGGGGTCGCCCAGCATCAGCGACGAATCACCGATTTTCAGCTCGGCATGGCCAACGCGGCCGCCAGGGGCATCGAGGCGGAACATTTCCACTGCGCCAAAGGCCTTCTTGTAGAACTCGATGGCCTTGGCGGCGTCGTTGATGGCCAGGTAGGGCGTGATGCTGTGCTGGCCTTCGGGGATGGGTTTGGCTGCCATGTTCGACTCTCCTTGGAAGTGGGCGCCGGTTGGCGCCCTGTTGCTTAGAGTCGTTTGCGCGGATGGAAAATCGACAGGGGCGATAGACCGATTCTCTATAAACGCGGCGGTCAGAAGATGTAGTCGGTGGTCAGGAAGCTCGACTGCCGGTTGCGAATGATCTCGCTGATCAGTTCCTTGTTGGCCTCCTGGAAGCGCGTTGCGACCAAGGTGCGGATCGAGAACACACGCAGGGCGTCATGTACCGACAGGGTGCCTTCGGCGCTGTTCTTGCGGCCGTTGAACGGGTAGGTGTCGGGGCCGCGCTGGCATTGCGCGTTGATGTTGATGCGCCCGACCTGGTTGGCGAAGATGTCGACCAGGCTGCCGATGGTCGCCGGGTCATTGCCGAACAGGCTCAGTTGCTGGCCGTAGTCGGAGTCCAGTACATAGTCGATCACCGTCTGCAGGTCGCGGTAGGGCACTACCGGCACCAGCGGGCCGAACTGCTCCTCGTGGTACACGCGCATGTCGCTCTTCACCGGGTACAGCACGGCCGGGTAGAAGAACGAGCCACGGCTGTGCCCACCGCCTTCGTTGAGCACGCGTGCGCCTTTGGCTGTGGCATCGGCGACCAGGCCGTCGAGGTAGTCGACCTTGCCGGGCTCGGGCAGCGGCGTCAGGGCAACGCCTGGCTCCCAAGGCATGCCGGGCTTGAGCGCGGCCAGCTTGCGCTGGAACTTGTCGAGGAAGGCATCGACCACGTCCTCGTGGACGAACAGGATCTTCAGCGCCGTGCAGCGTTGGCCATTGAACGACAGCGCACCGGTGACGGCCTCTTCGACGGCGTTGTCGAGGTCCACCTGGGGCAGCACGATGCCCGGGTTCTTGGCATCCAGCCCAAGCGCGGCGCGCAGCCGGTGCGGGCGCGGGTGCAGCTTCTTCAGGTCGCTGGCGGCCTTGTGCGTGCCGATGAAGGCGAACACATCGACCTTGCCGCTGGCCATCAGCGCGCTCACCGTTTCCCGGCCACGGCCGTAGATGACGTTGATCACCCCTGGCGGGAAGCTGTCACGGAAGGCCTCGAGCAACGGCCGAATCAGCAGCACGCCGAACTTGGCCGGCTTGAACACCACGGTGTTGCCCATGATCAGCGCCGGGATCAGCGTGGTGAAGGTTTCGTTCAGCGGGTAGTTGTATGGCCCCATGCACAGGGCCACGCCCAGTGGTGCACGGCGGATCTGGCCCAGCGTGCCCTGTTCCAGCTCGAAGCGGCTGGAACGGCGGTCGAGGTCCTTGAGGGCGTTGATGGTGTCGACGATGTAGTCGCAGGTGCGGTCGAATTCCTTTTCCGAATCCTTGAGGTTCTTGCCGATCTCCCACATCAGCAGCTTGACCACGGCCTGGCGCTGTTCACGCATGCGTGCCAGGAAGGTCTCGACATGCTGGATGCGCTCGGCCACGCGCATGTTCGGCCAGGCGCCACGGCCTTTGTCGTAGGCCTGCACGGCGGCATCGAGGGCGGTGAGCGCGGTGTCGGCATCGAGCAGCGGGGCGCTGCCCAGCACTACCTGATGCTCATCGTTGCCTTCCTTGAGCCAGACCGGGCTGCGCACCGTGGCCAGAGGTCCGTCCCAGCGCCTGAGCTCGCCGTTCACCAGATAGTCGCGTTGTTCCAGGGGGGCTTCCAGGCGCCAGGTTTCCGGGATGTTCTCGGCGCTGGGGAAGAGTGAATCGAGCAGACGGTCCATGGGTACTGCACCTCACATTGCTGGGCGGGTTTCAAGCCGGGGTGAATCGCTTCAGCTAGGAGCATGCACCGGCCACCGGAAAAACACCAGTCTGGCTTAACATGGCGGCAAATGCCTGCCTGTTGTGCAGGCAGGCACCCGGGGGCGGTCAAAGCGGGAGGTTGAACAGGTCGTACGGTGGGTGCGTCAACCATTGCTGACGCAGGGCGGGGTCTGCCTCGATCAGGGCCAGACGCCGCCAGAACTCTGCACGGGCTTGCCTTGGGTGGGACAGGAACGGTTCAAGTTCAAGCAAGGGCCTGAGGTCGCGCCGATACTGCAGCGGCAAACGCTGCCACAGGGCCAGTTCTGCCGGGCCGGTCTGTTCGAAGAATTCCTGATAGTCGCTTGCGCATACCATCAGGTCCACCTGATGCGCAGCGTTGTAAGCCTCGATCTGTGCAACCACGGGGGCGCCCAGCCATTCGCTTTCCAGGCGCAGCGCCTCTGCGACTGGCCTTGGCACGGTGAAACCGTCTGGCAGCCGCAGCAACTGGTTGTCGGCAATATCCACGATGATGGGCTCGATCATCTGGTCCAGGCCTTGCGGCAATTCGCTGAGCGCACAGTCGTTCAGGAACAGCGTCCTCAGGTAGGCCAGGCCGCGCAGGTCCGGGGCCTGCAGCAGTGGGTTGCCCGAAAGGTCCAGTACTACAAGCCCGGAGCAGCGGTTCAGTGCCTGCTGGGCCTGGCTACTCCAGGTAATGCGGTTGCCTTCCAGATCCAGCCAGGCGAGGTGCTCAGGGTTACCCAGGCGGGGCACGGTGTCGAACCGGCAGTCGGCCAGCAGCAGGCGATTGAGGTTGGGGAAGCGCTCGTAGAACCCGGTTGGCAACTGGCTGAGTGAACGGTTGTAGCTGAGTGACAGGTGCTGCACATGGGTGAAGTCGTCTGGCAAGGCCAGGCTGGCCAAGTCCTGGTTGTCCAGCTCCAGGCCGGACAGGTCCAGGCTGTGCAGGCTGCCACCCCCTTCAAGCGCTACGGTCGACAGCCGCCGCCAGGCGTTGAGGATGGGGCGGATGGCCAGGTGCCGCTGGTGCGGGCGCTGCGGATCGGGCCGGGCCCATTCATGCAGGTCGCGGCGCAAAGTATCCAGACGCTGCTGCAGGTCGTGCAGCCGCTGTGTGGGTGAGCGAATGTCATCGACGTACGGGTTGTCCTCGTCGTTGCCGAGCCAGTTTTCGAATTCCCAGTCGGTGGCGTCGGGGAACAAGCGCCGATAGGCCCCGGCCAGCGAGCCTTCCAGCCGCGGCTGAGGCGGTTCGGGGTCAAGCGGCCGACCGCCGCGCAAGCTGCCCATGGGCTTGCGCAGCAGCGCGCGATGACCCCAGAGGCGTTGGGCAAGTGTCTGTCTGTGCAGGTCGACCCAACCCAGTACGCGCTGGCGTAGCGAGCTGCCATCGGCCGTCGGGATACCCAGCGTATCGCGATGCGAGCGTGGCAGTGCCTGCTCTATGGCACGGCAGAGGTCCGGATCACGCGGTCCAGGTGCAGGGCGCTCGCCCCGGTCGACCTCATAGCCTTCGGTCGTTTTGATCACACGGCGCAGGGTGCTGGCCTGGTCGCTGCCGACATGCTCCAGCAAAGGGCCTTGGGGGCTTGCGCCATGCAGCTCCAGGCGCAGGTCCGCAGGCCAGTCGGGCATGGCATCCAAGGCGCTGAACAGCAGGCGTTCGCTGTCGCTGCTGGCCCGGGCTGGCTGAAGCACGCCCTCCAGGGCGCGAACCAGGGGCAGCTCGCTGTGCACCTGTTCCAGTGCCTGGCGAACCTGAATGTGTAGCTGACCCTGCTGTTGCCAGGCGAGCGATTCAGCCTCGCCCAGCGGTGCCAGCAAACGCGTGGCCAGGGCAGGGGAAAGCCGTGGATAGGCAGCGAGCAGTTTCTGCGTTGACGGGGTGGTGGGCGCGCTGCCGTTGTAGAGGCGCTCGAACAGGCCCGGTGGGGCCCTGTCGGCCAACGCCTCTACCTCGGCCTGTGCCGCCATGCGTTGCAGGGCATCGAGCAACAGCGGGGGCGTTGCTCGGCCTTCCAGGTGCACCCGGCACAACTGCGCGGCGTCGATGCCGCAGAGGCGGCCGGCTTGCGTCAGCTGTTCTGGCGTGAAAGCGGCATATGCAGGGCCGAGACGGCGCGCCAGCTTCGCGAATGGCCACTGGCCGGGCTGTTCATGCTGGCCGCGCCAGGCACCTTGGGCATTGTGCGTCAGCGGTGGCTGCCAGGCGTCGGGCGTGTCGGGGTGAATGACCCGCCATTGCTGCAGGTCGTGATCGAAGCGTTGTTCGAAGAGCTGGCTGTCCATGCGGATGAAATACCGGCCCTGATACAGGTACTGGCCAAGTGCATTGGGCTGCAGGGTTTCGGGCAGTGTCACGGCACTGCGGTAGGGGGTGAGGTCTTCATTCCAGAGCCGGTAGCGCCCGTCGTTGCCACGTACTTGCTGCAGGCTTTCCATCAACGGGCTGTTGAACAGCTTGGGCACGAACTTGCCCGCTGCCACGAACCCTCCGATCAGGGCTAGGTTCAGGCCGACCGCCTCCAGGTGGCGCAGCGCCAGGTGGCGGTCGCCTTCATGCCAGGCCTGGTAGCCCTCGAAGGCCTCGCCGAGCAGTTGGCAGGCAGTGACGGCCAGCATCAGGGTGCCTGCACCCGGAACGAAGAACGCGGCAATACCGAGTGCATCCAGGCCAAGGCTTTCCCATTCCTCCAGGCGCCTGGTTCGCGCGTTGGCATCGGCCATTGCTGTCGGGACCGCCAGCAGGCTGGCTTCGTGCTTGAGGCGGGCCAGGTGCAGGTCCTGGTAGTGGCCGAAAGGCTCGGCCGTGATAGCCACGCGTGTGGGGCGCAGGTCCGCTTGCGCTGCGCGCTGCCAAGGGCGGTCAAAGGCCGTGTTGCCTGTGGCGTCGAGGTTCTGCTGCAACAGGTCGAGAAAGTGCGTGCGTTGGTCCTGCCTGATGTAGGCAGTGAAGGCTTGGCGGGCATCGGGCTCCAGCAGCAAGGTCGCCAGCGTGTCGTGTACCGCGTCCAGGTTGCTGCATTGACGCAGGGCTGGGTCATGGGCGGGCAGGTACAGCGCCAGCCCCGCACTGCCGGCATCGATCAGCATGACCTCGTGCAGGGGCGTGCCGAACAGCGCCAGTTGCCAGCACCTCACGGCACCACCCTGCAACAGCTGTTCGACCTGATCGCGCGTGCTGCCGTCAAGCAGGTGCCGCAGATAGGCAAGGTCGGCCGCCAGGCGCAGGCGGTCTTTCTGAACCTTGATGGCCAAGGCTCGGGTAGCGGGCTGGGCAAGGTGTTGTTCCAGGTGGGTCTGGTAAGCCTCACCCAGGTCCAGGTCACGGCACTGTGTGGCGAAAGCGGCCGGCTCAAGTGGCAGCCGTTCCACCTGATAGTGCTCCGACTGCAATGGAAAGTGCGCGACGGGTGATTGCATGCCGAAGGGGGCGGAGCCTTGCACCAGAATCGGCGTCACCTGAATGTTGTCGCCCAGGGCAATGGCACTTTCAGCGGTGAACACTTCGTCGCTGGCGAAGTTCTGCAGGGCGGCCTGTAGCAGGTTGTCGCGACGATGGCGGTAAAGATAGCGCAGGGCGGCCCAGTGCCAGTTGCGCTCGACCCGCAGCAGTTGGCTATTGCGCAGCGGCGCGTGAAAGCCTTGTTCGGCAAGACGTCGTTGCAGCAATGGCTCGGCGAATTCAGTGATCTGTTTCAGGCCTTTGAGCGAGCCGGCCAAGGCTGCTTGCGCCTGCATCAGGCGCGCCTGGCTGGCATGCACTGTGTCACGCAGGTCGGGGGCAGCATTGGCGAACCAGTCCTGCGCCTTCCACGGGGCGATCTGGGTTCGCTTCAACGCGGCCCATTGATTGGGCGTTACCTGGCGTGCCCAGTGCGGCAGCTGCGCCTCGAGCAAGGGTTGATGAGGGTTGATGGCTGGCATGTCGATGCTCCTTTCATGCAAAGAGGGGGCATCAAACGGTATTTATCGATGGCCAAGTGGTAATGGGATAACGCGGGCTGGATATATGGCCTGCGGTTGCCTGCTGATTCCGTGACAAGCGTGTAGTATCCAGGCGCATGGCAGCGGCGAGCGGGGTGAGGGATGATCGAAGTATCACGGTTCTGGCGCGACCCGGCGTTGCCCTTCGTCGAAGCCCGGCGGGTAGGGGACGGGCGCCAGGTGTGCTACGCCGCGCATTCCCACGAGAGCTTTTCCATCGGGGTGATCACGGGGGGGCGCAGCACCTACCTGTACGGTGACCAGTGCATCGAGGTGGCGGCTGGTGCCACGGTATTGATGAGCCCAGGCGTGGTGCACGCCTGCAACCCCATCGCCGGGGAGCCATGGTCCTACCTGATGTTGTTCGTCGACATGCCCTGGTTGCAGGCGCTGGGGTTTGCCTTGCCGTCCCAGGCCTGGAGTAGCTCGCCGGTATTGTACCGGTGCCTGCTGCAGGCCTTTGCCGACCTGTTCGACGCCAGCGTGCCGGACCGCGAAGGCCGCCTGGCGGCACTGTTTGGCGCACTGCCTGGCATGCTTGGCGGTAATGCCAGCGTGAACGACGAGGGCAACCCGCGACTGGACGCGGCGGCAGCGTTCATACGCGCCCATCGTGGCGACCCGCTGAGCCTGGACGACATCTGCGCGGCCTGCGGCCTGTCGCGGTCCTACCTGATTCGCGCGTTCCGCCAACGCTTCGGCCTGACACCGCATGGCTACCTGCTCGACCAGCGCGTGCAGCTGGCCAGGGCGCAACTGCGCCAGGGCCGGGCAATCGCCGAAGTTGCGCAGGAGGCTGGGTTTGCCGACCAGGCGCACCTGCAGCGGGCCTTCAAGCAGCACCTGGCGGCGACGCCGGGGCATTACCGCAATGCATTCGGCTGAATTGCCATTTTGGCTGTGATGGCCCTATCGCCGGCAAGCCAGCTCCTACAGGTACAGTGCAGGTCTTGAGGGCAGCGATAGGGCTGGTGCAGCTAGCCTTGAATGACCAGATAAACCGCACTGCCCACTAGCAGCACCGCCAAGCCCCGATTCAGTAGGCGCATGTGCCGTGGGTTGCCCAGGTACTGGCGAACCACGCTCCCGGCCCACGCCCAGCAGGCCACCGAAATGAAGCAGATCGGCCCGTAGATCCAGGCAAACAGCCACAGCAACTGCTGCTCGCCGCCGGTGTAGGCACCCACCCCGGCCACCGCTGCCAGCCACGCCTTGGGGTTGAGCCATTGCATCGCCGCGCCGTGCCAGGCCGAGGGGGCCTGGGCGGGATGGGCACTGCCCAGCTGCCCATCGTCGCTGGCCAGCCTCCATGCCATGTACAGCAGGAACGCCACGCCGCCCCAGTGCAACAGCAGGCCCAGCAAAGGCCAGCGCAGCAACAACTGATGCAGGCCCAGCCCGACCAGCACCAGCAACAGGCAGAAGCCCAGCGTGGCGCCAGCCACATGCGCCAGGCTGGCACGCAGGCCATGGCGGGCACCGCTGCCCAGCGCAACGATGTTGACCGGGCCGGGGGAGATCGAGGCCGCCAGTGCGAAAGCGGCCATGGACAGGGACAGGCTCATGAGGGGGATCCGTTTGGTTGAGGGTGGCCTCCATGCTCGGGCATCGACAGCCTGCGGTATTGAAGAAAAGTACCTCACGCCCGGCCAGCGCATTTTTGTGTAGGAGCGGCCTTGTGTCGCGATCGGGCCGCACAAGGCCCCCGGGTTTCAGCAGCGCTGCATCAACAGCTGGGGCCGCTGTGCGGCCCGATCGCGACACAAGGCCGCTCCTACAAGGTTGTTACAGGTTTTGTAATAGTTTTGCGCTATTACGGAAAGCTGCTGTGCTTGTAGGATCATTTTCCCAATTTGCTATCAAGGTCCATATGAGCACCTTCGCGGAGCCCCCCAGTCCCCGGCCTTCAAGGCCTTCCTTCTCCCGTCCTCGTGACGCTGCCCTCGTGAGTACCCGCTAATGGAATGGCTAGCCGACCCCACGGCCTGGCTGGGCCTGTTGACGCTTATCGTCCTCGAGCTGGTGCTGGGTATCGACAACCTGGTGTTCATCGCCATCCTCGCCGACAAGCTGCCGCCGCATCAGCGCGACCGCGCGCGGGTCATTGGCCTGAGCCTGGCGTTGATCATGCGTCTGGGCCTGTTGGCCAGTATCTCGTGGATGGTCACGCTGACCGCGCCATTGTTCGAGGTGTTCGACAAGAGCTTCTCCGGCCGTGACCTGATCATGCTGTTCGGTGGCGTGTTCCTGCTGTTCAAGGCCACCATGGAGCTGCACGAGCGCCTGGAAGGCCATGTGACCCAGGCCAGTGGCGCGGTGCGCCACGCTGCGTTCTGGCCGATCGTTGCGCAGATCGTGGTGCTCGATGCGGTGTTCTCGCTGGACGCGGTGATTACCGCGGTGGGCATGGTCGAGCATTTGTCGGTGATGATGATCGCGGTGATCTTCTCGATCGGCATCATGATCGTTGCCAGCAAGCCGCTGACCCGCTTCGTCAACGCCCACCCTACGGTGATCATGCTGTGCCTGGGCTTCCTGATGATGATCGGCTTCAGCCTTACCGCCGAAGGCCTGGGCTTCCATATCCCGAAAGGCTACTTGTACGCGGCCATCGGCTTCTCGATCCTGATCGAGCTGTTCAACCAGCTGGCCCGTGCCCGCCGCAAGCGCAGCCTGCAGCAGCACCGGCCGCTGCGTGAGCGCACCGCGCATGCCGTGCTGCGCCTGCTGGGTGGCCGCCGGGTCGAGGCGGACGAGGTGGGCGAGGAAATCGCCGACTTGGTCGAAGGCGGTGAGGAGCAGGTGCTGTTCGACCGCCGTGAACGGGTGATGATCAGTGGCGTGCTGAACCTGGCCGAGCGGCCGATCCGCACGGTGATGACCGCCCGCGCCGAGGTCGATGTGATCGACCTGGCGCAGCCGGCCGACGCGATTGCCCTGGCCCTGGCCAATTCGCCGTACTCGCGCCTGCCATTGATCCGCGATGGCCGCGTGGACGAGCCGCTGGGCTTCGTGCACAAGAAGGAGCTGCTCAAGGAACTGCTGTCGGGTAGCCAGCCCGATCTGGAAGGCATGGCCCGGGTACCGCTGAACCTGCTGGAAAGCTTCAGCATCCTCAACGCCCTGGAGCAGATGCGAGGCCAGTCGACGCACATCGCCTTCGTCGTCAACGAGTTCGGTGACTTCACCGGCCTGCTGACCATGACCGATATCCTCGAGTCGATTGCCGGCGAGCTGCCGGATGCCAGCGAGGTCGAAGGCCCGGGCATCGTCCAGGAAGGTGAAGGCTTTGTGGTCAGCGGTGCGTTGAACCTGAGCCAGGTGCAGGCGCGTACCGGCTTCAGCGCCCGCGCCACCGAGGACTACCAGACCCTCGCGGGCCTGGTGATGAGCCTGCTCGACCGCCTGCCCATGGTGGGTGACCGCCTGGCCTGGAATGGCTGGACGCTGACCGTGGAGGCGGTCGAGGAGCGGCGGGTGCGCCAGGTTCGGCTTACACCGAGCGGCGACGTTGACGCAGCAGGTGCTTGAAGCCCTCGATCACCAGCACCAGCACCGCGGCCCAGATCGGCAGGTAGGTCAGCCACTGATCCGGGCCGATGGTTTCGCCCAGCAGCAGCGCCACGCCCACCAGCAGCACCGGTTCGACGTAGCTGAGCAGGCCGAACAGGCTGAACGGCAGCAGGCGGCTGGCCAGCACGTAGGCGATCAGGGCCGAGGCGCTGATCGCCCCGAGGATCGGGATCAACGCATACAGCCCGGGGTGTGCCTGCAGATCGGCAGGGGAAAGCGGGCCCTGGATCACGAAGTACAACGCCCAGGGCAACAGCAGGCACATGTCGCACCACAGGCCGCCCAGGTGTTCGGTGCGGCAGCGCTTGCGCAACACGAAGTAGATCGGGTAGCCGATCGTCACCACCAGGGTTTCCCAGGCGAAACTGCCATGCTGGTACAGCTCGTGGCCCACGCCCAGCGCGGCGCAGGCCACGGCCACCTTCTGCAGGCGTGACAGGCGCTCGCCATACACCAGGCGCCCGGTCAGGACCATGGCCAGCGGCAGCAGGAAGTAGCCCATCGACACTTCCAGGCTGCGCCCGTGCAGGGGTGCCCAGAGGAACAGCCACAGCTGCACGCCCATCAGCCACGATGTGGCGACCATGCCCAGTAACAGCAGCGGCGTGCGTTTTACCCGGGCAAGCAGTTCACCCACCCGTTTCCAGTCTTTCGAGACAAGCATGAACAGGGTCAGGCAGGGCAGCGTCAACAGGGTGCGCCAGCCAAAGATCTCTTCGCCATCGAGCGGCGTGAGCAGAGAGGTATAGAAGTACATCACGGCGAACAGACAGGACGCCATGACCGACGAAAGAATGCCTTTTGACACGAATGCCTCGAATAGGGAATTGAGCGGGTGGATCAGCCGCGCATGATCTCAGGGGGCGCGGCTTGCGGCAACCGCGACGCAGCCGGGCGTGCCGCCAGCGCCTCGAGGAATTGAGCAGCCGGCATGGGCCTGGCGAACAGGTAGCCCTGCTGGAAGTCCACCTCGTGACGGGCCAGGTAGTCGCGCTGGGCTTCGGTTTCCACGCCCTCGGCAACGATGCCCAGGCCCAGCTTGGCCGACAGCTCGATGATGGTCTCGAGGATGTGTACCGACAGCGCGTCGGCACCGATCATGGCGACGAAGCTCTGGTCGATCTTCAGGTAGTCGACCTTGAACTGGCGCAGGTAGTTGAGGCTCGACTGGCCGGTGCCGAAGTCGTCCAGGGCAATCTTCACACCCATGGCGTCGAGCTTTTCGAACAGTTCCAGAGCCACCGGCGTGGCCTCGATCAGCTTGCGCTCGGTCAGCTCCAGGGTCAGCACCACCCGGCCTGGCGGGAAGTGCTGAAGGAAGGTGCGGCAGTCGTCCAGCAGGCTGAAGTCGCGGCAGTGGTCGGCAGTGATGTTGATGCCGATATGGAAACCGTCCTCCAGCAGCCCGGCATAGGGTGCCAGGTTCTGCGCGGTGTGCATCATCAGCGCACGGGTCATGGCGACGATCTGCCCGCTGTGTTCGGCGTAGGGGATGAACAGGTCGGGGCGTACCAGGCCTTCGCGCGGGTGGTTCCAGCGCATCAGCACTTCGGCGCCGGCCCAGCGGTAGTCGCCCTTGCGCACCACCGGCTGGAAGTACGGCAGGAACTCGTCGGCCTCCAGGGCCCGACGCAGTTCGGCACGGGGCGAGGTGGCGCGGCGAACCTGCCAGCGGCACACCAGGGCGGCCACCGCGCCCAGTACCAGCAGCAAGCCGAACAGGGCGGGGTAGTGGCTGCGCCACAGCTGGCCCTGCTTGTCGGCGCCGTAGCCGCCATGCACGCTGAACGGGTAACGGGTCGAGCCCAGCTGCACATTCGCGCTGGCCGCGGCAGGGGGCACGCCCTTGTGCACGATGCCATCCTTGCCCAGCCAGGCATCGCCCACGCGGATCTGCAGCTCTTCATCGGGGCCGATCAGGCGCAGCGCCGTCAGCAGGTGTTCGCCATCCACCGTACTGATCGCGCCGCGGTCGCCATCGCTGGCCCGATACACCAGCAGCGGGTGGCCTGGGGTGACCGAGTTGCCATCCATCAGCCACAGCTTGCCGTCGATGTAGTCGCCGGGGTTGACCGGCTCGTCGAATGCGCCGAACAGCGAGGTGCAATAAAGGGCGTTGTGCCGGAACAGGTTGGTCGAGCGCACGAAGGCTTTGCGCGTGACCTGGGCGCGCAGCATGAGCTGGGCCTCGTCGCACGGGCTGTCGACAAGTGGCAGCAGGGCATTGGCAGCGCTGGACAGGTTGTCGAGAATGCGCTCGACGTGTTCCACCACCTGGCGGGCGGTGGCCTGGCTGCTGGCCTGCATTTCGCGCTCGATCTGCCAGTTCATCACGGTCAGGCCGCACGCCACCGGCAGCACGCCGACGACCCAGGGCAACAGGGTGCGCCAGCCGAAGCCGGCGCGGCGTTTGACGGTAAGGGGCATGCTGACCTGATCTGTAGGAAGGATTACGAGAGGATAGCCGCTTGTCGGAAGCCGTGAGCAACTAAAGCGCGACAAACCATTTTACGCAATGTAGAATCGATTTACGAATACAACAATAAGGTCCTTCGATACCGAAGGATCAAGCCCGCCGAGAATGGGTCCATATGACATACCATGGGTTCAAGCTGATAATAGGTGACTTCCTCGCCCGCAGCGTGCGGGGTATCCCGTGCTCACCGCCGTTTCCGTGCCACATCCCACGCAATCAATAATTTTTCGCTGCAGATGAGGACACGAACATGGCTGATATCTTCGACAATCCAATGGGCCTGATGGGCTTCGAATTCATCGAACTGGCTTCGCCGACCCCTGGCGTACTCGAGCCGGTATTCCAGATGCTGGGCTTCACCAAGGTGGCTACCCACCGTTCCAAGGATGTGCACCTGTATCGCCAGGGTGACATCAACCTGATCCTGAACAACGAACCCAAGAGCATCGCCTCGTACTTCGCCGCCGAACACGGCCCGTCGGTATGCGGCATGGCGTTCCGCGTGCGCAACGCCCACGAGGCCTATGCCCGCGCCCTCGAACTGGGCGCCCAGCCGGTGGAAATCGAAACCGGGCCGATGGAGCTGCGCCTGCCGGCGATCAAGGGTATCGGCGGTGCGCCGCTGTACCTGATCGACCGTTTCGAGGAAGGCAGCTCGATCTACGACATCGACTTCAAGTTCATCGAGGGTGTGGACCGCAACCCGGTGGGTGCCGGCCTGAAGATCATCGACCACCTCACCCACAACGTTTATCGCGGGCGCATGTCGTACTGGGCCGGCTTCTACGAGAAGCTGTTCAACTTCCGCGAAATCCGCTACTTCGACATCAAGGGTGAGTACACCGGCCTGACTTCGCGTGCCATGACCGCACCGGATGGCATGATCCGTATCCCGCTGAACGAAGAATCGTCCAAGGGCTCCGGGCAGATCGAAGAGTTCCTGATGCAGTTCAACGGCGAAGGCATCCAGCACGTCGCCTTCCTGACCGATGACCTGCTCAAGACCTGGGACGCCCTCAAGGGCTTCGGCATGCGTTTCATGACGGCACCGCCGCAAACCTACTACGAGATGCTCGAGGAGCGCTTGCCAGGTCACGGCGAGCCGGTAGATCAGCTGAAAGCACGCGGCATCCTCCTCGATGGCGCCTCCCAGCCTGACGACAAGCGCCTGCTGCTGCAGATCTTCTCCGAGACCTTGCTCGGCCCGGTGTTCTTCGAGTTCATCCAGCGCAAGGGTGACGACGGCTTTGGCGAGGGCAACTTCAAGGCCCTGTTCGAATCGATCGAGCGCGACCAGGTACGCCGTGGTGTGCTGAGCACCGACTGATCCCCGAGAGTACCGCCGTCACGACTCGATGGCGGCGGTATCAACCCTTCTTCTTGCCCGAAATGGTCAGGCCCAGGTACATGATGAACATGCTGGCGACCCCGACCAGTACCAGCGAGGGCAGCACCTGGTGAAGGGATAGGCGAAACTCCTGGGCGGCGTACCCTTTTGGGTAGCCGCCGATCACCATGTAGCCATATTTCTGGGACACCGTTCGCTCGGTGAATTCGGCCTGGGAGGGGCGTCGTGCGTCGCGGCTGTCTCCCTCGCTCCAGATATACAGGTCGTTGAACTCCAGAAGCAATGTCAGCCCGTCCTGGAAAGCACGCAGTTCGTCACGCAACTGCCGACCGTATGCGGTTGCGATTATCCCGGGGTCGCTGTGCGGTCTCTGGATCTTGATGATCGCCGCGTTAGGCGACGATGGCGCGTCGAATGCCAGCTCTGTCTGCCGTCCGGACAGGGCAAATGCCGAGTTGTACGCCAAAGGGTCCATGTCCGTCGCACAATACGCTTGTTGGTCGCGGGTGAGTATCAAAGAGCGAAGGTGCGGGCTGTTGGCGACTCTCTGCTCCAGCGTACCGAGCACTTCGTCACAGGGCTTGCCTGCCAATGGCAGGATCAGGTCCAGATCGCCTTCCATGCGGCCCAGTGCCTGGTCGATGCTGAAAACCGCCTCTTGAACAGAAACCTTGGCATTCTCCTCAAGTTTTCTTTCCAACTGATAGTCCATCATCAGTAACCCGGATAGCACCGGTATTGCGCCGATGGACAATATCAGCAGTAGTTTCCGCCAGTTGATGCCGACACTCGGTATTGCTGCCATAGGACCGCCGCTCCGTTGAACCTTGCTGTTCGGGTTGAACAGGTCAGCGCTGATCCTATGTGCTTGATGACGCCCCCGGCTGTAGGCCAAAAGTGTTGCAGTTTTACAGAAAAGCAGAACCTCGTTGTCGGCTTTACTTCAGCTTGGCGAGCACTTTTTCGGCCAGTAGTGCCGTGGAGGCCGGGTTCTGCCCGGTGATCAGCCGATCATCGGCCACCGCGAACGGCTGCCACGGGTCTTCATGCTTGCTGTAGATACCGCCGCGCGCGCCCAGCTCGTTTTCCGTCAGGAAGGGGACCACCTTGTCCAGTTCGACCAGTTTCTCCTCGGTATTGGAGAAGCCGGTCACCTGACGATCCTTGAGCAACAGGCTGTTATCGCTGAGCTTGATGTTCAGCAGCCCGACAACACCATGGCAGACCGCTGCGACTATGCCCTTGTTCTCGTAGACCCGGCGTGCCAGGTCTTGCAGCGGCTGGTTGTCGGGAAAGTCATACATCACCCCGTGCCCGCCGGTGTAGTAGATGACGCGGTACTCTTCGGCCTTTACCTGGCCAGGGCTCAAGGTGGTGCCCAGGCGGGTCATGAAGCGCTTGTCGTCATACCACTGCCAGTCCAGGTCGGGGGCCATTTGCAGGCTATGCGGGTCGACGGGTACGTAGCCGCCCAGCGGGCTGACATAATCGACCGTATAACCGGCTTTCTCGACTTTTTCGACAAAGTGCACGGCTTCCCCCAGCCACAACCCGGTCGCCCGTTTGAGGGTCGGATACTTGGCTGTATTGGTCAGCACCACCAGCATTTTCTTGCTCATGACCACGCTCCCGTCGGCAACCTGAATGGGCCGTTGCTCCCTGGCCCGAGGGAAAACCTAATGAGCATAGCTCTCAGGTGCAAGTACGCCATATTGCGTGGCGTGTGTTGTGCTACCGTGAACCACATTCACGGGGCGCCCATACTTTTCCTGAACCATGCTGGAGTCACGATAGTGGTCGAAAACGGTACGCCGCGCGAGCCTGCGTCGACGGTCATTCTGCAGGCGCCTGTACTGGCACCGGCCGACCTCATGGGCGAACGGATTGTACAGTTCGACTGGGGGCGCACATCGCTCGGGCCGCTGCCGCGCTGGCCGGCCTCATTGCGCATTGCCGTCGACATGATGCACTTGACACCGTTCCCGTGTGCCGTGGTCTGGGGGCCAGACCTCAACGTTGTCCACAATGCTGGCTACCGGGCGTTGCGGCCGGTTGCCCCGGATGCATTGGGCATGGCCTTCGATGCGCTTTGGAGCGATGTATGGCCGGCGATGGGGCCGTGGGTATTCAAGGCGCTCGAAGGGCACTCGAGTTTTGTCGAGGACCCACCACTGCGTCTTGCCTGCGGCGAAGGCGGGGAGCCGTTGTGGTATGCGTTCGGCTACACACCGTTGCGCGATGAACTGGGCAACGTGGCAGGTTTTCTGCACGCGGTGATCGAGACCACGGCCAGCGTCGAGGCGCACCGCCACTGGCGCGAGCAGGCGCAAAGCTTCGAGCAGCAGGTCGAGCGACACCTGGTGGAGCGCGAGCAGTTCTGGCAGTTGTCGCGTGATGCGATGATGACGGTTACGCCCGAGCTGAAGGTGCATGCCGCCAACCCCGCCTGGTACCGCATTCTGGGCTGGGCCGAGGAGCAGGTACAGGGTGTTCCGGTATTGGATCTGGTACATCCGGCCGATCGCGCCGAGGTTGAGGTGGCGGTTTCCGGGTGCCTGCAATACCGCAATGCCGAGCAGATTGAGACGCGCCTGCGTCACTGCGATGGCCATTACCACTGTTTTCGCTGGAGTGCGCGGTTCGATGGCAGCCTGCTGACTGCCGTTGGCCGGGACATCACCGAGGAGCATGAAGAGGCCGCGCGTCAATCCGAAGCCCTGATGCGCAACAACGAACGCCTGGAAGTGGTTGGCCAGTTGGCCGGGGGCATGGGCCATGAACTGAACAACTTGTTGTCCGGCATCGGCGGCAGCCTGGAGTTGCTGCAACGGCGCCTGCAGGAAGGACGGCTGGAGCGCGTGGAGACCTATGTCGAGGTGGCGCGTGATTCGGTGCAGCGTGCCATGGAGCTGACCCATCGCTTGCTGGCGTTTTCCCGTCATCAACCTTTGGCGCCCAGGCCGCTGGATTTCAACCGGCAATTGCGCTTGAGCGAACCACTGCTGCGCAGCACGCTGGGCGCCGAGATGCGTTTGCACTGGCAGCTGGATGTCACACCGTGGGCGGTGAACCTTGATGTTTCCCAGCTTGAAAATGCCTTGATCAATCTTTGCACCAACGCCCGCGAAGCGTGCCTGGATCGCGGCAATGTCACGCTGCGCAGTGTCAACCAGCGGCTGACGGCGTGTTTCCCGGATGAGGGCGGCCTGCCGCCAGGCGACTACGTGGCCTTGCATGTGGAGGATGATGGCTGCGGCATGCCGGCGGTGGACATTGCCAGGGCCTTTGAACCGTTCTTCACCACCAAGCCGGTCGGGCGTGGCTCAGGGCTTGGCTTGTCGATGGTGTATGGGTTTGTCGGCCAGTCGGGGGGCTACGCCTGGATCGAGTCGGAGCCGAACCAGGGCACCAAGGTCTGCATGCTTTTCCCAAGGTGCCATGACCCGGTACCCGAGGCGCCCGCGCTGGTGCAGCGCTCGCAGCGCCTGGCCGGGGGGCAGCGCCTGTTGCTGGTCGATGACGAGCTCGGTTTGCGTGCGGTGATGCGCGAGTACCTGACCGAGCGTGGTTTCGAGGTCATTGATGTGGGCGACGCCAATAGTGCGCTGGAGCGCTTCCGCCATGACGGCCCGTTCGACCTGGTAATCACCGACATCGGCTTGCCGGGTGGTTTCAGTGGCCGCCAGGTGGCCAAGGCCATGCGCATGCAGCTGCCGTTGCAGAAGATCCTGTTCATCACCGGCTATGCGGGTCAGCCGATCGAAGCGCAGTTGCTCGAGCAGCCGGGCACGGCATTGATGAACAAGCCGTTCGCGCTGGCGGACCTGGTGGATGAGGCGCTACGCATGCTGGAGGAGTGAAGCGGTTCAGGGCTTGCCCAGTATCTGGGTCACCTGGGCCTGCAGCTGCTTCAGCTCGAAGGGCTTGCAGATCAGGTGCATGCCCGCCTCCAGGAAACCCTCGCGGGCCATGGCCGTTTCCGCATAGCCGGTGATGAACAGTACTGGCAAGCGTGGGCGCAGGTTGCGTGCAATCTCGGCCAGCTGGCGGCCATTCATGCCGGGCAAGCCGACATCGCTGACCAGCAGATCCACCGGTTGTGTCGAACGCAGAACCTTAAGGCCCTCGTTGGCGTCGGCGGCACTGTGGCAGGCGAAGCCATCCTCGCGCAGGGCCTGGCATAGCAATTGGCGTACATGCGGGTCGTCCTCGACCACCAGCACGTGATTGCCCTGGTAGCCTCGCACGGGCTGCACGGGTTTGACCGGTGCCTGGTCCTGGTCGACATGGCGCGGCAGGTACAGGTCCACCCGGGTGCCTTGGCCGATCTGGCTGTGCAGGGTGACATGGCCGTGGGATTGCTTGCTGAAGCCGTACACCATCGACAGGCCCAGGCCGATGCCCTGGCCGATCGCCTTGGTGCTGAAGAACGGCTCGAAGGCATGCTCCAGCGTGCTTTGCGCCATGCCCTGGCCGTCATCGACGATTCGCAGGCGTACATAGTCGCCGGCGCACTGGGCACCGCCGGGGAATTGCCCGGCGCCGATGTGCTGGTTACTTGCCTCGATGCGCAGCTGGCCGCCGCTGGGCATGGCTTCGCAGGCATTGAGCAGCACGTTGTCGAGGGCTTCCTGCAACTGCTGGTCATCGGCTTCGACCGACCACAGGCCCTTGGCGATTTGCAGGTGCAGGTTCACGGCCGGGCTCAAGCAAGCCTTCAGGCGCTTGGCCTGGAGCAGGTCGTGCAGGTCGACCTGCTGGCTGTGCAGCGATTGCCGGGAAGAGAAAGCCAGCAGGCGATGGGTCAAGCGGGCGGCGCGTGACACTGCCTCGCGGCCCATGCGCAGCACGTTGTCCAGGCCATCGCTGCGGCCCTGGCGCAAGCGCCGGTCGATCAGCTCGAAGCTGCCGCCAATGCTGGTGAGCAGGTTGTTGAAGTCATGGGCGACCCCCCCGGCCAGTTGGCCGATGGCCTCCATCTTGCGCGTCTGGTGGCGGGCGAACTCGCTACGTTGCTGGTCTTCGCCGGGAGGCGCGGCCTGGGCGTCAAGGCGTTGCTGCAGGTCCTGCAGCTGGTCGCGCGCCAGGTACTGCCGGCGCCGGTTGCGCAGGGCGGACCGGGTCGTGTGCAGCAGCTGGGCGTTTTCGAATGGTGCGACCAGCAGGACCAGGTTGCCCACTGGATAGTTGGTCGAGCCCTTGGCCGCTTGGCTCCCTTGACCGAGCAGCACGATGGGCAGGTCCGACCAGCACGGTTGCTGGTCGATGAATGCCTGCAGCAACGCGCTTGGGCCCTGTTTGAACACTTGCTCGGCAATGATCGCCACGCCCGCGCCTTCGGCCAGGCAGGCTTGCAGGTTGGCCAGGTCGACCGCGCACAGGCTGTCGATGCCCGCAGAAGCGAGCAGGCGAGCAGTATCCGCGGCTATTGGCGGGGGCGCCAGGATCAATGCACGTTCGTCCAGCGCCAACGAACTGGCCAAAACGACTCTCCTGCAGGGTGGTCTGATATCCACTGGACCTTGGGCACAGCCCCAGGGTTCAACAAATTTTCGGACGTTGCCTACAGGCCCTGTTGCAGCACGGGGTCGTCCGGGTTCTGCCGCTCCAGTTCGGCCAGCAGTACCTGCACGTTCTGCAACTGGCCGGTTTCCTTCCAGTACTGGATCAGCAACACCCGTGCCCGGCGATTGGCCGGCTGGCGGCTGAGCACGGTTTCCAGTTGCTTTTGCGCGGCGTCGAGTTGTTCCAGTTCATGCAGGGTGACCGCCAGTGTATAGCGGTAGTCGGCGTTATCCGGGTCCAGTTCGACGGCGCGGGACAAGGCCAGCAAGGCGTATTCGCGCTGCTCGTGGCGGTTCAGCCAGAGCCCCAGTTCGTACTGCAGAAAGGCCGAGTCGGGGCTCAGCGCCAGGGCTTTGCCCAGTACCTGACGCGAGGCGTCGTGATGGCCCTGGCGTTCCAGCAGGCGTACCTGGGTCGCCAGTGCGTCGAGGTTGCCTGGCGCTACCGTCAGGGCCCGTTGCAGGGCTGTGGCGGCCAGGGTGTAGTCGTTTTCGTGCAGATACAGGCGCGCCAGGTGGACCTGGGCGTCTGGGTCTTCGGGTTGTTGCTCCAGGGCCTGCTGGTATTGCTCCAGGGCGACCTGCAGCGGGCCGAAATACAGGCCGATGTCATCCGGGGCAAGGCCGAGCAGGGCATCTACCGCGGCAAAGCGTACGCTTTGCTCGTCGTCATCCAGCAGCGGGCCGAGTACCAGGCTGCGCTGCGCCGCCGGCAGCAGGCGGCGGATGCCGGCAATGGCTGCACGGCGCACCAGCGGGTCGGCATGTTCCAGGTCCTGGCGGGCGAGTTTCAATGCCTGGGGCGAAGGGTAGTTGGGCAGTTCGGCATACAAGGCCGCTCGGCGGATGGGCGGTAGGTCGGTGCGCTGCAATTGTTGGTACAGCACCCGTGCAGCGCCGGGTTGGCCCTCATGGGCCTGGCGCAGGGCCTTGGCGTAGCTGTGCGCGGGCAGGGTTGGCGGGGCTGGCGGAGTGTCGCGCCACAGGTAGCCGAACAGGGCCGATACCAGGATCAACAGCAGCAGGGCGATCAGGTAGCGGTGGCGTCTGGGCATCGGACGATCCGTGGCGGCGGGAAGGGCAGAGCTTGGGCTAGCTGGGGGGTAAATGCAACCAGGTGCCTGTCTCGACATTTTCTGCGCCTGTGAGACCGAGCGCCGCCCGCGCGGCGCATCGCCGGCAAGCCAGCTCCCACATCTGTTTCGGGCCAGTCTCTTCTGTGCCTGGCGCGCGCGACCCCTTGTTTGTACGACACGATATCGAAGGTAGCGCTGCTGCTCTTCTGCATTCTCCAGACATGCACCCAGGGTGCGAGTGCGCAGGAGCCAGGAGTAACTGGCCCGAAACAGATGTGGGAGCAACTGTCTTTAGAAATTTATTTTCCGCATTAGTAGAGAATCGATCCTCGTTCGCCTCAGTTCGGTGCGGGTTGAAAACGGCAAGGCCTGGCCTTCATGGTCCAGCCACCGATTCAGGCGAGCTTTTCCTTCACCGTGAAATCCACTTCCAGATCGGCATTGGCCAGCAGATTTACCAAGGCATCCAGGGAAAACTTGTCAATCTTCCCATTCAACAGCTCACTCAAGCGCGGTTGAGTGACATGTAGCCGACGCGCCGCATCCTTCTGAGGTAGATCCCAGGCACGCACCGTCTTGACCAAAATCCGCATCAACTGCGAGCGCAGCCTAAGGTTGTCGGCCTCTTCTGGCGTATCAGCCAACGCGTCCCATACAGATGCCGAGCGTTCATTCGCCATTGTTGATCACCTCTCAGTCCAGCGACTTGAAACGGGCTTTCGCCACATCAATATCGCGCTTATCCGTCTTTTCAGTTGTCTTGCGGAATGCATGCAGGACATAGACAGCTTCCGGGCGGTTCACAACATACAACACGCGAAAAGCACCGTCTTTACACTTGATGCGGATCTCCCGCACACCCCGCCCCACATTCTCCATCGACTTCCAGTCGGTAGGTTCTTCACCGGACTGGAT
The DNA here is from genome assembly GCF_040214835.1 of Pseudomonas asiatica. NCBI lineage: Bacteria > Pseudomonadati > Pseudomonadota > Gammaproteobacteria > Pseudomonadales > Pseudomonadaceae > Pseudomonas > Pseudomonas asiatica. The sequence goes on along the minus strand of NZ_CP157874.1, from coordinate 3,139,920 downwards.
CAAGTCCAGCTGATACCCAGCCCGCTGCCTCGCCACTGGTGGAAACCTGCGCACATCATCCTTGCTGCCGCCTACCCATTCGATAGGCTTCTGACCGTCCCACATGACGCATACCCCTTCGCCATCGCTCCAATCGCCAGCTGCGCTTGCGCCTCATGCCTCACCCGTGTGTTTGGTCATGCCGCTGCACCTTTCTGGCGTACATGGCAATGCACAGATTCCAGGAGCCTGCACACAAATTATATCGATACCGATATAACCTCAAGCCTGTAAATGTCCATTATCGACACCGACTAAAACAGAAAGGAATGGGCAACAGAAGTGAGGCAACTCACCTGAAAAGGCGAGCCGAGGACATTAAACCTGGTGTGCTTCCCAGCCAAGACAGCACCTTCCGACAGGTGCTGTAGGATAATTCGACAGGGCGTTCGAACTGAAGCATTTGGTTTCTGGTTCGGAAATGTCTTACAGCTCTAGAACCTAGGCGAGGGCTTTGCCCTCGATCGCCAGCAAGCCAGCTCCTACATGGTCCGCACCAACTTCAAGGCATGCACAAGCCAGCTACCACAGGTGAACCACAGGTCTCAAAAGCGGTGGAGTACCTGTGGGAGCTGGCTTGCCGGCGATGCACCGCGCGGGCGGCGCTCGATCTCATAGGCACTGAAGATTCAGAGGCATGCACCCTGCACACACCCTCAATCAGCATAAAAAAGCCCCGCGGACCAAGGCCTGCGGGGCAAACGGTTGGGGGAGGAGCCAACCAAAGGAGTCGTTGAAACGGGTGTATCAGCGCGCGCTGGCTACAGTCTCCGGCTGCCAGCCGCCGCCCAGGGCCTTGTAGATGGAGACGATGCCGCGGTACAGCTCGACCTCGCCCTGGGCTTGAGCATCTTCGGCGCTCAGCCGCTCACGCTCGGCATCGAGCAGCACCAGGTAGTCCACCGTACCCTCGCGATAACGAATCGAGGCCAGTTCAGCCGCCTTGCGGCTGGCATCGCTCTGGCGCATCAGCGACAGCAGCCGCTGCTGGGTCTTGTCGTAGTCGCTGAAGGCGTTGGCCGATTCTTCCAGGGCCAGCAACACCTGCTGTTCATAGTTGGCCAGTGCCCCTTCGGCATCGGCCTTGGCACCGCGCAGGCGGGCGCGCACGCTGCCCAGGTCGAAGGCCGCCCAGGTGATGCTCGGGCCCAGCGCCCATGCATTGGCTGCCGAGGAGCCGATCTGCGAGCCACGGGCAGCAGTAAAGCCGAGGAAGCCGCTGAGGCTGACGCGGGGGAACAGGTCGGCCGTGGCCACGCCGACGTTGGCAGTGGCAGCCGCCAACTGGCGTTCGGCGCTGCGGATGTCCGGGCGGCGGCGCAGCAGTTCACCCGGGTCACCCACCGGTAGCGCCTTGGCGATGGCCGGCAGGGCCTTGGGCGACAGGTCGACGCTGAGCGCCTCGGGGCGCTGGCCGAGCAGGGTGGCGATGCGATGCCGGGCCCGCGCCTGTTCCGCCTGCAGTTGCGGCACGGTGGCTTCGACCCCGGCCAGGCGCGCGTCGGCCCGTACCACGTCAAGGTCGTTGCCCACCCCGGCATCGCGCAGGGTTTCGGTGATGGCCCGCGATTCCTGCTGGGTCTTGAGGTTGGCCAGGGCGATCTTCTCGCGCAACTGCGCGCCGCGCAGCTGGCCGTAGGCATCGACCAGCTCGGCGATCAGGCTGACCTGCAGCTGCTGCAGGTCGGCCGCGGCTACCGCTTCCTGGGCTTCGCTGGCTTCGATCTGGCGCTGGATGCGGCCGAACAGGTCAAGCTCCCAGGCCATGTCCAGGCCCAGGTCGTAGCGCTCGCTGTTCACCCGTTGCGTGGTCTGGCCGGGGATCTGGCCCTTGCCGATGTCGCTGCTGGCGCGGCTGGTGACCACCGGGAACTGATCGTTCTCGGCGTCTTCACGGATCGAACGGGCCGACTTCAGGCGGGCGAAGGCCACGCGCAGGTCACGGTTGCCGTCCAGCGAAGCCTGCACCAGCTGGTTCAGTACCGGGTCGTCGAACTGCTTCCACCACAGGCTCTCGAAACGGCTACGGTCGTAGGCCTTGGCCTGTACATCGCTGGCCAGCTGCGCAGGCTCGGTGGCTGGCGCCTGGTAGTCCGGGCCTACCGCGCAGGCCGCCAGGGCCAGCGCCAGCAGGCTCGGGGTCAAGGGTTTGAGCAGGTTCATGCATGGCTCTCCAGCGAGTGGGCGCGTTCGGCCTTGCGGGCCTGGCGACGCTCGACGAAACGGCGAATCAGGAAGAAGAACACCGGGGTCAGGAACAAGCCGAACACGGTCACGCCGATCATCCCCGAGAACACCGCCACACCCATGGCATGGCGCATTTCAGAACCTGCACCGGAGCTGAACACCAGTGGAACCACACCCATGATGAAGGCGATCGAGGTCATCAGGATCGGCCGCAGGCGCAGGCGGCAGGCTTCCAGTACCGCTGCCAGCGGGTCGAGCCCCTTGGCCTGTTCGTCCTTGGCGAACTCGACGATCAGGATCGCGTTCTTGCACGCCAGGCCCACCAGTACGATCAGGCCGATCTGGGTGAAGATGTTGTTGTCACCACCCGACACGATCACCCCGGTGATGGCCGACAGCAGCGTCATCGGCACGATCAGAATCACCGCCAGCGGCAGACTCCAGCTTTCGTACTGGGCGGCAAGCACCAGGAAGGCCAGCAGTACGCACAGCGGGAACACGAACAGCGCAGTGTTGCCCGAGAGGATCTGCTGGTAGGTCAGGTCGGTCCACTCGAAGGTCATGCCGTTGGGCAGTTCCTCTTTCAGCAGCTTCTCGATTGCAGCTTCGGCCTGGCCGGAGCTGTAGCCCGGTGCCGCTGCGCCGTTGATCTCGGCGGTGATGAAACCGTTGTAGTGCATCACCCGGTCAGGCCCGGAGGTGTCGCTGACCTTGAGGAAGGTCGCCAGCGGGATCATCTCGCCGAGGTTGTTGCGCACCTTCAGCTGGCCGATCTGCTCGGCATCGAGGCGGAACTGCTGCTCGGCCTGGACGTTGACCTGGTAGGTACGGCCAAAGCGGTTGAAGTCGTTGGTGTACAGCGAGCCCAGGTAGACCTGCAGGGTGTCGAAGATGTCGGTGATCGCCACGCCGTGGGTCTTGGCCTTTTCCCGGTCGATGGCGGCATCGACCTGCGGCACGTTGACCTGGTAGCTGGTGAACAGGCCCGCCAGTTCCGGCACGTTGTGGCTCTTGGCGATGATATTCTGGGTTTCCTTGTACAGCGCCTCGTAGCCCAGGTTGCCACGGTCTTCGATCTGCAGGCGGAAGCCGCCGATGGTGCCCAGGCCTTGTACCGGCGGTGGCGGGAAGATCGCGATGTAGGCGTCCTGGATGTCGGCGAACTGGGCATTCAGTGCAGCAGCGATGGCCGCCGCCGACTGGCTCGGGTCCTTGCGCTCGTCGAACGGCTTGAGCGGGGTGAACACGATGCCGCTGTTCGGGCTGTTGGTGAAACCGTTGATCGACAGGCCTGGGAAGGCTACCGAGTCGGCCACGCCAGGCTGCTTCAGGGCGATTTCGCTCATGCGCTTGATCACTGCTTCGGTGCGGTCGAGGCTGGCCGCGTCAGGCAGCTGGGCGAACGCCACCAGGTACTGCTTGTCCTGGGCCGGTACGAAACCGGTCGGGGTGGACGAGAAGCCCAGGTAGGTCAGGCCCATCAGGCCGGCATACACGAACAGGGCGATGCCGCTGGAGCGGATGACCCGACGCACGCCGCCGACGTAGCGGTTGGAAGCGCGGTCGAAGAAGCGGTTGAACGGGGCGAACAGCCAGCTGCCCAGCAGTTTTTCCAGGAACCGCGAGAACCGGTCCTTGGGCGCATGGTGGTCCTTCAGCAGCACGGCAGCCAGGGCCGGCGACAGGGTCAGCGAGTTGAACGCCGAGATCACGGTCGAGATCGCGATGGTCAGGGCGAACTGCTTGTAGAACTGCCCGGTGAGGCCGGAAATGAACGCAGCAGGTACGAACACCGCGCACAGCACCAGGGCGGTGGCGATGATCGGGCCGGTCACTTCGCCCATGGCCTTTTGCGTGGCTTCCAGCGGTTTCAGGCCCAGGCCGATGTTGCGCTCGACGTTCTCCACCACGACGATGGCATCGTCCACCACGATACCGATGGCCAGGACCAGGCCGAACAATGACAGCGCGTTGAGCGAGAAGCCGAACAGGTGCATCACGGCGAAGGTACCGATCAGCGATACCGGCACGGCCATCAGCGGGATGATCGAGGCACGCCAGGTCTGCAGGAACAGGATGACGACCAGCACGACCAGCACCAGCGCTTCGAACAGGGTGTGTACCACGGCTTCGATGGACCCACGGACGAACACGGTCGGGTCATAGACGATGCTGTAGTCCATGCCCTCGGGGAAGTCCTTCTTCAGCTCGGCCATCTTCGCCCGCACTTCGTCGGAGATCTCGATGGCGTTGGAGCCTGGGCGCTGGAAGATCGGAATGGCCACCGCCGGCTGGTTGTTCAGCAGCGAACGCAGGGCGTACTGGCTGGAGCCGAGTTCGACCCGGGCGATGTCCTTCAGGCGGGTGATTTCGCCATCGGCACCGGCGCGGATGATGATGTTCTCGAACTCTTCCTCATTGACCAGGCGACCCTGGGTGTTGATCGACAGCTGGAAGCTGGTCGAACCGGGGGCGGGTGGGGCGCCCAGCTGGCCGGCGGCTACCTGGCGGTTCTGCTCGCGGATTGCAGCCACCACATCACTGGCGGTGAGGTTGCGCGAAGCGGTCTTGTTCGGGTCCAGCCACACGCGCAGCGAGTAGTCGCCCATGCCGAACAGCTGCACATCGCCCACGCCGCCCAGGCGCGCCAGCTCGTCCTTGATGTTGAGGATGGCGTAGTTGGACAGGTAGAGCATGTCGTAGCGGTTGTCCGGCGAGGTCAGGTGCACGACCATGGTCAGGTCGGGCGAGGCCTTGTCGACCGTGATACCAATGCGGGTCACTTCCTCGGGCAGCTTGGGCTGGGTACGGGTGACGCGGTTCTGCACCTGCACCTGGGCGTTGTCCAGGTCGGTGCCCAGGGCGAAGGTGATGGTCAGCGTCAGCTTGCCGTCAGCGGTGGACTGGGAGGACATGTACAGCATGTTCTCCACGCCGGTAATCGCCTGCTCCAGTGGCGCGGCGACGGTTTCGCCGATGACCTTGGGGTTGGCGCCTGGGAAGTTGGCGCGCACCACCACGGTGGGCGGCACCACTTCGGGGTATTCGCTGATCGGCAGCTGGAACAGCGAGATCGAACCCGCGATCAGCAGCACCAGCGACAGCACCGCGGCGAAGATTGGCCGGGTAATGAAGAATTTCGAGAAGTTCATCGGTGTGGTCCCTTAACCGCGTGGCGCCTGGGCGCTGGCGACTTTCACGTTGTTGCCCGCCACCTTCGGCGCCGGGTTGCTGGCCTCCAGGGCCTGGCGCTGCTGGGCGAGGGCGGCGAGGGTCTGTTCGCTGGCCATCGGTGTCTCTTCCGGGGTGACCGGTGAGCCAGGGCGCACACGCTGCAGGCCCTTGACCACGATGCGGTCGTCCTTGCCCAGGCCGCTGCGCACGATGCGCAGGCCTTCCAGCTTCGGCCCCAGCTCCACGGCGCGGTAGGCGGCCTTGTTGTCCTTGTCCATGACCAGCACGAACTTCTTGCCAAGGTCGGTGCCCACGGCTTCGTCGTTGATCAGTACGGCCTGGTACTGGGCGCTGCCTACCAGCTTCAGGCGTGCATACAGGCCTGGGGTGAACTGGCCGTCGCTGTTGTCGAACACCGCACGGCCACGGATGGTGCCGGTGCGCGGGTTGACCTGGTTGTCGACGAAGTTCATCTGGCCCAGGTGCGGGTTGCCGGTTTCGTTGGTCAGGCCCAGGTACACCGGGGTGCTCTGGCCGCGCTGGCCTTCGCGGGCCAGCTGGGTGTACTTGAGGTACACGCGCTCGTCGGCGTCGAAGTAGGCGTAGACCTTGTCGGTGGAGACCACGCTGGTCAGCGGGGTGACATCGGCGGTGACGATGTTGCCGGCGGTGAACTGGGCGCGGCTGACACGGCCGCTGATGGGCGCGGTGACACGGGTGAAACTGAGGTTCAGGCGTGCCAGGTCGAGCTGGGCCTGGATCGCGTCGACCCCGGCGCGGGCTTCGGCGGCGGCGCTGCTACGCGATTCGGCCAGTTCTGCGGAAATGGCGTTGCTGTCACGCAGGCGTTCGCCACGGCGGGCTTCGTTGGCGCTGCGAATGGCGGTGGCCTTGGCCTGCTGCAGTTGGGCTTCGAGGCGGCGGACCTCTGCCTGGAACGGGCGTGGATCGATCTGGAACAGCAGGTCGCCTTTCTTGACCTGGGCGCCTTCGGTGAAGGCTACCAGGTCGATCTGGCCGGAGACCCGTGGGCGTACCTCGACGGTTTCCGGCGCTTCGAGGCGGCCGGTGAACTCGTCCCATTCATTGATCGGTTGCTCGATCACCTTGGCCACGCTGACCTTCGGCGCGGTGGGAGCCTGCACTGCGTCTGGGGTTCGGCCACAAGCGCTGATCACCACCACTGCCAGGGCAGCGAGGGGGAAGCGCAAGGGTTTGAATGATTGTTCCATGGAGAACTCCGCCAATGTATTAGTAGTGGGCGGAGTGTGAGTGTCTTGCGCGTGAGGCACGAATCGAACGGGACGAAGGTTATTATCACGATGAATGATATGTGTGAGTCGTTCATCGATTTGCGGCATGGTTGGGATTTCTGGGGCTGCGTTGCAGCCCATCGCGACACAAGGCCGCTCCTACAGCTTACGCGTTCCCCTGTAGGAGCGGCCTTGTGTCGCGAAAGGGGCGCAACGCGCCCCCGGCAATCTCAGCTCGATACGCGGAACCCATGGGTGCCATCGCGCTCCAGCTGGGCAATCAAGCCGAACTCCCAGTCCAGATACCCCTGCATCGCTTCGTGCGGGTTGTCCGTCCCTTCATAAGGCCGGCGATAACGGTCGGTACGCGCCACGGCCAAGCGCGTTTCGCCGCTCTCCAGCGCCTTGCCCGCCGCGATCCAGCGCGCGGTGCCACCGTCCAGCACGTACACCGGGGTTTGCGTCAGTGCCTGCAAGTCCAGCGCCGCAAAGCGCGCCAGCAGGCTGCTGCCGCAGGTCAGCACATAGCGCTCGGCTACCGGCAAGCGCTCCAGCACCTGTGGCAACTGCGCGCGGATCGCCCAGTAAGCGCCTGGAATATGCCGTTTCACATAGTTGGCACTGCTGGTGAAGTCCAGCAGCACGGTGCCTGGCGCTTGCAGCCAGTCCTCCAGCTGCTCGACACCGATTTCGGTCACCGCTGGCAACGCCGGCTGCGGCGCCTGCCACTCGCCGGCTGCACTGAAGTCTGCCGCTGACAAACCGTCCAGCACTGCCACCTGCCAGCCCATCTGCGCCAGCCACGAAGCGCTCATGTTGGCCCGCACGCCGTCATCGTCCACCAGCACGATGCGCGCCCCGCGTACGCTGGCGACATGGTCGGTTTCCTGCACCAGCTGCCCGCCCGGCACGCTGCGGCTGGCCGGCAGGTGGCCCTGGGCGTATTCCTCGGGCGTGCGTACGTCGAACAGGTAGGTGGTGCGGCTGGTATCAGCCTGCCAGGCGGCCAGGCCTTCGGGCTCCAGGCGGGCCACGCCGGCGCGGTCGGCCACGCTGCGCGCGCGCTGTGCGGCATCGGCACGGGTGCTGTCGGTAACCTCGGCGAAGCGCCGTTGCTGGCCGTGGGCCAGGGTTTGCCCGGCCAGGGTCCAGCCAATGGTGCCGTTGCGCAGGGCGGCCACCGGGTTGGGGATGCCGGCGTTGACCAGCGACTGGGTGCCGATGATGCTGCGGGTGCGCCCGGCGCAATTGACGATCACCTGGGTGGCAGGGTCGGGCGCCAGCTCGGCCACCCGCAGCACCAGTTCGGCACCCGGGACGCTGATGCCACCCGGGATGCTCATGGTCTGGTATTCGTCGAAGCGGCGGGCGTCGAGCACCACCACATCGGCCTTGGCATCCAGCAGCGCTTGCACCTGTTCGGCCGCCAGCGATGGGGTGTGTCGCACGCTTTCCACCAGTTCGCCAAAGGCCTTGCTTGGCACGTTGACGTCGCGGAACAGTTCGCCGCCTGCTGCGCGCCAGCCGGCCAGGCCACCTTCGAGCAGTGCCACATCGCTGTAGCCCAGTGCCGTCAGACGCTGGCCGGCCTGGGCCGCCAGGCCTTCGCCGTCGTCATACAGGGTGATGGCGGTGTCGCGCCGGGGGACCCGGGCAAACACCTCCAGCTCCAGTTTCGACAACGGAATGTTGGCGGCGAACAACGGGTGTGCCTGGGCGAACGGGTCTTCCTCGCGTACATCGATCAGCGCCAGTTCTTCATGGGCCAGCAATGCCCGACGAATGTCGTGGAAGGCGCGGGTGGCTACGGTACTCATGGGGCAGGGTTCTCTTTGGACAGGTCCCAGATATTGGGCAGAAGGGTGTTGGAATAGCCGGAAATGAACGGTTTCTCGCTGCCGTCGGGCAGGTACACGGCACGGCTGACGGCGCCGATGTTGGCGCCATACACGTGAATGCTGATCGAGACCTGGTCGGCGAAGGCGTTGCTGACCTGATGGATATCACCGATGCGCGGCGATACGGCCTCCACGTGGCCGGGGTCGATGCGCACCGGCTCGCCTGCCGGCAGCAACGTACCGTGCTCGCTACGGACAAAGCCTTGCGAGTATTCGGCGCCACGCAACATGCCAATCAGGCCCCACACCCGGTGGTCGTGGATCGGCGTCTGCTGGCCTGGCCCCCATACGAAACTGACGATGGAAAAGCGCTGGCGCGAATCGCAATGCAGCAGGTATTGATGGTAACGGGCCGGGTCCGGCTGCGCCAGCGCCTCGGGCAGCCAGTCGTCATGGGCGACCAGGCTGCGCAGCAGGCCCTGGCCCTGGTCGAGGAGGGTGGCTTCGTCGGTTTCCCGGTCCAGCAGTTGCGAAAGTGCGTCGATGAAGTGGCGCAGGCGCTCGAGGCGCAGGGGTTGGCTCATGGTTCAGGCTCGGCTGACGGTTTGGTTAAACCCTAGCAAATGCGGTGAGTATTCTTAAAAGTAAAAATATTCATAAGCTAATATGCAAAAAATGCATTTACAGCTTGGCTGATCTGTTTTGAAATGGGCGCAACGAACAGCAAGCCCCGCGATTACCCCACGAGACCGCACGCGCGGATCGGCCTTATGTACCTCGACGGTACCTGGAGACGAACGTGCGATACCTCAAGCAATTGGCCGCCGGTGTGCTGGCCAGCTCCCTCAGCCTGGCGGCCGCCGCGCAAACCCTGGTGGTTGGCGACCAGAGCTTCAATGCCCGCGCCGTGATGGAAGCGGCCGGCGTGCTCGACGACCTGCCCTATACCCTGGAATGGAAGCAGTTCACCGCCGGCTCGCCGGTGGCCGAGGCGCTGAACGTGGGCAGCCTGGACATCGGCCTGCTGGGCGATGCGCCGCCGTTGTTCCTCGGTGCGCTGGGTGCGCCGATCAAGGTGATTGCGGTCAGCCGGCAGAACCTGGAGGGCGTGGCCATCCTGGCACGCAAGGACTCGAACATTCACCGCCTCGAAGACCTGCGTGGCAAGCGTGCGGCGATCTGGAAGGGTTCCTGGAGCCAGCAACTGCTGTTCAGCGCGCTGGACAAGGCGGCGGTGCCGCGTGACGCCCTGGAGCTGCGCTACCTCAGCGCCCTGGATGCGTCGCATGCCCTGGATGGTGGTTCGGTGGATGTGATCGCCACCTGGGAACCCTATGTCACCCAGCAGGAGCGCCAAGGGGCGCGGGTGCTGGCCACGGCCGAAGGGCTGATCCCGGCGCAGAGTTTCGTGGTGGCCAATGCCAAGGCGGTGGAGGTCAAGCGGGCGCAGATCAGTGATTTTCTCCAGCGCCTGAAGAAGGCCCGTGACTGGACCCTGAGCGACCCCGCCCACACCGAGGCGTATGCCGATGCCTGGGCCAAGCGCACCCGTGCCGACCGCGACATCGCCCGGGCCTGGTTTGCCAGGGCGCGTACCGATGTGGCGGCACTGAACCCGCAGGTGATCGTGGAGGCGCAGAAGACCGTGGACTTCTTTGCCGGGCTGGGGCTGATCAAGGCCTACCCGGCGGCCAGCCTGTTCGATACCTCGTTCGCGGCGGCGTTCGAGCACTGATTACGCCTGTACCGGCCCTTTCGCGGGTAAACCCGCTCCCACAGGGGCAGTGCAGCACTCGAATACTGCGCAATTCCTGTGGGAGCGGGTTTACCCGCGAAGAGGCCGGCCCAGCCACCACCATTTCCGAGGAATACCCATGACCACCCGCAAGATCAAGCTCGGTGCCCTGACCATGGGCTGCGGCGGCCCTGGCCGGCACAACCTGTGGCTCGACCCGGAGCTGCCTGCCGACGCCAGCGTCAATATCGATTGGTACATCGACATCGCCCGTCAGGCCGAGGCGGCGTTGTTCGACCTGATGTTCATCGTCGACAGCCAGTACATCACCCCCGGCTCGCCGTCCCATTACCTCAACCGCCTGGAGCCGCTGACCCTGCTCTCGGCGCTGGCGGTAAGCACACGCCACATCGGCCTGGTCGGCACCCTGACCACTTCCTACAACGAACCGTTCAACGTCGCCCGCCGCCTTGCCTCGCTGGACCTGATCAGCAAGGGCCGCGCCGGCTGGAACGTGGTCACCAGTGGCGACGCCGGCACCGCCGGCAACTATGGCCGTGACGAGCACTACGACTACGACACCCGCTATGCCCGCGCCCAGGAGCACGTCGCGGTGGTGCAGGGCCTGTGGCGCTCCTATGAAGACGGCGCCTTCCCGCGCAACCGGGCCACCGGGCAGTTCCTCGACCCCAGCCGGATGCATGCCCTGAACCACAAGGGCGAGCACTTCTCGGTGGTGGGGCCGTTGAACATCCAGCGCTCGCCACAGGGCCAGCCGGTCATCTTCCAGGCCGGCGATTCGCAGCAAGGGCGTGACCTTGGGGCTGCCACCGCGGATGTAATCTTCACCCACGCCGCCAGCATTGAGCAGGGCCAGGCGTTCTACCGTGATGTGAAGGGCCGCGCCGCGCGGCTGGGGCGTGACCCCGAGCAGTTGCTGGTATTGCCCGGGGCCGAGATCTATGTCGGCGACACCGACGAACACGCCCGCGAGATCGAGCGCCATTACCACCAGCAGGACCACAGCTTCGAGCTGGCGCTCAAGGAGTTCGGGCGCAACTTCGGCTGGCACGACTTCAGCCAGTACGACCTCGATGCGCCATTCCCGCAAGAAAGCCTGGAGCACGCGCGCAGCAGCTTCTTCACCAACGCCAGGCGTATTGCCGACCAGGCACGGGAGCAGGGCTTGAGCTTGCGCCAGGCGGTGGAATTCGGCCGCCAGTTGCGGCCGGGGGCCTTCGTCGGTTCGCCGGCAACGGTAGCGGCCAGAATGGCCGAGTGGTTCGAGGCGCGGGCGCTGGATGGTTTCAACATCTATATCGGCCACCCCGGGCAGTTCCGCCGCTTTACCGAGCAAGTGGTGCCGCTGCTGCAGGAACGCGGGGTATACCGCACCGCCTACGAGGGCACCACCCTGCGCGAAAGCCTGGGCCTGGCCATTCAGTGAATGCTCGAGGCCAGTTCGAAGATCGGCATGTACATCAGGATCACGATCAGGCCGATCAGCAGGCCGATGAAGGTCATCAGCAGTGGTTCGAACAGTTTGACGAACCATTCCACCCAGCGGCCGATTTCCTGGTCATGGAAGTCGGCGCAGCGCTCCAGCATCTCGCCCAGGTTGCCGGACTGCTCGCCGGCCCGTAGCAGGCGCAGCGATACCGGCGTGACCAGTTGCCCGGCCTCCAGCGCGTCGGACAACGGCAGCCCTTCGCCGACCCGCTGGCTGGCGTGCTCCAGGCCCTGGGCCGCCGCGCTGCCGAGCAGGCCGCGGGCCATGCCCATGGCGGTGAGGATGGGGATGCCGCCTTGCAGCAGGATGCCCAACGAGCGGTAGAAGCGCGCCAGTTCGTACATCATCAGGCGTTGGTGCAGTGCCGGCAGGCGCCGCAGCTGGCAGGCTGCCCAACGCCGCACCCGTGGCTGGCGGCGCAGCAGCCACAGCGCCATGACCACGCCGAGGGTGCCCAACGCCAGTGGCAGTTGCTGGGCATGCAGGAACAGGCCGATCTGCATCAGTAGCCGAGACAGCCAGGGCAACTCGGTGCCCATGCCCTCGAATACCTGGCTGAAACGCGGCACCACGTAGCCAAGCAGGAACAGCACCACGCCACCGCCCACCAGCAATAGCAGCAACGGGTACACCGAGGCGCCCACCAGCTTCTGCCGTACCAGGTCCAGGCGCTGGCGGTAGCTGATGTAGCGGGCGAGGGCGTCGCCCAGTGCGCCGGTACGCTCGCTGGATTGCACCAGCGCCACGTACAGCGGCGGGAATACCCGTGGCTGCTGGCCCAGGGCCTGAGACAGCGAGCGGCCTTCGTACAGTTGGCGGACCAGTTCGGCGAGCACTTTGCGCGTTGCCGCTGCGGGGGCCTTTTCCGCCAGGCTCTCCAGCGCGTCGATCAGCGGCAGGCCGGCGTTGAGCAGGGTTGAAAGTTCCTGGCTGAACAGCACCAGGTCAAAGCTTGCTTCGCGGCGCCAGGCCATGCCGCGCAAGGCGCCGCCGTGGCCGCGCAGGCTGAGCACGCGCAGGCCCTGGTCCTCGGCCTGGCGGCGGGCCTGGTCGGCGTCCTCGGCGTCGATCTGCAACTGCACCACACCCTGCCTGCCCAGGGCCTTGAGGCTGTAGCGCATGGTCGTTCTCCCTACTGCCAACTGGTGATTTCGGCGTTTTCCCCGTCGCCACCGGGCTGGCCGTCCTTGCCCATCGACAGCAGGTCGTACTCGCCGCCGTTCTCGCCAGGTTGCCGGTAGATGTACGGGCGGCCCCACGGGTCTTGCGGCACGGCCTTCTGCAGGTACGGGCCGGTCCAGCGCGCTTCGCCACTGGGGGCGATCACCAGGGCCTGCAGGCCTTGCTCACTGCTGGGGTAGTGGCCGACTTCGAGGCGGTACAGGTCCAGGGCCTTGCTCAGCCCCTCTATCTGCGCCCGCGCCACCTTGGCCTCGGAGCGGCCTAGCTGGCTGAAGTACTTGGGCGCGACGATACCGGCCAACAGGCCGAGCACCACCAGCACCACCAGGAGTTCAAGCAGGGTGAAGCCACGTTGAGGGTTGGTTCTGCGCTGCATGGTGAAGCCCTCCGCTGCATGGGGACAAGCTTTTGCAGGCTCCATGCAACAGCCGTGCACGCCCGTGCTGGCGCCTTGCACCATGCGGTACGCAAAGCGGCACAGTGCTTGCGTCGTGGTCATCGACCTCGGGTTTTCCGGGGTATATCCCCCAAATTTGGGGGTACCACGAAGAGGCGACCGACATGCGTGGACTCATTCTCGGTTTGATCTGGCTGGTGGCAGGTGCTGCCCAGGCCGATGTGTACATTTCCATCGACGCCAAAGGCAGCTACATACTGACCAACGTCCATCGACCCGGGCGCCTCTATGAAACGGTGATCAGCGAGCCGAAGGCCCAGGCCGGCCCGGCCAACGCGCAGCTCATCACCGGCCGCCCCTACGCCAAGCTGGTCGCCGCCGCGGCGCGTACCCACGACGTCCCCCCGGCGTTGCTGCATGCGGTGATCAAGGCCGAGTCCGGCTACAACCCCAAGGCCCGTTCACCGGCGGGCGCCGTGGGGCTGATGCAACTGATGCCGGATACCGCCCGCGAGATGGGCGTGGAAAACCGCCTGGACCCGGAAGACAACGTGCAGGGCGGGGCCCGCTACCTCAAGCGCATGCTCAACTTGTTCGACAATGACATCACCCTGGCCGTGGCGGCCTACAACGCCGGCCCCGAAGCTGTGTTGCGCCGTGGTGCGGTACCGCCGTTTGCCGAGACCCGGCGCTATGTACCGAATGTGCTGCGGGAGTACCGCCGGTTGCAGGGGTTGACGGGTGATTAGCCTTTGCAATTTTCCCTGTGGGAGATGGCCCAGCCCTTTGGGCTGCGCTGTCGCGTAGATAACTGAAATTGCAAGCAATCCACGTACCCTGTGGGAGCGGCTTTAGCCGCGAACAATCCAACGCGGTGCATGGCACCGGCTGCGCCGGTGTTCGCGGCTAAAGCCGCTCCCACAGGGACCGTGTGAGCATCTGGATTTTTGCAAGGCAGGTGCGTTCAGTACGGGAAACAAAACAATACCCTTCGGCGGATGCCACCAAGCTGACCCGATGGTTTCCCCAACTCTGGGCTATAACCTTCTGAAGGTGCCCAGTTGTGGAGTCCGCCATGGACATCGCCCCTCGTTCCGACGCTATTGAAGTACCCGCCGGTAACGAACTGGCCACCCCACGCAAGCCGTTCAACCTGCTGCGCTGGTACGCCTGGGTCAGCCTGGCCATCATCCTCTCGGTAGCGGTCGGGCTGGGGTTGATTTCCAGCCGTTTCATCATTGACGAGAGCATCGAGCGCGATGCCTTGCTCACCGCGCAATTCATTACCTCCATCGCCGATGCCGAAGTGCGCCATGTGTCGATCCCCAATGTGCGCACCATGGGTGAACTGCTCGACCCGCGCATCGACCGCGCCAACCTGCTCGATGTCGACCCGGACGCCCGGCGCAGGGCGCGTGGCGAGTTCCTCGACCACATCGCCCACCTGCCCGACATGCTGCTGGCCAACATCTATGCCCCGGACCGTACGGTGATCTGGTCCAGCAACCCGGCGCTGGTCGGCAAGCTGATCGAAGGCGACCAGGACCTGGAGCAGGCCTTCGAATACAAGATGCGAGTCTCGGCCAGCTACCACAACTTCGAACAGGCCCGCGCCGAGCAGAAGTTCGTCATCCCACCCGAGCAGTTGTTCATCGAGAACTACATTCCGCTGTTCGATGCCGATGGCGAGCAGGTCACGGCGATGGTCGAGATCTACAAGGAGCCCCATGACCTGATCGTGCGCATCGAGCATGGCCTGATCCTGATCTGGCTGGCGATCACCGTCGGTGCCGGGCTGGTCTACGTCGGCCTGTACGGCATCATGCACCGCGCCGCGCGCCTGCTGTCGGTGCAGCAGAAACGGCTGATCAGCAACGAAACCTACGTGGCACTGGGCGAGGTGTCCTCGGCGGTAGCCCACAGCCTGCGCAACCCGCTTGCCAGCATCCGTTCCAGTGCCGAGCTGGCCCAGGCGTTCGACGACGGCCCGGCGCAGCGCAATGTCAACGACATCATCAGCCAGGTCGACCGCATGTCGCAGTGGATCCGCCAGATGTTGCAGTCATTGCGCCCGCTCAACGATGAGGCAGTGGCGGTGGATTTGCCGCTGGCATTGCAGGAAAGCCTGCAGACCTACGCGGTGCTGCTGGCGCGTGGCGGCGTGAGCCTGGACCTGCAACCGTTACCGGCGGTGCAGGTGCTGGGGCACCCGGTGTTACTGCGGCAGATTTTCAGCAGCCTGATCGCCAACGCCCTGGAGTCGATGGAGCAGGGTGGGCGGTTGCGTGTCGAGGTGGTGCGCCATGACCGTCGTAACCTGACCCTGCGCCTGTCCGACAACGGCAAAGGCATGAACGAAGAGCGGCAGCGCATGGCCTTCCGGCCTTTCTTCACCACCAAGCAGGGTGGGTTGGGTGTGGGCCTGGTGTTGGTGAAACGCATCATGGAACGCTTCGGTGGCAGCGTCCGGCTCAGCAGCAGTGAAGGCCATGGCACCCGGGTTTCGTTGAGTTTCCGGCTGATCGAGTCCTCATGATTTACATTGATAAATCTTCGTATCTTATTGTTTATAAAGGATCTATGTTTTTTGGGGTGAAAATCCCCAAATGTGGGGGATAATCCTCCATACGAATCTAGGAAAATTCATTAACCTATTGATTATAAAGAACTAATCAAATCAATCAGATGGCTGGCTGGGTTCTTGCAACGTGACAGGCGGAGTGCAACACGACAAATGGCAGCTGCGGCTGCACGGGTGGAGTGCTATCAATTGGCTACTGTTCGTCGCCTTGATGCATTTCTGAACGGACGCCCAGCGCGGGAAGCACGCGATGCAGATGCTGGATAATGAAGTGCCAGACAAGGCCAGTACTACCGCCAGCGGTGTGGCCGTGCCATTGCGCGAATTCAACCTGCTGCGCTGGTTCTCGGTCATCAGCCTGCTGATCATCGCCTCGGTGGCAGGCGGGCTGGGTTATGTGTCGACGCGTTTCGTGGTGCGCGACAGCGTCGAGCGCGATGCCATGCTCACCGCCCAGTTCATCCAGGCCATGGCCCAGGCCGAAGTGCGCCATTCGCAGTTGCCGCCGGGCACCACCATGGGCGAGTTGCTTGATCCGCGCCTGGACCAGCAGCACCTGCAGTTCACCCCGGACCTGGCTGAATCTACCCGGGTCGAGTTCCTCGACCATGTCGAGCACCTGCCGGACACCTTGCTGGCCAATGTCTATGCACGCGACCGCACCATCGTCTGGTCGACCAACCGGGAGCTGATCGGCAAGCGCATCGAGGCCGATGGCGACCTCGACCGCGCCTTCCGCTCGCGCAAGGCGGTGTCGGCCAGCTACCACCAGGCCGACGATGACCGCGAAGAGCAGAAGTTCCAGCGTGAGCCGCGTTACCTGTTCATCGAGAACTACATCCCGCTGTTCGACAGCCAGGGCGAGCAGGTGCTGGCGATGGTGGAGATCTACAAGGAGCCGCAAGACCTGGTGCGGCGCATCCAGCGCGGCTACGTGCTGATCTGGGCCTCGACCCTGGTGGGCGGGGCGCTGGTCTACTTCGGCCTGTTCTGGATCGTGCGCCGCGCGGCGCAGCTATTGCATTTGCAGCAGGATCGGCTGGTGGCCAGTGAAACCTATGTGGCCCTGGGCGAGATGTCCTCGGCGGTGGCGCATAGCTTGCGCAACCCGCTGGCCAACATCCGCTCCAGCGCCGAACTGGCCCAGGAAATCGCCAACCCCGCAGCACAGAAGAACATCACCGACATCATCAGCCAGGTCGACCGCATGTCGCGCTGGGTGCGTGACTTGCTGGTGTCGCTGCGCCCGACCAGTGACGACGCCGAGGCCGTGGACCTGGTGACGGCCATCGAGGACACCCACCTGGCCTTCGCCCAGCAGATCGAACGCAACGGCGTGCGCTTCTGCTACGAAGGCCCCGGGGCACAATGGGTGGCCAGCCAGCCGCTACAACTCACGCAAATTCTCAACACCCTGTTCTCCAATGCCCTGGAAGCCATGCCCGAAGGCGGCATGCTGCGTGCCCAGGTCAATGTGCAGGATGGGCAGCGTGCCGAGTTCGTCCTCAGCGATACCGGCAAGGGCATGAGCCAACAGCAGGAACGGATGGTGTTCAAGCCGTTCTACACCACCAAGCAGGGCGGCCTCGGCGTAGGCCTGGCCCTGGTCAAACGCATCATGGAACGTTTTGGCGGCTCGGTCAGCCTGAGCAGCCGCGAAGAGGAAGGAACCCGCGTCAGCCTCACATTCAATATCGCAGCGGGAGGGGACCATGGAGCACAGCATCCTGGTAGTCGAGGATGATGAAATTCTCGCCGACAATATTCGCACCTACCTCAGCCTCAAGGGCTTCGAGGTCACCGTGTGCCACAGCGCGGAACTGGCGCTGGAGCAGATCAAGCGGGGCCAGCCCGATGCGGTGCTGACCGACAACTCGCTGCCGGGCATGAGCGGGCACGACCTGCTGCGTACCTTGGTGGCGCAGGTGCCGGACCTGAAAGTGATCATGATGACCGGCTACGGCAATGTCGAAGATGCCGTGCAGGCAATGAAGGAGGGCGCCTTCCATTACCTGACCAAGCCGGTGGTGCTGGCCGAGCTCAAGCTGACCCTGGACAAGGCACTGGCTGCCGAACGCATGGAGCGCACGTTGTCGTTCTACCAGGAGCGCGAGGCGCAGAAGTCCGGGTTGCAGGCGTTGATCGGCGAATCACCGACGATGCTCACCCTCAAGCACACCCTGCGCCAGGTGCTGGATGCCGAGCGGCGCATGGCCAGTGACGACTTGCCACCGGTGCTGATCGAAGGCGAGACCGGTACCGGCAAGGAGCTGGTGGCCCGCGCCCTGCATTTCGATGGTTCGCGCAGCAAGGGGCCGTTCATCGAATTCAACTGTGCCTCGATCCCGGCCAACCTGCTGGAGGCCGAGCTGTTCGGCCACGAGAAGGGCGCCTTTACCGATGCCAAGGAGCGCCGGGTGGGCCTGGTGGAGGCTGCCGATGGCGGCACCTTGTTCCTCGACGAGATTGGCGAGATGGACCTGGTGCTGCAGGCCAAGCTGCTCAAGTTGCTGGAAGACCGCAGTATCCGCCGCATCGGCGCGGTGAAGGAGCGCAAGGTCGACCTGCGGGTGATCAGCGCTACCAACTGCAACCTGGAGCAGATGGTGCAGCAGGGCAAGTTCCGCCGCGACCTGTTCTTCCGCCTGCGCATCATCGCCCTGAAGGTCCCGCGCCTGTATGCCCGCGGGCAGGACGTATTGCTGCTGGCGCGGCATTTCCTGGCCCATCATGGCCGGCGTTATGGCAAGCCGAACCTGCGCTTTTCCGCCGAGGCGGAAAACCTGATGCTCGGTTACAGCTGGCCAGGCAATGTGCGCGAACTGCGCAACATGCTGGAGCAGACCGTGCTGCTGGCACCGAACGAGGTGGTGCAGGCGCATCAGCTCAACCTGTGCATGACCCTGATCGACGAGCCGCTGGTGCAACAGGCGGCGCCTGCGGTGTTCGAAATGCCTCGGCACGAACCCGAGCCCGGCACCAGCCTGCCGGACATGGAGCGCGACCTGGTGTGCAAGACCCTGGACCGCACGGACTGGAACGTGACCAAGTCGGCGCGCATGCTCGGGCTGTCGCGGGACATGCTGCGTTACCGGATCGAGAAACTGGGGCTGACCAGGCCGGACAAGCGCCAGTGGTGAGCCCCCTTTGTGGGAGCGGCGTTTGTAGGAGCGGCCTTGTGTCGCGAAAGGGCCGCAACGCGGCCCCGGGATTGATGCGCAACAGTTGAAATTGCTGGGGCTGCTTTGCAGCCCTTTCGCGACACAAGGCCGCTCCTACAGGGATTGCGGCAACTTTTAGAATTTGAGCGCATTGATCAACGCTGATTATCGGCTGCTCCCTGTCGCCCGGTACCTTCCGAGCCACTGCCATCCATACCCGGCAAATCCCGGTTGTCATTCTGTTCAGCGGGCGGGCTGTCCGGGTCGTTGCCTTTTATGCGTGGGTCGGTGTCCCGCGGCATGGGCTTTTCGATCGGGTTGAGGGTGCTGTCCGCGCCCGGCTTGGGCGCCGGGTTGTGCGGGTCGTCGGGGTAGGTGGGGCCGGTGCCGGCAGCGATGGCCAATGGCGTGGCGAGCAGGGCAATCAGCAGGATGCTTGAGCGGGGCATGGCAGGCTCCTTTGCTTCTGGTAGGGCTGATACTTCCGTTCGGCCCTACCCGAAGCTTCAAGGTGCCATTACCCCGATCAACGGTTACACCACCAGCGACAGCAACATGATGAAGATGATGCCGACGATCGACAGGATGGTCTCCATCATGCTCCAGGTCTTGAAGGTTTCCGCCACGGTCATGTTGAAGTACTGCTTCACCAGCCAGAAACCGGCGTCGTTGACATGGGACAGGATCAACGAGCCGGCGCCGGTGGCCAGCACCAGCAGCTCACGGTTGACCCCAGGCACCAGGTCGATCACCGGTGCGACGATGCCCGCGCCGGTGATGGTGGCGACCGTCGCGGAACCGGTGGCAATGCGGATTACCGCCGCTACCAGCCAGGCCAGCATGATCGGCGAAATCTCCGCCTGCACGGCCATCTGCCCGATCACGTTGCCCACGCCGGTGTCTACCAGCATCTGCTTGAAGCCGCCGCCGGCACCCACGATCAGCACGATCGCCGCGGTTGGTGCCAGGCTCTGGTCGAGCATCTTCATGATCTGCTGGCGGTTGAAGCCACGGGCCGAGCCGAAGGTGTAGAAGGCCAGCAGCAGGGCAGCGAGCAGGGCGGTGATGGGGTGGCCGATCAGGTCCATCCACTGGCGCACGATGTGCTCGGCTGGCAGCACCACGTCGGCGAAGGTCTTCAGCAGCATCAGCACCACCGGCAGCAGCACGGTGACCAGGGTGATGGTGAAGCTCGGCAGGTTGCCCTGGTCGGACTCCTTGGCGATCTGGTCCATCAGCTCCTGGGACGGGGTGCCCGGGATGTAGCGGGAAATGAAGTTACCGAACAGCGGGCCGGCGATGATGGCGGTAGGCAGCGCCACGATCAGGCCATAGAAGATGGTCTTGCCGATGTCGGCATGGAAGATGCCGATCGCCAGCAGCGGGCCCGGATGCGGGGGCACCAGGCCGTGCACCACCGACAGGCCGGCCAGCAGTGGAATGCCGATCTTGATCAGCGACACGCCGGAACGCCGGGCGACGATGAACACCAGCGGAATCAGCAGCACGAAGCCGATCTCGAAGAACAGCGGGATGCCCACCAGGAAGGCGGCGAACATCATCGCCCAGTGCACGTTCTTCTTGCCGAAGGCACGGATGAGGGTTTGCGCGATCTGGTCGGCCCCCCCGGAGTCGGCCATCAGCTTGCCAAGCATGGTGCCCAGGGCAAGCACGATGCCGACGAAGCCCAGCACGCCGCCAAAACCGTCCTGGAACGATTTCATGACCTTGGCCACCGGCATGCCGGAGGTCAGGCCAAGGAAGCCGGCCGCGATGGTCAGGGCGACGAAGGGGTGGACTTTGAAGTGGGTGATCAGCAGGATCAGCCCGACGATGGTAACCAGCGCGTCGAGCAGCAGGAAGGTATCAGTAGCCAGTCCGAACATGGTTTGAAGGCCTCGGTCTTATCGTTGTTTTGGCGTAGCTTTTTTGTAACTTTGCTTGCGCTTATGGGGCAGGGTAGCGCTGTCTTGGGTGGGCCGGGAAAGCCGCCACGGTCAGGCGGTTTGTGCCAGGCCCGGCTCACCGCGGCCCTTTAGCCAGCTGTCCACCGCTTCGGCAAGCGCTTCGATGGGCTGGGTGGCGTCAAGCGCGATAGTCAGGGGTTCGCCGTGTGGCGCCTCGAGGGCAGCGAACTGGCTGTCGATGAGGCTCGCCGGCATGAAATGCCCGGGGCGGGCCAGCACGCGTTTTTCCGCCTCGGCGGGTGACAGCTCGAGGAACACGAACACCAGCCCGGGCATGGCATCGCGCAGGGAGTCGCGATAGCGGCGTTTGAGGGCCGAACAGGTCAGGATCGGACGTTCCCCGGCCTGGGTCGTGGCTTGCAGCTCCTGACCAAGACGCACCAGCCAGCCGGCACGGTCGCTGTCGTCCAGGGGGATGCCAGCGCTCATCTTGCGGATGTTTTCGGCAGGGTGGAAAGCGTCGCCTTCGATCAGGCGGCCGCCGCTTCGGGCGGCGATGGCAGCGCCGATGCAGCTTTTGCCGCAACCGGCCACGCCCATCACCACGATGGCGGACAGGGGAGAATTCATCAGTACCTCCTGCGGGTGAGATAGCGCTGTCTCGTCGTCGACGAACAGTCACCTCCCCGGTGTTATTGATCTTGTCCTTACGCAGTATGGACGCTTGGCGGCGAGCGCGCGGTGGCTGCTACCAAAGATTACATTGCCTGCGTCCTGAGACAGCGCTACCTTAGTGGCCGTTCCCTTTCCTTGCAAGTAGTAAAATTACAACATCCATGTCCCGCACCGGCTCCCGTACCACAGGTCGTCCCACCCTGGCAGAAGTTGCCAGGCTTTCCGGGGTTTCCCCGATTACCGCCTCGCGCGCCCTGCGCGGGGTCAGCACGGTTGCGCCGGAGCTGGTGGAAAAGGTCGTTGCTGCCGCAGCGAGCCTTGGCTACGTGGCCAACCCGGCGGCCCGTGCCTTGGCGTCGGCGCGCAGCCAGTCGGTGGTGGTGTTGATCCCGTCGCTGTCCAACCAGCTGTTCATCGATACGCTGGAAGCCATTCATGAGGTCATGCGCCCGCGCGGGCTCGAGGTGCTGATCGGCAACTATCACTACGATCTTGCCGAAGAAGAGAACCTCATCCGCAACTACCTGGCCTACCAGCCCTGCGGCATGCTGCTGACCGGTTTCGAGCGCAGCGAGGCATCGCGGCAGATGCTGGCGGCCAGTGGCGTGCCCTGTGTGCACATGATGGAACTGAATGGCGAGGCAGGGGCGTTGTCGGTCGGCTTCTCGCAGCAGCAGGCCGGGCGCGCCGCGGCCCGCCACCTGATCGAGCGCGGGCGCAAGCGCCTGGCGTTCATCGCCGCGCAGCTCGACCCGCGGGTGATGCAGCGTGCCGAAGGGTTCCGCCAGGCGTTGGCCGAGGCCGGCTTGCAGGCGGCCGAGCTGGAAGTGCTGGCGCCGGAGCCTTCTTCCATTGCCCTGGGCAGCGCGTTGTTCAGCCAGCTGCTGCAACAGGCGCCGGATGTCGACGGTATCTTCTTCTGCAACGACGACCTGGCCCAGGGCGCGGTGCTGCAGGCATTGCGCCAAGGGGTGGAGGTGCCGCGGCAGGTGGCGATGGTCGGTTTCAACGACCTGCCGGCCTCGGCGCACATGGTGCCGCGGCTGACCTCGATTCGCACGCCTCGGGCCGCCGTGGGGCGCGGTGCTGCACAGGCGCTGCTGGCGTTGCTCGATGGCAAGCGGGTGCCGAATGCGCAGCAGGACCTGGGCTTCGAGTTGATGGTGCGGGAGAGTTCCTGAGCCCGGACGCTTGCCCATCCTGGTCAAGAAGCGCGCTCCGTACTATGAATGCATTAATTACAAGGTGATAGCACTGTGCTTGCATGGCGCTAACGGCGATCTATGCTCAGGACACCGCGCATACAGGAGCCCGGCGTCATGTTCGATTTCCACCGCAAGTCCGATCTGGTCGAGATCCAGCGCAGTCATGAGGCCTTGGCCAGCTTGCAGGCCAAGCTGGCGGCGATCAGCCGCTCCATGGCAATGATCGAGTTCACCCCCGACGGCACGATCCTCGATGCCAATGAGCGCTTCTGCCAGGCCATGGGCTACAGCGCCGAGGAGTTGCGCGGCAAGCACCACCGTCTGTTCTGCGACCCTGGCTACGCGAAAAGCGCCGAATACCAGCAACTGTGGCGTGAACTGGGGCAGGGCAAGGCCATCAGCGGTACCTTCGAGCGCATCGACAAGGCCGGCCGCGAAGTCTGGCTGGAAGCCAGCTACATGCCGGTACTGGACGAGCAGCGCCAGGTCACCAGCGTGATCAAGGTGGCATCCGACATCAGCCAGCGGGTGATGGAGGAGCACGAGAGCGAAAGCCTGCTCAAGGCCATCAGCCGCTCCATGGCGGTGATCGAATTCACCCCGCAAGGCCGGGTGATCAAGGCCAACCAGAACTTCCTCGACACCATGGGCTATCGCCTGGACGAGGTGGTCGGCCGCCATCACGGGCTGTTCTGCCTGGCGCATGAGCGCGAATCGGCGGAGTACCGCGAGTTCTGGGCTTCGCTCAACCGCGGCGAATACCATTCGCACCGTTTCGAGCGCGTCGACAAACATGGCCGGACGGTCTACCTGGAGGCGTCCTACAACCCGATCTTCGACAGCAAGGGCCGCTTGTACAAGGTGGTGAAGTTCGCCAGCGACATCACCCGCCAGATCAGCACCCAGCAAAGCGCCGCCGATGCTGCCCATGCCAGTTCGGTGCAGACCGATGCCTGCGCGCGCAAGGGCACCGAGGTGGTACAGCAGGCGGTACAGGTGATCGAGCAGATTTCCCATGAGCTCAACGACGCGGCCCGCAGCATCGATGCGGTGAGCAAGCAGTCGGATGTGATCGGGCAGATCGTGCTGACCATCCGTGGTATTGCCGACCAGACCAACTTGCTGGCTTTGAACGCGGCCATCGAGGCGGCCCGCGCCGGCGAGCACGGGCGCGGTTTTGCCGTGGTGGCCGACGAGGTGCGCAACCTGGCGGCGCGAACCAGCAAGGCCACCGTGGAAATCGTCGACGTGGTGCGGCAGAACCACGACCTGTCGCTGTTGGCCGTGGCCAGCATGCAGTCAAGCTTGAAACGCACCGATCATGGCGTGGCGCTGGCCAATGAGGCCGGCACGGTGATCATGGAAATCCAGCAGGGTTCACGGCACGTGGTAAACGCCATCAGCCAGATCAGTTCGACGCTGCAATTGCATTGAGCGCATCGCCCAACTCGTCCAGCAGGGTCTCCAGGCTGGCCTGCAATTGCAGGCGCAGGTCAACCGTCGGCAGGCCTTGGCCGTGGGCCTGTTCGATGGCTTCGCAATCGTGGACCAGCGTGCGTACCTTGAGCATCTTCGCCCCGCCCTTGATCCTGTGAGCCAGGGCGCGCACAGCCTCGCCGGGGGCATCGGCTGCCAGTGCGCGCAAGGTCGCAAGGTCTTCGCTGACGCTTTGTGCCAGCTGTTCCAGCAGATTCCGCGTCAGTTGTTCGTCGTCCTGGGTCAGGTGCCGCAGTTCGCCAAGGTTGAACCCGCTGGCGCGCCGCGCTGGCGGCTGTTGCCGGGGGTGAGCGTGGGGCAGGTGGGCCTTGAGCGTACGCAGGCCAATGGGTTTGAACAGGCATTCGTCCATGCCGCTGGCCAGGCAGCGGGCACGCTCCTCGGCCTGGGCGTTGGCGGTGACGCCGAGAATGCGGCATGCCGCCAGGCCGCGTTCGCCCTCGAGGCTGCGGATGCGGCGGGTCAGTTCGTGGCCGTCCATGACCGGCATGCTGCAGTCGGTGATCACCAGGTCGAAGCGCGCTGCCTGCCAGCGTGCCAGCGCGATTTCCCCGTTCTCTGCCAGCGTCACCC
Source organism: Pseudomonas asiatica (assembly GCF_040214835.1). Lineage (NCBI taxonomy): Bacteria > Pseudomonadati > Pseudomonadota > Gammaproteobacteria > Pseudomonadales > Pseudomonadaceae > Pseudomonas > Pseudomonas asiatica. The sequence goes on along the minus strand of NZ_CP157874.1, from coordinate 3,115,006 downwards.
GATGCCCCAGGGTATGCAGTTGCCGCTCCAGCAGCAGCAGGTTGGCGGGGTAGTCGTCGACCACCAGTATGTTCAGCGGGCCGCTGCTGCTTTCCAGCTCCGGGGCGTTGTGTTCGACCTGTACCGGTGCTGCGCACGCGGGCAGCCGCACGCTGACCTGCACCTTGGTACCTACGCCTTCGACGCTCTGCAGGCTCAAGGTGCCGCCCATCAACTCGGCCAGGGTGCGGCTGATGACCAGCCCCAGGCCGGCACCCTGGCGTGCCCGGGGGCCATCGGCCTGGACGAAGGCATTGAACAGCCGGGCCTGGTCGGCTGGGCCGATGCCGATACCGGTGTCTCGCACATTCAGTTCCACTGCCAGGCTGTCATTGTCGGCGGGCGAGAGCAGCAGGCTGGCCTGGACTTCGCCGCGGTCGGTGAACTTGATGGCGTTGCTGATCAGGTTGGACAAGACTTGCTTGAGGCGCAGCGGATCAGCCAGTACCCAGACCGGCGCAGCGGGCAGCTCGCTGTGCAAGTGCAGGCCTTTGGCCCGTGCATTGCCTTCGAACACCCGTACGGTGGCGCGTACCAGTTCGACCAGGTTGGTGGGCACCGGCTGCAGGGTGATGTGCCCGGATTCGATGCGGGAAATGTCGAGAATATCGCCAATCAGCTCAAGCAGGCCGATGGCCGAATCGTGGGCGGTCTGCAAGGTCTGGGTGTCGCAACGGCCACCGCGGCTGTCTTCCAGGGCCAACTCCAGCAGGCCGATCACGGCATTCATCGGGGTACGTATTTCATGGCTCATGGTGGCCAGGAAGGTACTTTTGGTCTGGCTGGCCTGTTCGGCGTCGTCCTTGGCCTGGCGCAGCTGCTCGAGCAGGCCGCGGCTGAGCGCCAGCTGCGCTTGCAGGGCATGCTGGGCCTCGGTGCGCTGGTTGATCAGCTTGCGCAGGTAGCTGTTCCAGAACACCACCCCGGCCAGCAGCAAGGCCGACAGCACGAGCACCTGCAAGGCCAGGGTGCGGTAGTCGCGCCAAGGGCTGTCACTGACCAGGGTGGTGGTGCGCCAGCGGTTGATCAACTGGTCCAGCTCTTCGGGCGGAATGCTCAGCAGCGCCTTGTCGAGGATTGCCTGCAACTGCGGCTGGTCGGCGGCCACGGCGAAGGCGGCGATGGCCGGGTCGTCGTCGAGCACGCTGGCAATGCGCAGGCGGTCCTTGAACACATGGCTGATGTAGTAGGCGGCATTGATATGGCTGCTCAAGGCGACGTCGGCGGCACCGTTGGCCACGGCTTCCATCAGGCCTAGCGGGTTGTCCACTTCGACCATCCTGGCCTGCGGGTAGCGTTGTTGCAGCACGGCCCGTTGCGGCGAGCCGCGCACCAGGGCGATGCGCTGGCCATCCAGCGCCATGGCCTGCGCCGGTAATGCATTGTCGCCACGGGTGACCAGCACCCGCGGGCTGACCAGGTAGGGGCGGGTATAGCGCAGTTGTTTCGAACGGTCTGCGCTATAGCCCAATGCGCCGATCATCTGCGCATCGCCGCGCGCCAGGCGCTCGACCATTGCCTGCGCCGACGGGCTTTCGACCGGCTTGAAATGCAGCCCTGTGCGCAGCGAGATTTGCTTGAGCAGGTCGAGGGTAATGCCGCTGGGGCGGTGCTGGGCGTCATTGAAGGTCAGTGGTGCCAGCGATGTGTTGACCAGCACGCTGATGCTGGGGTTGGCGGCGATCCAGGCTTCTTCTTCGGCGGTAAGGGCGGTGAGGTGGCGTTGCAGCAGCAGGCTGGTGTTGCCACTGCTCCAGCGGCGCAGGATGTTCAGGCGTTCGCTTTCGCTGATGCGCGCCAGCGCCTTGTCGACCAACTGGCGCAGGCGCGGGTTGTCATTGGCCAGGGCAAAGGCAAACGCACCGGGGGCAACCTGGCAGAAGTGGTCGATCTTCAGTGTGCCCTGATAACTCTTGCCAATCGCGAAGTCGGTACTGATGGCATCGCCCAGGTAGGCGTCGGCCTCGCCCAGTTCGACGGCGGCCAGCCCGCTCAGCGTCGAGCGATACAGGCTCAGTTGCGCCTTGGGGTACAGGCTGCGAACGCTGCTGGCCGGCAGGTAATGATCGACCATGGCCAGGCGCAGGCCGGCGAGGTCGGGGGTGTTCTTCAGGCTGTGCCCCTCGCGGGTGACGATGACCGGCAGGTCGTCGGCGTAGCTCGCACTGAGGCTGAGCTGGGCATCCGCTGCCTCGAAGGCGTTGGAGCTGCCCAGCAGGTCGATACGGCCGTCACGTAGCGCAGCGATGGCTTCGTGGCGGCTGTCGTAGCGTCGTACTTCGATGGTGGTGCCCAGCTGTTCAGCGATGATGCCAGCGTAATCGGCGCTGAGGCCTTCATAGTCGCGTTGGCTGACATTGATTTCCAGCGGTGGGTAGTCGGGCCGCGAGCTGCCAAGCACCAGGTGCTGGCGTTGCTGGAGCCATTGCCGCTCTTCGCTGGACAGCGCCAGCGGGGCGGCGGCGCTGACCGAGCGCGCCAGCAACTGGCGGGGTTCGCTGTTGGCCAGCAGCGCGCCGGAATTGGCCAGGCCGATGACCAGAAGGGCGCTTGCCAGCAGGCGCTTCATTGTCACCAAGCGCTCAGTAGACGCTGTTGCGCTTGGCCAGGTCGACCATCTCAACCAGCGATTCGGTCTTGAGCTTTTCCATGATGCGGCCCCGGTAGGTGCTGATGGTCTTGGCACTGAGGTTCATGCAGGTGCCGATATTCTTGTTGTTCTCGCCGCGTGACAGGCGCCTGAGCACTTCCATTTCCCGGTTGGACAGGCTCGCCAGACGCACCGGCTCGCTTTCCAGCGAGTTGCTGTTGACCGACATCTGCGGGAAGGTCGAGTAGCCTTTGACCAAGGCCTTCAGGGCGAACAGCAAGGCCTCGTGGTCCTCGTCCTTGGTGACGAAGGCTCCGATGCCGGCATCCAGGCAGCGCCGTACATACAGGTCGGTGGCCTGGCCGGTCAGTACCATGATCTTGGGGGCCGGTTCCAGGCTTTGGAGGCGCTTGATGACTTCCATGCCGTCCAGGCCCGGAAGCCCGATGTCAAGGATGACCACGTTCGGGCGCAGTGTGCGGACCACCTGAGTGACTTCACTGCCATCGCCGACTTCGCCGACGACCTGGAAGCGCTCGCGTTCGAGCAACATTTTCAAGGACAGTCGCACTATGGGGTGGTCGTCGACGATCAGCACGGTAGTCATGAAGAAAACTCCTGTCAGGATGTGGTCCGCTTCCTGGATCACTCAGGAATACGTCTGCAAGTAGGGTTATCGGAAGCGCTGCACGATACGACCATTCCCGAAATTTGGTAATGCCGAGTATAGAAGTGTTGAAAGTCCCCGGGCTAGTTGTTGAAAAGTCCTACAAAAAGTGGGAAAGACATCACCCTGACAAAGCGGCGATGTCTGTTTTTTTGAATGTTTTGAAGTAGATCATGCGCAGGCGGAGTGTACTTTGCTCACGCGCTGGGTCGAGGCGGGGTTGTTGGCCAGCGCCTGGCCAACCCGTGTCGGGCGTGCCACCAACTGGCCGGTGCAGTTCGGGCAGCGGCCCTGGAAACGGGTTTCGGCGCAGGTACGGCAGAAGGTGCATTCGAAGGAGCAGATCAGCGCATCGGGGCTGTCACCCGGCAGGTCGGTATCGCAGCACTCGCAGTTTGGGCGTAGGTCCAGCATGGGCATGACTCCTGTTTGCAGGCGGGAAACCGGAGTCTGCTACGCCCGTGGCGAACCTGGCAATGTTCAGTCGCCAGGGCGATAGAGGTGGGCATGCCCGGCGCGGTACAAGGCCGATTCGGCAAACGGTGTGTCGCCCAGCACATGGCCCACCAGGATCAGCGCCGTGCGCCGGAAGCCCTTGGCCGCGACGCGTTCGACGATATCGCCGAGGGTGCCGCGCACCCAGTCCTGATCCGGCCAGGTGGCGCGATGCACCACCGCCACTGGGCAGTGCGCGCCGTAGTGCGGCAGCAGTTCTTCGACGATTCGCGACAGGTGCTTGACCCCCAGGTGGATCGCCAGGGTGCTGCCATGGCGCGCCAGGTCGCCAAGTTGCTCGCCGGGCGGCATCGGCGAACTGTCGCCATAGCGGGTAAGGATAACGGTCTGCGCTACCTGGGGCAGGGTCAGTTCGCAGCCGAGCAGGGCGGCGCTGGCCGCCGTGGCGGTGACCCCGGGGATGATCTGGTAATCGATGCCCAGCGCCTGCAGATGGCGGATCTGCTCGCCGATGGCGCCGTACAGGCTGGGGTCGCCACTGTGTACCCGGGCCACATCCAGGCCTTGCTCATGCGCACTGCGCATGGCGGCAATGATCTGCTCCAGGTGCAGTTCGGCGCTATTGATCATGGTCTCGGCCTGGTGGCCCTCGAGCACGGCGGCCGGCACCAGCGAACCGGCATAGATGATCACCGGGCACTGGCGGATCAGCCGTTGGCCCTTGATTGTGATCAGTTCCGGGTCGCCGGGGCCGGCGCCGATGAAGTAGACCGTCATGGAAAGTCCTTGCAGGAAAGAGGGGAAACGTTCAACAGGCCAGGGCGAGGGTAGCCGGGCCCAGTACCTGGCGCGTCAGCAGCAACCTGGCCGTGCCGAGCCGCTCGCTGGCCAGGGCCAAAGCCGCGCTCTCCGCCACGCCCCAGCAGCCGCAGTGGGCATGGGCAGCGGCGGAGCGGTGGCTGAGCTGGAGTTCGTAGGGTTGCAATTGCGCGGTATCGTACAACACCAAGGGCACGCCGAGGCGTTCGGCCAGTTGCTGCAAGCCGGGTTCGTCGGCCTTCAGGCTGATGCTGGCGATACCGTGCAGGCCGGCCAACGCCAGGCCCTGGTTGGCCAGGGCCTGGCGTAGCAAGGTTTCCAGCGTATCCGCCGGGCAACCCCGGCGGCAGCCGAAGCCGGCGTAAAAGGCAGGCATCAGGCCTGGCTGGAGCGCCGGAACAGCCAGGCGCTGAGCAGGCCCAGGGCCAGCCAGAAGGCGGCGTTGGTCAGCCAGGAGGCCACTTTGAACTGGGTTTCCAGTGCGGCGGGGGCCAGGCTCTCGTGCACCTCGGGTTGCGGCGCACCGATCACATGGGGAATGACCAGCAGCACGGCGCCCAGCGCCTTCAGCAACCAGTGGCGGGCGAATACCAGCAGGGCAAGGCCCAGCGCGGTGGCGCTGGCGGTGCCGATCCACCAGGCCTGGCGTTGCCCCAGGTCGGCGGCTGCAGTACCTGGCAGTTCCGGCGGCAGGCCCAGGGTCGGGGCCAGGCAGAACACGGCGAAGCCGGCCAGCCCCCACAGTGCGCCGGTGCCGGCACGCTTGGGTTCGCGCAGGCTGTACAGGGCGGTGAGGATCAGGGCGAAGCCGACCGCGACCACCAGGTTGCCGCCAGTGGTGGACAGCACCCGCTGCCAGCCGTCTTCCGGCGACCAGGCTTCGGCGCTGTGTTCATGGGCGGCCACTTCGCCGGCATGCTCGTGCTGGGCGACCGGGGCCGAGGATTCGTAGGTTTCTGCCTCGAGGATCAGCGGGGCGACCCAGAAGCTTTGCAGCAAGGTCAGCAGCAAGGCCGCCAGCAACCCGCTGAAGCCCGCGGTACGGGCAATGCGTGTGATCATCGGGCGTACTCAGTGGCAGGGGAAGGCGGCGCTGTGGCGGGTGTCGTGGGCGGCGTTGTGCACGGCTTCGATGTGCGAGAAGCCGGCGAAGTACACCAGGCACAGGCCCAGCAGGCTGGCGCCGACGGCGATGACGACACGCTGGCTGAGGGTGACGGGGGTGGTGATGCTGTGTTGCTTGGCGCTGGTGACGGGCATGACGCGTTCCTCTGCTTTTTGTGGGCAACGGGCAAGCGCGGCAGCCCCGAGCGTGGCAGCCCAGGGGAATGCAACAGCGCCCGCCCACCGCGGGGTGTTCATGAACGCCAGGCCGGTCTCCGGGCTTGCGAGGAGGAGCCAGGCTCCTGGAAGGCGTCACCTTCCCATGCCGGGTGACCGGGCACAGTGGTACAGACGCTTCGCTCGCTTACCGTTGCGGGGGCAGCACCGGCCTTGTCCGGCCCTGCTTGAGGGCCTGTGACGCACCGGTTTCCCGTTTCACCCCCATCGGGGGCACCTGAACGCGAGGCATAAGGAGACCATGGGGCGGGGCTGCCGTCAATTGCCCTGATGGTAGGGCTTTGGTTTTGCAGTGCCTGGGAGATCGAGCGCCGCCCGCGCGGCGCTCGATCTCACAGGCGCTGGAAAGTTCAAGGCAAGCGCACTCAAGCCCTCATGCAAGCCGGTTCGGCCTGTAGTGGTCTATGCCGTAAGCATCCACCTGGTCAGCCCCGGGCAAACGTCGCCAGCTTCTCCCCGTCCAGCCGGTAGCGCACCCACTCATCCTGCGCTTCGGCCCCCAGCTTCTGATAGAAGCCGATCGCGGGCTCGTTCCAGTCCAGCACGCTCCATTCCAGCCGCCCGCAATCATTCGCCACCGCTTCGCGGGCAATATGCTGCAGCAATTGCCGCCCGGCACCGTCGCCGCGCTGCTCGGGCGTTATGTACAGGTCTTCCAGGTAGATGCCGTTGCGCCCGAGCCAGGTCGAGTAGCTGTAGAAATACACGGCAAAGCCGATTGCCCGGCCATCGCGCTCGCAAATCAGGCTGTGCACGGTGCTGCCCTCGCCAAAAAGGCTGCGCTCGATATCGGCAACGCTCGCGATCACCTCGTGGCGAGCGCGTTCGTACTCGGCCAGTTCGGTGATGAAGGCCAGGATCTGCTCGGCATCGGCGCGAACGGCAGGGCGAATGGTAAGGCTCATGGTGACGGCTTCCTTGATCTGGTGGTAGCGGTACAGCGATGTGTATCTACACAATTTAGTGAAACTGTATCGGTCGCAGAGGAGGGCGACTCCGTTAGTGTGACACCACCCATAAAGAATGTGGAATGCCTGCCATGCTTGCCTCTGCCGACCTGCTCACCGCCTTCGTGCTGTTTGCCTTCGTGTCCTCCATCACCCCTGGCCCCAACAACACCATGCTGCTGGCCTCGGGCGTCAACTTCGGTGTGCGCCGCTCCATCCCGCACGCCATGGGGATCAGCGTCGGTTTCATGGTAATGGTGCTGGCCGTTGGCCTGGGCCTGGGCGAGGTGTTCAAGGCCTGGCCGCCGCTGTACACGGTACTGCGCTACACCGGCGCCGCCTACCTGCTTTACCTCGCCTGGAAGATCGCCACCTCCGGGCCGGTCGGCACAGCCTCGTCCAGTGCCCGCAAACCGCTGGGCTTCTGGGGAGCGGCGGCATTCCAGTGGGTCAACCCCAAGGCCTGGGTGATGGCAGTCGGTGCAATCACCACCTACACGCCGGCGCAAGGCTATGTGACCAACGTCATTGTCATTGCCGCCTTGTTTGCCCTGGTCAACCTGCCCAGCGTGGGGGTGTGGGTGATGTTCGGCAGCGCCCTGCGCAACCTGTTGCAGAACCCGCGCTGGCTGATGCTGTTCAATGTCCTGATGGCCTTGTTGCTGGTGATTTCACTGTACCCGTTGCTGTTTGTAGAATCGGCGTTTTCCTGACCCCGCGAGTACAGCAAGCCGATGCAGTTGATCCCCTGGTCCCACGAATGCGCCGAAGGCTTCACCCTGCGTGGCTGGCGAACCCCGGCCAGTGGCAAGCCGCTGCTGCATTTTCTGCACGGCAACGGCTTCTGCTGCCTTGCCTACCAGCCATTGCTGATGCGCCTGGGCGAACATTTCGACCTGTGGCTCAGCGATGTCCAGGGCCATGGTGACAGTGACCATGGCGGGGTTTTTCGTGGCTGGAACCGCACCGCTGCGCTGGCGGTGGAGGCTTTCGCAGCCGGGCGGGGCGAGTATGGCGACGTACCGCGCTTTGCCGTCGGGCACAGCTTCGGTGGCGTGCTCACCGGCCTGATCCTGGCCAGTGAACCGCAGCTGTTCACCCGTGCCGTGCTGCTTGACCCGGTACTGTTCAGCCGGCGCATGCTGGGTGTTATGGGGGTGGCGGCCCTGGTCGGCTTGCATCAGCGTCACGCCTTGGCGCGCAAGGCCGCCAGCCGTCGCAGCCACTGGCCCGACCGCGAGGCAGCCCTGGCTTCGCTGCATGGGCGGGGTATCTTCAAGGGGTGGACCGATGCGGCGCTGCGGGCCTACGTCGAGCATGCCATCGGCGACTGTGGCGAAGCGGTGGTGCTCAAGTGCCGGCCCAGCCGCGAAGTGGAAATCTTCAGTTCCTTCCCCAAGCGCATGTGGGCAAGCCTGACGGCGATCCGCACGCCCACGCGGGTGCTGTACGGCGAGCACACCTACCCCTTCGTGCCCCATTCGGTGAGCCGCCTGGCGGCGCTCAACCCTCAGGTGACCGCCAGGCAAGTTGCAGGTGGGCACTGCTTCATGCAGGAAGACCCGGTCATTGCTGCAGAACAGGTGCTCGGTTTCTTGCAAGGCTGACTGTTCCATGGGTGGAACGATGAATGCCAAGCAGGCCTGCTACCGCCTGATTGGCATCATTGATAAGGTTATCTCAACCAAGAGAGGAGCTTTCTCATGAAAACGGTTCTGGGTATTCACCGCAGCCCCCACGCCCACTGGGTAGGTGATGGTTTCCCGGTGCGCAGCCTGTTCACCTACGACAACCTGGCCAGCAAGATCAGCCCGTTCCTGCTGCTGGACTATGCCGGCCCTCATGACTTCACCCCGACCAGTGCGCGGCGCGGCGTTGGCCAGCACCCGCACCGCGGCTTCGAGACCGTGACCATCGTTTACCAGGGCGAACTGGAGCACCGCGACTCTACCGGCGCTGGCGGCTTGATCGGCCCCGGTGACGTGCAGTGGATGACTGCTGCCAACGGCATCATCCATGAAGAGTTCCACTCCCCGGGCTTCGCCCGCACTGGCGGTACGCTGGAGATGGTACAGCTGTGGGTCAACCTGCCGGCACGGGACAAGCGCGCAGCGGCTGGCTACCAGACGCTGCTGGCCGAGGACATCCCGGTGGTGGCGCTGGACGGCGAGGGCGGCAGCCTGCGGGTGATTGCAGGTGAATATCGTGGGCATTCGGGGCCGGCGCGAACCTTTACCGCCATGGATGTCTGGGACATGCGCCTGAATGCCGGTGCAACCTTGCAGCTGCCGGTTGCCGCCGGTCGCAATGCGGCGCTGGTGGTGTTGCGTGGCAATGTGCGGATCAACGGCGAGCGCGAAGCCGGCCCATCCAGCCTGGTGCTGCTTGACCGCGGCGGTGAGGATGTTGCCGTCGAAGCGCTGGAAGGTGCCAGCCTGCTGCTGCTCAGCGGTGAACCGATCGACGAGCCGATCGTGGGCTATGGCCCGTTCGTGATGAACAGCCAGGCAGAAATTGCCGAGTCGTTCGACGACTTCCATGCCGGGCGGTTCGGGCAGATGCAGGATGCACGGGGCGGTGCAGCGCATTGATCCTTGACTGAAAAAGCTGGGGCTGCGTTGCAGCCCTATCGCGACACAGGGCCGCTCCTACAGGGAAGCACGATCCCCTGTAGGAGCGGCCTTGTGTCGCGATAGGGGCGCAAAGCGCCCCCAGCACTCAAAAGCCACGTCCGGATTGAAACCATTGGCATTACTGGCATGATCACCCCATGCCCAAGCTCACCCCCTTGCACGCCGTGCGCCGATCATTGCCCACCCCCGGCCACCACACCTTGTGGCTGCGCTACCGCGCCCCTTACCACTGGCCCTCGACGCTGGCCTTCCTCGCTGCCCGCTGCATCCCCGGCATCGAGACCTGCCTCGACGGCACCTACCGCCGTACTCTGGTAATTGCCGGCCGCCACGCCGTCTTGCACGCCACACCTTCGGGCAGCCAGTACCTGCGGGTCCGCCTTGAAGGCGTCCCGGCCCACGCGCTACCCGGCCTGACCGCCAGGCTGAGGCGGGTCTTCGACCTTGATGCCGACCCCGCGCGCATCAATGCAGAACTGTCCCGCGATCCGCTGATGGCCCGCCTGCTACAGGAGCGCCCGGGCCTGCGCGTGCCACAAGGCTGGGACGCCTGCGAGCAGGCCATGCGCACTGTGCTGGGCCAGCAGGTCAGTGTGGCCGGGGCCATGACCCTGGCCGGCCGCCTGGTGCAACGCCACGGCGTGCCCTTGCGCTGGCCCGCACCGGGCCTGAGCCACGTGTTTCCGGCGCTGCCGGTATTGGCGGCTGCGCAGTTCGACGGTATGGGCATGCCGCGGGCGCGCGCCGCCACCCTGGGCACGCTGGCCAGCGCCTTGCTGGCCGAGCCCGGGCTGCTACGCCGCGGGCAAGTGCTGGATGAACTGCTGCGCAACCTGTGCCAACTCAAGGGGATCGGCCCCTGGAGCGCGCACTACCTGGCGTTGCGCCAGGCCGGCGCGGCCGATGCCTTGCCGCTGGGCGACGTGGCGCTGGTCAAGGCGTTGCGCCTGCTCGAAGGCGACGACGCCCAACTGGCGCAACGAGCTTTGGCCTGGCGACCGTGGCGAGCCTATGCGGCGCAGCATCTGTGGGCATCGCTGGGGCCTGCCGGCACCGCTCGTCGCTAAGTCTGCCATCGCGTTCGAACACTCGAACTGCGCAGGCGATCTTCCACTAAGGTGCTAGAGGATTCCCCGCATGATCATTGCCCAGGCGCATGGACGCCTGCTCCGGCATGCGCAATATCAATTGGCGCCTCGCCCGACAAAGGCGTACTCACACAACAGGCCATCCCAAAGAGAGGGTCGTACCATGTCGTTGATAGGAGTTTCGATGCTAGAAATGCGGCAGATGATCGAGCAGGCCTGCCTGCCCGACCGTTGCGAAGTCAGCTGCACGGACGGCGCCAACCTGACCATCCGCCTGGGTCAGGGCCAGAGTCTCGACGAGGGCGTGACCCTGAGCGGGGTCCCCCTGCATAGCCTCAACAGTTGCCGCGACCTGGTCAACCTGGTGGGGCAGCTGCACGCGCTGCGTGACAGCCACCCGGCGCCACTCAAGGCGATCGCCTGAGGCGCCTGCCGCGCCCCGGTCAGCCCAGGCTGGCCGGGCGCACATATTCCGGCATCAGGCCGTTGAACCAGAACAGGATCATCGCCACCAGGATGGTCACCAGCAGCAGCAACCCCACGCCCCACACGCAGGTAGCGAACAGCATGGCCTGTTCCTTCTTCAGGCGCAGGAAGGTCTGCAACCCGCCATACAGCAACACACTGGCATAGGCCGAGGCTGCCAGCAGCGCAGCCAGCGCGAGCCAGCGGATCGGCAGCAGGCCAACCACCCCGGCAAAGAACCATGGCGTGGCGCAGTAGGCGGCAAAGCCGATGCACTGGTTGAGGCTGGGCTGCGCATCGAAACCGCGCGACATCCAGCGGATCATCGTGCCCATCAACATCACCCCGACGACCGTGGTGGCATAGAGCAGGCCCGCCAGTTGCGCGGCGCTGGCCATGCTCAGGCGCACCCGCTCCTCGGCCGCCAGGCTCCAGCCGAAGGTGGTGGTGCCGAAGAACAGGCACACCGCGGGGATCAACGCCAGGGCCAGCAGGCGCGGCAGATACTGCTGCGGGTGGTCTTCCTCGGCCCGGCGAATATCCAGCCAGGCGTCGGCGGGGTGAGTGAAGAGCTTGAGCAACGGACTGTTCATTGGCGTTCTCCGCGTTCTCCGGCAGACATGGGCCCTTTTGCTATGGAGACGTGACGCGCCCGCTGGGTTCAGCCGGGTTGATCGCCGTTGATCGTCTTACAGCAGTTCCAGCAGCAGGTTGAGGCCGCCATCACCGCACTTGCCCTGGTCGCGGACCACACCGTGGTAGCTGCGCCCGTCCCAGACGAAGGCCACGCTGTGGGCACGGTCGACCTTGTCGGGCAGCGGCGGGCAGATGTGCAGGCGCAGGCCCGGGCGGCCTTGCAGGTTGAGGGCGGCGAGTTGGCACTGGCATTCCACGCTTTGTGCCACCGGGCCGAACAGGGTGTCGCGTACGTAATCGAGTTGCAGTGAGGAATTGGGCGCGCGGCAGGGCATTTTCATGGGCGCGCGGCTCCGCTGTGAGGGGTCGGGGAACAGGGCTGGCAGGGCATGGCGGGCTCCAGGCTGAAGAGGGCATGGCATATCGTTTGAAGCTTGCCTGGCCAAGATGTTCAACGTGTTTCATGCGCGTTCATCCTGTTTGCGCCGGGTGACAGGCCGTCGCTCCGATTCAGCCACCGGCCTTGCGCAGGGTCAGGTTTATCCGCCGTTCACCCAGGCGCGGATGCACGCCGGGCTTGATCGGGAGCACGCCGTGAAAGCGCAAGCGGTCCTCTCCACCCCAGACCAGCACATCGCCGTGGCTCAGTGGGATGCGCTGGGTCTTGTCGGCGCGCTGCAGGCCACCGAACAGGAACACCGCCGGCAAGCCCAGCGACACCGACACGATCGGTTGGCCGAAGTCCTGCTCGTCGCGGTCCTGGTGCAGGCTCAGGCGGGTGCCCGGCAGGTAATGGTTGACCAGGCAGGCATCCGGCACGAAGCCGTCGAACCCGGCCATGGCCGCGGCGCGGTTGGCCAGCTCGAGCAACACGGGGGGCAGGGCGGGCCAGGGTTTGCCGCTGAGCGGGTCGCAATGGCTGTAGCGGTAGCCGTGTTCGTCACTGACCCAACCCAGCGTGCCGCAGTTGGTCAACCCTACCGCCATGCGCAGGCCGCCCGGGGTGTGCATGTGCCGGAACGGCGCGGCACGCAGCACCGGGCGCAGGGCATCGAGCAGAGGCTCGATCTCGGCCAGGGCGAAGCCGGGCAGCAGCACGGTGTGGCTGGCCAGGCGTTGCGGCTGGTGGCCGAACAGGTTGAGGTCGGACTGGATCATGGGATTGGGTATCGGCTTGGTTGGGGACCATTGTAATGCGCTTGGCAGGCTTGGCCTATTCGCGGGCATGCCCGCTCCCACAGGGTTGGCGCAGGCTTTGACGGCGGTGGAGTACCTGTGGGAGCGGGCGTGCCCGCGAACAGGTCGGCAAGAAAAGAAGTTCTGACAGGAATAAAAAGGAACCGCGGCACCAGGGAGAGGAGCACCGCGGTTCAAAGGGGGAGCGATCTATTGCTGGGTCACAGTGGCCACGTTCGCGCTGCCCAGCTGGCTGATGGTCGCGGTCTGGGTGACACCGCTCTGGTCGACGTACGCCTTGTTGCCCTGGCCTCCCTGGGTCACGTAGGCGACGTTGTAACTGTCAACCTGCTTGATGGTGGCTTCGTTGCCGCCACCGTACAGCTGGTTGGTGTAGCTCTGGTTGCTGTAGCCGGACTGGTCCAGGTTGATGACGTTGCCGGTGCCCTGGCTGTTGCCGTAGGCATAGTTTTCGGTGCCACGCTGGTCGGCGATCAGGATGTTGTCAGTGCCGTTCTGTTCGAAGTACAGCTCGTTGTTCATGTCGGCCTGCTTGGTCTCCATCTGGTTGCCGGTGCCTTTCTGGGTCAGCGTGGCCAGCTGGTTGTCACCGTTCTGGGTCAGGTTGGCGCCGTTGCCATTGCCGTTCTGGTTGATGGTGGCGTTCTGGTTGGTACCGAACTGGCCGCCCATCTTGGCGCCTTTCCAGTTGCTGGCAGTGACGCTGTTGCCATTGCCCTTGGTGTTGATGGTCAGGTTGAGGTTTTCACCGTTCTGGTAGGTGAAATGCAGGTTGTTGCTACCGGTCTGGGTGATGGTGGTGGTCGAGTTGTTGGTCTCGAACTGGTCCGACCAGCTGGCGTTGGCCGTGCCCTGTTGCGACAGGCTGACCTTGTTGTTCATGCCGAAGCTCTGGTCGATATAGCCTTCGTTCAGCTGGCCGGACTGGGTTACCGATGCCTGGCTGGCAGTCTGGTTGTCCTGCCACACTTCCACCGAGTTGCCGCCACCGTACTGGCCTATGCCGATGGTGCCGCCGGTGCCGTCGCGCTGGTCGCCATACGCCCAGTTGCCTTTGCCATCCTGGTAGACCTGGATATCGCCATCGACGTAGCTCAGGTGCTCGGCGGCGGCGTAGTTGTCCTGGCCGGTCTGGTTGATGATGCTGCTGTTGTTGCTGCCACCAAAGGTCTGCTCGATGAAGGCCTCGTTGCGCTGGCCGGATTGCCAGGTGGTGGCCTTGCTGCCTTCCTGGCTGTCCTGCCACACGGTCGAGGTGTTTTCGGCGCCTTGCTGGGTTTGCAGCGACTGGTTGCCCAGGCCCAGCGACTGGCTGACGAAGGCATCGTTGTAGCTGCCGCTGGCGTGCTGGGTGATCTGGCTGCCGTTCTCGAACAGTTGGTCGGCGTAGCCGGCGTTGTACTGGCCGTTGGCACTCTGCTGGATATCACTGGTGCTCTCGGATTGCACCGCCAGGTGGTTGTTGCCCTTGCCGGTCTGGGTCTGGGTGGCCGAGGCGAATGGCGCCAGGGACTGGCTGACTTCGGCGATGTTTTCCTTGCCGTCCTGGGTCTGGGACGAGGTGCTGTCAGCAGCCATGGCCTGACCTGCAAGGGCCAGGACGATAGCGGCACTTAACGGAGCGAGCTTGTACATGGGGGTGCCTCCAGGGCTATCGGTATTGGGTGATCTGAACGTGCTGGCCATTGCCGGCCTGGGTCACGGAGCTGTTGAGGCCAGTGCCGGACTGCACGATGCTGGCGCTGTTGTCGTTGCCGATCTGCTCGATGGCCGCGCTGTTGCTGCTGCCGCTCTGGCGGATCGACGCGCTGTTGCCATTTCCCTGTTGGCTGATGATGGCCATCAGGTCACTACCTTCCTGCAAGATGTACGCTTCCTGCGCGCCACCGGCCTGGACGATGCGGCCCAGCAGGGCCTGGCCGTTCTGGTCGAGTGCGGCGCGGTTGCCCGCGCCTTGCTGCTCGATCACCGCAGCCTGGCCGGCGCCGGCCGGCAGCAGGCGGATGATCACCGGGTCGCCGAGGTCGTTGCCGGGCGCGAGGTCGGCATTGTCCAGCAGGTCGTCGGCCCAGCAGGCCTGGCCCACCAGGGCCAGGCCGAGCAGCAGGGGGTACAGGCGTTTCATTGCAACCTCCGGCCTTTACTGCACGGTTACGTTGACGGTGCGTGTGGTGCCCTGGCTGGTGGTGATCGTCGCCGTCGGTGCCGCAGTCGGGATGATCGTGGTGCTATTGCTCACCGCCAGGCGCCAGCGGCCGGTCAGCGCTACCGTGGCGGTGCCAAGGGTCTGCACGCCGGTAGTGGTGGTAACCCGCACGGTGACGGTGTTGCCGGTGGTGACCGACGAGGTACCGCTGAGGTCCCAGTTGTAACGGTTGTTGGAGCGTGCCGTGACCGTGGCTGCCGTGACCGCGAAGGTTTCGGCGGCGGGCCGTGGCGACACGTTGACGGTGACGGTAGTGGGGTTGGACAGCGCCCCCAGCGAGTCACGCGCCTGGTAGGTGAAGGTGGTGGTGAAGGCGGTGGTCACCGTGGCCGGTGGGGTGTAGGTCACCGTGGTGCCGTCGGTGCTGACCGTGCCCCGACCGGTAGCCGGCTGGGTGAGGGAGGTAGCGGGGACAGTCAGCGGCACGTTGCCTTCCGGATCGGTGTCGTTGGCCAGCACGTTGATGGTCAATGGCACGCCCAGGGTGGCGACGGTTTCCGGGTTGGCGGTTGGTGCCCGGTTGGGCGCTACGTTGATGGTGACAGTAGCCGGTGCCGACTTCAGGCCCTTGGCGTCCACCGCCCGGTAGCTGAAGGTGGCCACCACGGGTTGCGTGGCCCCGGCTGGCGGGGTGTAGGTGACCGAGGTGGTGCCGTTCATCACCACGCCGCCAAGGCCGGTACCGGGCTGGGTCAGGTCGCTGATGGTCAGCGGTACGTTGCCGTCCGGGTCGCTGTCGTTCTGTAGCAGGTTGAGGGTGATCGGGATACCGACGCTGGTGCTGCCGATATCGGCCTGGGCCAGCGGTGGCTGGTTGGCCGCCTCGACCGGTGCGTTGCCGACCACGACCACCGGTTCGATATCGCTGCCGCCACGTGCCGACTTGACCGTGATCGTGGCCGGTGGCTGCGGTACGTCGTTGACCGTCAGGCTCTGCAGCGTGCCTGCCTTGGACAGGCGACCGTAGCCCTGGGCGAGCAGGTCGGGGATCGCCACCTCATCACTGGAACTGGCCTCGATCAGCAGGCGCTTGTTGGCCCAGTCGTAGCGTGCGGTGCTGACCTTGACCACGTCGGTGAGCTTGCTCGACAGCGCGGTCGGCTGGGTGCCGCCGGCGCTGTTGCTGGCGGTGACCACCACCACTGCGGGCGGTGCTTCCTGGCCGAACTGCTGGTGGAAGAACAGCCCGTTGTTGTCGGCGGTGAGGGTGTACTGGCACGGCGAAGGCGGGGTGCCGACCAGGGCGATGCCATTGCGCATGCACAGGCTGGCTGCGCTGGGCGCCTTGGCGAACACTTCCGTGCGGGTGCCGGTGGCATTGCGCGAGTAGGTGGCGCGTTCCAGGCTGACCGGGGTCTGGGCACGCTGGTCCAGTACCTTGCCTGAAACAGTGAAGGTGTTGGTCTGGATGGTGCCAGCGGGGCCTTGAATGCGCACGAAGTTGGTATTGAAGGGGCTGCCGGTCACCGCTTCGGTGATATTGGGGTCGCCGATGTAGGTTTCGATGGCGCCGGTATCGGGGTTGACCGCGGTGTAAGGCCCGCCAACACCCTTCAGCCAAGGGCCGATCGCCCCCGCCAGCGCTCCCCGGAAGTTGCCAGGAGCACCAATGCCTATGTCCCGGGTGATGTTGATCGCCCGGCGCCCAGCCGTGGTGACGTTGACCGTCTCCACCCCGTAAGGGTGGGTGATGGTGTAGGTACCGGTACTTGGGACCGAAGCGCGGATACGGATGCGGGCGAAGCTCTGCTGGTCACCATCGACCGGGTTTTCAGCGGCGAAGGCTGCCTCCACCCCGGCTACATAGACCTCCAGCTCGTAGCCGCTGTTGCCGACCTGCGGAATGTCGGTTTCAGCCAGGAACCAGAACATCTCTGGCGGCCAGTTGTCCGGGAACACCAACGGCAGGGCATCGTCATAGATGCCGGGCTCGGGCAACAAGGTACACATGTAGGCGGGTGCCCCTGGCGCGCCGGGGGCTCGCGTACTGGTGGCACGGGACTGGCACAGCTCCAGGGACTGGTCGAGGCTGTCCTTGTACCACATCGGATAGCCACCGGTGGCGAAGGTGTAGGGCCCCGGGTCGACATCGGACAGCGCGGCAAACGCGGCGCTGGTAACGGTAAGAGAAAAACCGGCGGCCAACAGCGCACGGCGCGACCAAGTGTTCATGCTGCCTCCTTGAAGGCTGAGCCTTTGTCTGTTCATGGCACCAGCACCACGTCTTCGGTGTCGCTACCGCCATTGGCACTGGTGACCTGCACCTTGGCCGGCGGGATCGGCGACAGGCTGGTGCTCAGCGTCTTCACGGCGCCAGTTCCGCTCAGGTTGCCGATCAGCGCGCCGTTGCCGGTATGTGCGGTGAGCACTGGCGGCGTGGTTTCGTCGCTGGTGCTGGCCACCAGGGTCAGCTCGCCGGTGGACAGGCGGTACTGGGCCTGGGTGATGGTGACCAGGTCGGTCAGCGGCACGTTGGCGGTGGTCAGGCTGCTGGTGGGGATCGCCACGCTGTTGTCGGCGGTCAGCGTCAGGACCGTCCCGGCGGCCGGGTCGAGCACCGACTGGGCGTACCAGGCGCCGGTACCGTTGGCCTCGGTGAGGTTCAGGTTGGGTGTCTGGCTGGTCAGGGTGACGCTGGCCGGTGGCGGCGGGGCCATCACGAAGATGTCCTGCTGGGCGCGCAGGTCGCCGTTCTCGGTATGCCGCGAGTAGGTAGTGCGTTGCGGCATCAGCGGGGTTGGCAGGGCCACTGCGGAAAGCTTGCCCGAAACCGCGAACAGCTCGGTGCGCAGGTCGATGCCGCCGGGGCCTTCGATGCGCACGTAGTTGGTGTTGAACGGGCTGCCGGTCACCCGTTCTTCCAGGTTCGGGTCGCCGATGAAACGCTCGCTGCCTTCGGTGTAGGGGCCGTTGACACTACGCAGGAACGGCCCGACATCGCCTTTCAGGGCACCGGTGAAATCACCTGCGCCGGCAATGCCGATGTCGCGGGTCATGTTGATCGCCCGGCGCCCGGCCGCAGGTACGTCGAACACTTCAACGCCGTAGGGGTGAGTGACCACGTAGGTGCCGGCGGTTGGCACGTCGACCCGGATACGCACCCGGGCGAAGCTGACCTGGTCGCCGTCGACCGGTTCTTCGGCGGCAAATGCCGCTTCGATCGCGGTGCCGTAGCTGAGGTCGATGCCGCGAGTGGCGTCGACGATGGCGGCGTCGGCGGTGAACCAGAACGCCTCGTCAGGGAAGTTGGTGGGGAAGACGATGGGTTGGGTATCGTCGAACACGCCGGGGGTAGGCAGCAGCGTGCACATGTACGACGGTGCGCCGGGCGCGCCAGGCACCCGCGAGCTGACCGCCTTGGTCAGGCACAGGTCGAGGGTACGACCGTGGCTGTCCTGGTACCAGGCAGGGAAGCCGCCGTTGGCGGGCACATAGGCGCCTGGATCGACAGCGTTCAAGGCAGCCTGCGCCGGGAGCTGGAGCATGCCGGCGAAAATCGCCACTGCCAGCGGGTGGGGTATCGGTCGGTGCATGAGTCATTTCCTCCTGCAAACGGGCCCATGGACTTGGGGCGTCTGGCAGGAGATCGGCAATAGGCGTGCCAAACCGGAAAAAATGTGCTGTAGCCCTTGCAGGGCAAGGGATCCAATTCCTTATCAACGGTATTGGTAGGCGTTTGTCGTTGGGCACCGTGCCCCCAAGGTTGGGGAGTGGGGCAGGTCGTGCCGCCCCATTCGTGACATCTGCGTGAACGCGGCCCTGTGGGCGCGGCCTTGCCCGCGAATGCGTGTGTAGCCAGCAAGGCAGGCAGGCCTGGTGCGAAGTCCGGACGGCCCCTTTGAAATCAAGCCTGAAACCGGTTTCAAAACATTTCTGAACACGCTAAATTATTCGGCTGTTTTCTTGATGGCCTATCAAGACCACCCCCCATATTGAAAATCAGATGGCGCTTTTCAAGGCCGCACACAGCCGATGAGGATTCG
This sequence comes from Pseudomonas asiatica, assembly GCF_040214835.1. Taxonomy (NCBI): domain Bacteria; kingdom Pseudomonadati; phylum Pseudomonadota; class Gammaproteobacteria; order Pseudomonadales; family Pseudomonadaceae; genus Pseudomonas; species Pseudomonas asiatica. Next base: position 3,095,939 of record NZ_CP157874.1, on the reverse strand, counting down.
CAATGCCTGACCATGCCCCAGACAACCCGCGCAGGGACTTTCTGCGCAAGACCTTGACCTTGATCCCTGTGGTCACCGTGGCCAGCACGGGGCTTGGCGTGGGTGCCAGTCAGCTGCTTGCGGCCCCGCAACACGAGCCCAAAGTGCCGGCCACACCGCCAGCGGGCAACTACCAGCCGACGTTCTTCACTGCAGAGGAGTGGGCCTTCGTGCAGGCGGCCGTCTCGCGCATCATCCCGGCCGACGAGCTTGGCCCCGGTGCACTTGAAGCCGGCGCTGCCGAGTTCATCGACCGGCAGATGAACACCCCCTACGCAACCGGCGCGCAGTGGTACATGCAGGGCCCGTTCAAGGCCGACGCCGCGCCCGAACTGGGTTACCAGCTGCAACTCAGCCCGCAACAGATCTACCGCCTGGGCATCGCCGCCGTGGACGGCTGGTGCAAGGCCAATTCCGGGCAAGTTTTTGCTGCGCAAGATAGCGCTACCCGAGACCACGTTCTCAGCAAGGTCGAGGCTGGAGAGCTGGTTTTCGACACCGTGCCGGCCAAGGTGTTCTTCAGCTTGCTGGTGCAGAACACCCGTGAAGGGTTCTTCTGCGACCCGATCCATGGCGGCAACAAAGGCATGGTCGGCTGGACCCAGATCGGCTTCCCCGGCGCCCGCGCCGATTTCATGGATTGGGTCGAGCGCAACGAGCCTTACCCGTTCCCGGCTGTTTCGATCCGTGGCGAGAGGGCCTGAGACATGGCGACCGTGATGAAGAAAGTGGACGCGGTAATCGTGGGCTTCGGCTGGGCCGGCGCGATCATGGCCAAGGAACTGACCGAGGCCGGGCTGCAGGTGGTGGCCCTGGAGCGGGGGCCGATGCAGGACACCTACCCGGAAGGCAGCTACCCGCAGGTGATCGACGAGCTGACCTACAGCGTGCGCAAGAAGCTGTTCGTCGATGTGTCGAAAGAAACCGTCACCATCCGCCATGGCATGAACGACGTGGCACTGCCCAATCGCCAGCTCGGTGCCTTCCTGCCGGGCAAAGGTGTAGGTGGCGCAGGCCTGCACTGGTCTGGCGTGCACTTCCGGGTAGACCCGATGGAGCTGCGCATGCGCAGCCACTACGAAGAACGCTACGGGCGCAAGTTCATCCCCGAAGACATGACGATCCAGGACTTCGGGGTCAGCTACGAAGAACTGGAACCGCACTTCGACTTTGCCGAAAAGGTATTCGGTACCTCTGGCCAGGCCTGGACCGTCAACGGCCAGGTCGTTGGCGAAGGGAAGGGCGGCAACCCCTATGCGCCGGACCGTTCCAGCCCGTTCCCGCTGCCTTCGCAGAAAAACGTGGTGTCGGCCAGGCTGTTCGAAAAGGCGGCGGCCAGCCTGGGCTACAAGCCCTACAACCTGCCCTCGGCCAACACCTCCGGCTCGTACACCAACCCGTACGGGGCGCAGATGGGGCCGTGCAACTTCTGCGGTTTCTGCAGCGGCTACGTGTGCTACATGTACTCCAAGGCCTCGCCCAACGTGAACATCCTGCCGGCGCTGCGCCAGGTGCCGAACTTCGAATTGCGGCCCAACGCCCATGTGCTGCGGGTGAACCTGGACGACAGCAAGCGCAAGGCCACCGGGGTGACCTACATCGACGCCCAGGGGCGGGAAGTGGAGCAACCGGCGGACCTGGTGATCCTGGCGGCGTTCCAGTTCAACAACGTGCGCCTGATGCTGCTGTCCGGCATCGGCAAACCGTACGACCCCATCAAGAACGAAGGCGTGGTCGGGCGTAACTTCGCCTACCAGAACATGGGCACGGTCAAGGCGTTCTTCGACAAGGACACCTACACCAACAACTTCATCGGCGCCGGTGGCAACGGCATTGCCATCGATGACTTCAACGCCGACAACTTCGATCATGGCCCGCACGGTTTCGTCGGTGGCTCGCCGATGTGGGTGAACCAGGCCGGCACACGGCCGATTGCCGGCGGCGCCACCCCGCCTGGCACACCGGCCTGGGGCAGCGCCTGGAAGAAGGCCACCGCCGATTACTACACCCACCAGGTTTCGATGGACGCCCACGGCGCCCACCAGTCCTACCGTGGCAATTACCTGGACCTCGACCCGACCTACCGCGACGCCTACGGCCAGCCGCTGCTGCGCATGACCTTCGACTGGCAGGAAAACGACATCAGGATGAACCAGTTCATGGTCGACAAGCTGAGCAAGATCGCCCAGGCGATGAACCCCAAGACCATTGCCGTGCTGGGCAAGAAGGTCAAGGACCACTTCAACACCGCCAGCTACCAGACCACCCACCTGAACGGCGGCGCGATCATGGGCACCGACCCGAAAACCAGTGCGTTGAACCGCTACCTGCAAAGCTGGGACGTGCACAACGTGTTCGTTCCGGGGGCTTCGGCGTTCCCCCAGGGGCTGGGCTACAACCCGACCGGGCTGGTGGCTGCGCTGACCTATTGGTCGGCCCGCGCCATCCGCGAGCAGTACCTGAAAAACCCTGGCCCGCTGGTCCAGGCTTGAGGAGCGATGCGCATGAAGACAATGTTGATCGCAACCCTGCTGGGTGCCAGCGTGGCTGCACAGGCTGCGCCGAATGACGATGCGCAGGTGCGCCAGGGCGAGTACCTGGCCCGCGCCGGCGACTGCGTCGCCTGCCATACCGCCAAGGGCGGCAAGCCGTTCGCCGGTGGGCTGCCGATGGAGACACCGATTGGCACGGTGTACTCCACCAACATCACCCCGGCGGCCAGTGGTATCGGCCAGTACAGCTTCGAAGACTTCGACCAGGCGGTGCGCAAGGGCATCGGCAAGGACGGCAGCACCCTGTATCCGGCCATGCCATACCCGTCCTATGCGCGCGTCAGCGAGCAGGACATGCAGGCGCTGTATGCCTACTTCATGAAGGGCGTGGAGCCGGTCGAGCAGCCGAACAAGGCCACCGACATCCCCTGGCCGCTGAGCATGCGCTGGCCGCTGGCGGTCTGGCGCGGGTTGTTCGCGCCAGAGGCCAAGCCCTGGCAGGCGTCGGCGGCTGCCGACCCGGTGGTCAACCGCGGTGCCTACCTGGTCGAGGGCCTGGGGCACTGTGGCGCGTGCCATACGCCGCGGGCGCTGACCATGCAGGAAAAGGCACTGAGCCCACAGGATGGCGAGCAGTTCCTGGCTGGCAGTGCACCGCTGGAAGGCTGGATTGCCAAGAACCTGCGTGGCGACCACAAGGACGGCCTGGGTAGCTGGAGCGAAGAGCAGCTGGTGCAGTTTCTCAAGACTGGCCGTAGCGACCGCAGCGCCGTGTTCGGTGGCATGAGCGACGTGGTCGAGCACAGCATGCAACACATGAGCGACGCCGACCTGACCGCTATCGCCCGTTACCTGAAGACGCTGCCGCCGAGCAACCCTGATGACCAGCCGCACGTGTACGACAAACAGGTGGCGGATGCGCTGTGGAAGGGCGACGACAGCAAGCCCGGGGCGGCGGTGTACATCGACAACTGCGCGGCCTGCCACCGTACCGATGGCCAGGGCTATACCCGCGTGTTCCCGGCCCTGGCCGGCAACCCGGTGGTGCAGACGGCGGATGCCACATCGCTGATCCACGTGGTCTTGGCGGGGGGCACAGTGCCGGCGACGCACGCGGCACCGTCGAACTTCACCATGCCGGCGTTCGGCTGGCGCCTGAGTGATCAGGAGGTTGCCGAGGTGGTGAACTTCATTCGCACCAGTTGGGGTAACCAAGGGGATGCCGTCACCGCCAGTGACGTGAAAGCCCTCCGTTAACTGCATCCCTCTGTCTGCACCCCCAATCCACTGTGGGAGCGGGTTTACCCGCGAATGCGTCGGCACATTCAACATCGCATTCGCGGGTGAACCCGCTCCCACAGGGTCTCGTGTTTATATATCTATATATATCAGTCAGTTAAAGCGTATTCTTATTGCATTTGCTACGCATGAATATCGCACTCCCGACCAACGGCATGTTGACGAACGCGTGCGATTTTGCTGTATTGAAACCGGTTTCATCGCTATCACAACAATCATAAGGACAGCCCATGACCGACGCGCCTGCCCATGCCCGCGAACGGGTCACCATCAGCGAAGTAGCGCGTGTCGCTGGCGTTTCCAAGGCCACCGTCTCCCGTTACATCGGCGGTGACCGGCAGTTGCTCGCTGAAGCCACCGCCAAGCGCCTGGAAGAGGTCATCGAGCGCCTCGGTTACCGCCCCAACCAGATGGCCCGTGGCCTGAAGCGCGGCCAGACGCGCCTGATCGGCATGCTGGTGGCCGATATCCTCAACCCCTATTCAGTGGCCGTGATGCATGGCGTGGAAACTGCCTGCCGCCAGCACGGCTACAGCCTGGTGGTGTGCAACACCAACCGCGACGACGAGCAGGAGCGTCACCACCTGGTGGCCCTGCAGTCCTACAACGTCGAAGGGCTGATCGTGAACACGCTTGGCCATCACCCCGGCGAATTGCTCAACCTGCAGCGCGACATCCCCATGGTGCTGGTCGACCGCCAGTTGCCCGAACTGAATGTCGACCTGGTTGGCCTGGACAATGCCGACGCGGTCGAGCAGGCCCTCGACCACCTGCAGGCGCAAGGCTACCGCGACATCCTGGCGGTAACCGAACGCCTCGATGGCACCAGCTCGCGGCTGGAGCGGGTGCAAGCGTTCGGCACATCGATCAGCCGGCGCCCCGGCATGCGCCAGCAGGTGCTGGAAATCGGCGCCGGGCTGGATGACCAGCTGGCTTCGTTCATCGCCGGCAGCGGCCATGGCCCGCAGGCCATCTTCACCTTCAACGGTGTCGCCACCCTGGCCGTGACCCGGGCCCTGCACGAAGCAGGGCGCAATCTGTTCGCGGACGTCGGGCTGATCGCGCTCGACGACCTTGACTGGTACCCCTTGGTCGGCAGCGGCATCACTGCACTGGCCCAGCCCACCGAGCGAATCGGCGTGGCAGCATTCGAGAGCCTGCTTGGCCGCCTGCGCGGCGACAGCGGGGCAGCCCGGCGCATCGACTTCAAGGCCGAGCTGATCATCCGAGGTTCAACCCAGCCACAGTAATCACAGGCAGGCACCCGCGTGCTTGCTGTCATCAAAAAATGAAACCGGTTTCATAAGGACAACAACAATGCACTCGAGCCCCGTTTCCATCAGCCTCTCCAGCTACGGTGCCGACTTTGTCCGGCAACGTGGCCAGGAGCAGTTCCTTGACCTGCTGGCTGCCGCTGGCGTTACCCGCGTGGAACTGCGCGAAGAACTGTTCACTCGTGCGCCGGACACTGCAGCGCTGGCTGCAGCCATTGCCGCGCTGCGCCTTGAGTGCCTGTACTCCACACCCCTGGAACTGTGGACCGCACAAGGCGAGCTTGACCCGCAATTGGCGCAAAAGCTGGAAACCGCCCGCGCCCTTGGCGCGGTAGCGCTCAAGGTTTCCCTGGGCCACTACCATGCGGGCTGTGATGTTGCGGCCTTGGCGACGCTGTTGCCGGCGCACGGGCCGTTGCTGCTGGTGGAGAATGACCAGACCGCGCAAGGTGGACGAATCGAACCCCTGCAGCAGTTTTTCCAGCGCGCCGACGAGCTCGGGCTGAGCCTGGGCATGACCTTCGATATCGGTAACTGGCAGTGGCAGGGCGAGCCTGCCCGGCACGCCGCACGCCAGCTTGGCCGCTGGGTGCGCTATGTGCACTGCAAGGCCGTGCAGCGGCGGGCCGATGGCCGCCTGGTAGCCGTCCCGCCAGAGACTGCGGACCTGCAGGAGTGGGCCGAGCTGATGGCCGAGTTCACCCCCGGCGTGGTGCGTGCTGTCGAGTACCCGTTGGTGAGCGACGATCTGCTGGCGCTGACCCGTGCCCAGGTGCGCGACCTGGCGGCGCTGGGGCAGGGCGTATCGAGTGAGGAGCTGAGCCATGCATGAGCATGACGTGCTGTGTTTCGGCGAGACCATGGCCATGTTCGTCGCCGAGCAGGCCGGCGACCTGGCCAGTGTCGGCCAGTTCGGCAAGCGCATCGCCGGCGCCGACAGCAACGTGGCCATCGGCCTGGCGCGGCTGGGCTTCAAGGTCCGCTGGCTGAGCCGGGTGGGCGACGATTCGCTGGGCCGCTTCGTGCTCGACAGCCTGCGCCGCGAAGGCCTGGACTGCTCCGGCGTCGAGGTGGATCCCAACTACCCCACCGGCTTCCAGCTCAAGGCCCGCTGCGATGACGGCAGCGACCCGGCGGTGGAGTACTTCCGCCGTGGCTCGGCGGCCAGCCGGCTGTCGCCGGCGTTGCTGCGCCCGGGCTCTTTGCAGGCCCGCCACCTGCACGCCACCGGCATCCCGCCGGCGCTGTCGGAGGGCTGCCGGGCGCTGTCGCATGCGTTGATGGACGCCATGCGTGCCGCCGGGCGCAGTATCTCGTTCGACCCCAACCTGCGCCCCTCGCTGTGGCCTGACCAAAGCAGCATGGTGCGCGAAGTCAATGCCCTGGCAGCCAAGGCCGACTGGGTTCTGCCAGGCCTGGAAGAGGGCCGCCTGCTGACCGGCCAGCACACCCCGGCAGACATCGCCGCGTTCTACCTCGACCAAGGGGTGGAACTGGTGGTGATCAAGCTGGGCGACGCCGGCGCCTACTTCCGCAGCGCCAAGGGCGAAGGCCAGGTGGCGCCAGTGCCGGTCAGCCATGTGGTGGACACCGTTGGCGCCGGCGATGCCTTTGCCGTCGGCGTGCTCAGTGCGCTGCTGGAGGGCCACCCGGTAGCCGAGGCAGTGGCGCGTGGCAACTGGTGCGGCAGCCGCGCCGTGCAGTCGCGTGGCGACATGGAAGGTCTGCCGCTGCGCCATGAGCTGCAAGCCCACGACCTGCGCAGAAGCGCGTGAACACTTGACCCCGAAACACCTGTTGCAACAAAAACAACAAGCTCAGGAGAAACGAACCATGCAAAGCCAAAGCCTGGCACCTCGCCGCTGGTGGTACATCATCCCGATCGTGTTCTTCACCTATAGCCTGGCGTACCTGGACCGCGCCAACTACGGGTTCGCCGCCGCTTCCGGCATGGCTGAAGACCTGCACATCACCCCCGCACTGTCTTCGCTGCTGGGGGCACTGTTCTTCCTTGGTTACTTCTTCTTCCAGGTGCCTGGCGCCATCTACGCCGAAAAGCGCAGTGTGAAGAAGCTGATCTTTGTCTGCCTGATACTCTGGGGCGGCCTTGCCACGCTCACCGGCGTGGTCAGCAACGTCTACATGCTGATCGCCATCCGCTTCCTGCTCGGGGTGGTGGAGGCGGCGGTGATGCCGGCCATGCTGGTGTACCTGTGCCACTGGTTCACCCGCGCCGAGCGTTCGCGCGCCAATACCTTCCTGATCCTCGGCAACCCGGTGACCATCCTGTGGATGTCGGTGGTGTCGGGCTACCTGGTCAAGCATTACGACTGGCGCTGGATGTTCATCATCGAAGGCCTGCCTGCCGTCATCTGGGCGTTCTTCTGGTGGCGCCTGGTGGATGACCGCCCGGCCCAGGTGAACTGGCTGAGCGAGCAGGAAAAGGCCGCCCTGGAGCAGGCGCTGGCTGCCGAGCAGCAAGGTATCAAGCCGGTGAAGAACTACCGCGAGGCGTTCCGCTCGCCGCAGGTGATCATCCTTTCGCTGCAGTACTTCTGCTGGAGCATCGGTGTGTATGGCTTCGTGCTGTGGTTGCCGTCGATCCTCAAGCAGGCGGCCAACCTCGACATCGTGCAGGCCGGCTGGCTGTCGTCGGTACCTTACCTGGCGGCGGTGCTGGGCATGGTCGGTGTGTCGTGGGCGTCCGACCGCCTGCAGAAGCGCAAGCGCTTCGTCTGGCCACCACTGCTGATCGCCGCCGTTGCGTTCTATGGCTCGTACGCCCTGGGCAGCGAACACTTCTGGCTGTCGTACGCGTTGCTGGTGGTCGCCGGCGCCTGCATGTACGCACCCTATGGCCCGTTCTTCGCGATCGTGCCCGAGATCCTGCCGGCCAACGTCGCGGGCGGTGCCATGGCGCTGATCAACAGCATGGGCGCGCTGGGCTCGTTCGGTGGCTCGTGGCTGGTGGGTTACCTCAATGGCGTCACGGGCGGGCCCGGTGCCTCCTACCTGTTCATGTGCGGTGCGCTGCTGGCCGCAGTGGCGCTTACCGCCGCACTCAATACTTCCCAGACATCCGGCCGGGCCAAGCGCGGCAACTCGCGCCTGGCCATGAACCATTAGGAACCTGTGCAATGAAGAAGCGAATCGTCCTGTACAAACGCCTGTCCGACGACTTGATGGCACGCCTGCAAGAGCGCGTCGAGGTGACCTGGGTGGACACCTCCGGGCCCGATGGCCTGGCGCGCCTGCGCGACGCCTTGCCGGGGGCGCACGGGTTGCTGGGGGCCAGCCTGCGCCTGGACGCCAGCCTGCTCGACCTGGCGCCACAGCTTGAAGTGGTGTCCAGCGTTTCGGTCGGCGTGGACAACTACGACATCGCCGAGCTCAGCCGGCGTGGCGTGATGTTGACCAACACCCCCGACGTGCTGACCGAAACCACCGCCGACACGGGCTTTGCCTTGATCCTGGCCACCGCCAGGCGGGTGGTGGAGCTGGCGAACTGGGTGCGAGACGGGAACTGGCAGGCCAACCTCGGCCCGGCGCATTTCGGCAGCGATGTGCACGGCAAGACGCTGGGCATCGTCGGCATGGGCCGCATCGGCGAGGCCCTGGCCCGGCGTGCCGCGGCCGGCTTCGGCATGCGTGTGCTGTATCACAGTCAGCGTGCCAAGCCTGAGGTGGAGGCGCGCCATGCGGCGCGTCAATGCAGCCTGGATGAGCTGTTGCAGCAGGCGGATTTCGTTTGCCTGACCGTTCCGCTGAGTGCCAGCACCGAAGGCCTGATCGGCGCGCGGGAGCTGGCGCTGATGAAGCCACAGGCAATCCTGGTGAACATTTCCCGCGGGCGCGTGGTGGATGAGCCGGCGCTGATCGAAGCGTTGCGTGCCCGGCGCATACGCGGCGCCGGCCTGGATGTGTTCGTGCAGGAGCCGTTGCCGGCGCAGTCGCCGTTGTTGCAGCTGGACAACGTGGTGGCGACCCCGCATATCGGCTCGGCGACCGAGGAAACCCGCCAGGCCATGGCGCGCTGTGCGGTGGACAACCTGCTCAGTGCCCTGGCTGGTGAGCGCCCGGCCAACCTGGTGAATGGCTAAAGCCAGATCAACAAACCTGCGCGGCCCCTGTGGGAGCAGGTTTACCCGCGAAGCAGGCGACGCGGTGGATGGCACCGGCTATGCCGGTGTTCGCGGGTAAACCCGCTCCCACAGGTACGGCACATTCCTTCTGCTGGTGAGGCCCCTGTGGGAGCGGGCATGCCCGCGAAGCAAGCGACGCGGTGGATGGCACCGGCTACGCCGGTGTTCGCGGGCGCGCCCGCTCCCACAGGTATGGCGCATTCCTTCAGCTGATGAGGTCCCTGTGGGAGCGGCCTTGTGTCGCGAAAGGGCTGCAGGGCAGCCCCCGGAGTCAATGCGATTCTGAACGCTGCGCCTGCGCTGGCGCAGCACTCTCCACCGGCTCCAGCGGCGGGTGCTCCTGCGCCGCATGCATCAGGTCTTCGGTCACCCGCAGCTCGGCACCGGTCGGCGAGAAGGTGGTCGAAGCGGTGAACGGGGCCGGGTGCTCTGCCGCCGGGCGCTTGCCACGACGCCACATGAAGAAGCACACCATGGCCAGGTTGACCACGGCAAAGGCCCAGAACAACCCGGCCTCGCCAAACTCGGTCATCATCGGCGAAATGGCCACCGGCGCCATGGCCGAACCCAGCGAGTTGATCAGCAGCAGGCCCTGGATCATCGGCACCAGTGCATCCGATGGCGCCCGGTCGGCCGCATGGCTGACCGCCACCGGGTACAGGGTGAACACGCCACCACCTAGCAGGAACAGCATCGCCGGCAGCAGGATCGAGTCCGACGGCAGGAACACCGTCACCAGCGACAGCAGCACGCACAGCGCGGCCAGGGCGATCAGCACATCCTGGCGGTCCTTGCGGTCGGACCAGCGTCCGACCGGGTATTGCAGCAGCATGGCACCAAGAATCACCCAGGCCATCATGTTGCCGACCTCGCCCACATCCAGGCCGATGCGCTGCAGGTACAGCGGCAGCAAGGCATAGATGCCGGCAATGGCCACACCCGAACCGAAGCAGCCCACCAGGCCCGATGGCGCAACGCCCAGCAACTGGCGCGGCTTGAGCGGTTCGACCTGGTCCAGCAGCGGCGACACCCGCGGCAGGATCACGATGGGCAGTACCGACAGGGCGGCGAGCACGCCGGCCAGCATGAACGGTGCGGTGTCACCCATGTGGGTGATTTCGCCAAGGCCGGCCTGGGCGATGACCCCGGCGCCGTAGAAGGCGATCATGTACAGCGCCAGCAGGCGGCCGCGGATCTTGGCGTCACCGGCCAGCAGCAGCCAGCTTTCGATCACCAGAAACACGCCCACCGCCGCCCAGCCGTTGATCAGGCGCAGCACCGACCACCAGGTGACGTCGTAGAACAGGCCTTGCAGCAGGATGGTCACGGCGATCAGCGAGGCGAAGCTGGTATAGGCGCGGATATGGCCGATGCGCAGGATCAGCCGGTCGTTGAAGATGGCACCCAGGGTCAGGCCGATGAAGTAGGTCGAGGAAACCACACCGATGGTGGTGGCCGACTCGCCGGCAGCGCCCAGGCGCAGGGTGGTAAGGGAAGACATGAAGCCGTTGCCCAGGGCAATGATGAACAGCCCGAGCAGGGGCGCCAGCGCCATGGCCAGCAAACGCGGAGACATACGTACCTCTAGTTGGATGAGCGGAATGAGCGCCTTTTCGGACGCGCACACCGGCTCGACCCGAACGGGGCCGAGGGGCTGCACGGATGTGCCTGGGCTGGATGCGACGCTGCCGGTTGCCACCGTTCAAGGCGACGGGCGAAAAGGAAGCGCGATTCTACGGGCTTGCGCGGTTTTGCCCAAGGGGCTTGGGTGTGCGACGAGACGCCGCAGTCTGTGGGCGACACGAATGCGTCTTGGGCGGACATCCCGGGGCCGCTGTGCGGCCCAATCGCCGGCAAGCCCGCAGACTGCGGCATAATGCGGGGCTCACCCCCAAGGAAGGCCCCCATGTTCGCTTCGCTGTTCGCCGTCCTGGCCCCGGTTTTCATCGTCGCCGGCATCGGCTATGCCTGGGCCCGCAAGGGCCTGGACTACCCCACCGAATTCATCGCCCGGGTGGTGATGACCGTCGGCACCCCGTCGCTGGTGCTGTCCACGCTCAGCCGCACCGAACTGGACCCGACCGCCTTCACCAGCATGGCCATGGCCTGCCTGCTGTGCACCTTGGGCATGGCCCTGGCCGGCTTGCTGGTGTGCCGCGCTTCGGGCATGCACTGGCGTGTGCTGTTGCCGGCGTTCATGTTCCCCAACACCGGCAACATGGGCCTGCCGATCAGCCTGTACGCCTTTGGCGAACACGGCCTGGCCCTGGCAGTGGCGTTCTTCCTGACCCTGTCGATCGTGCAGTTCACCCTCGGCATGGCCATTTCCGGTACTGCGGCTTCGCTCAAGGCATTACTGCGCAACCCCATCGTGATCAGCCTGGCCGGCGCCATGCCGATCATCTTTCTCGATTTCGAGTTGCCGCGCTGGCTGGCCAATACCGCAGACCTGCTGGGCGGCATGACCATCCCGCTGATGTTGCTGACACTGGGTGTGTCGCTGGCCAGCATTCGCCTGCGCCATGTGGGCAGCGGCATGCTGCTGGGCGGTTTGCGCATTGGTCTGGGGGCTGCCGTGGGCTGGGCGGTAGGTGCGGCGCTGGGCATGGGCAGCCTGGAGCGTGCGGTGCTGGTGGTGCAGTCGGCGATGCCGGTGGCGGTGTTCAACTACCTGATGGCGGTGCGCGCCAACCGCGAACCGGAGCAGGTGGCGAACCTGGTGATGTGTTCCACGGTGCTGTCGTTTGCCTGGTTGCCGGTGGTGCTGGCCTGGTGGATGTAAGCCATTGCCAGCCTCCTTGCATCAACTTCTAACCTGCGCGGACTAGTGTAGGAGCGGCCTTGTGTCGCGAAAGGGCTGCAAAGCAGCCCCAAGGCATCAGCACAGATGCACAAATTGCTGGGGCTGCCTTGCAGCCCTTTCGCGACACAAGGCCGCTCCTACAAGGTCCAGCATCAACCAACCCGGCGGGAGGCATGCCCGGCAAACGGCTATTTCTCCTGCAACCGCCACCCCTGGCTGGTCAGCACCATCGCCCGGGTTTCCTTGAGCGGCGTGTCATTACTGGCCACCGCCTTGCCCAGTTCGGCAATGCTGGCCTTGACCCCATCATCCCCGGCCCACGCCGGTAACCCAGTGATCTTGTAGGCATAGGTCACATTCGACATCTTCTGCCCGGTCGCCTCGCTCGGTTCACTGAACTGCTCGATGGCAGTGACCTGCGCCTTGCCGAAGCACAGCCCGTTATCCGCCTTGTAGTACTTGCGGCCTTCGTCGGTGAGGTCGTAGGCGTAGTAGATGTCTGTGCGTGCCGCTTGCCACAGGCGGGCGGGCACCTCGGTGCGCGAGATCTCCTTTTCGCTGACCACACCTACCTGGGCCAGGGCATGCAACGCCTTGTTGGTGCCATGGAGATCGAAGTCCTGGGTCTTGGTCGGGAATGAACTGATGACGAAGCAGTGCGGGTACTGGGTATCGAGGTAGGCCTGGGCGGCCTTCTGGAAACTGGCCTCGCTGGTGTCCTCGCTGTTCGGGCAACCGGCCAGGGTTGCCAACAGCGCCAGCGGCACGATCTTCCTGTACATGGTGACACTTCCTTGAGTGACAAAGGCAAACGGGTCGTGCGCGATTAGAACCTACGGGCTAGAGCGGCGCAATCATGGCAAGACGGCATCTCTGCATGATCTTCGCTGGCCTCTTCGCGGGTAAACCCGCTCCCACAGGTATTGCACAGTTTTCAAGACCTGTGGTGAACCTGTGGGAGCGGGTTTACCCGCGAAGAGGCCAGTGGCAACAACATCAATCCTGGCTGCGAGTATCGATACTGACCACCACCGACATCCCCGGCCGCAGGCGCCGAGCCTCCGGCTGGTCGGCATCCACGGTGATCCGCACCGGTATGCGCTGTGCAATCTTGACGAAGTTGCCGGTGGCATTGTCCGCCTGCAACAAGGCGAACTCCGAGCCGGTGGCCGGTGAGATCTGCTGCACGTGCCCATGCAGCTTCAGGTGGTTCAGCGCATCCACGGTGAAACTCACCGGCTGGCCGATGCGCACATCGGCCATCTGGGTTTCCTTCATGTTGGCGATCACCCACAGGGTGTCGGGCACCAGCGCCATCAACTGCGCACCGGAATTGACATAGGCACCCAGGCGCGTGCCGATCTGCCCCAGCTGGCCGTCGCGCGGAGCGGTGACGCGGGTGTTGTCGAGGTCGATGCGGGCCAGCTCCACGGCGGCCTTGGCGTTTTCCACCGAGGCCTCCAGCGCGGCCCGGTTGACCACCACGGTTTCGCGGTCCTGGCGGGCGATTTCCAGTGCCGCCTTGGCCTGGGCCAGGCTGGCGACCGCAGCGGCTTCGCTGGCCCGGGCCAGGTCCAGATCGCGCCGCGACACCGAGCCATCGCTGACCAGCGCCTGGTTGCGGCCGAGGTCGGCCCTGGCCTTGGTTGCCTGGGCGGCGGCATCGCCGATGGCGGCCTGGCGCTGGGCAATGGTGGCTTCGGCACTGTTGCGCTGCTGCAGGTTGTTGGCCAGGGCCGCCTGTTGTTGCTGCAGCTGGGCGATGGCCTGGGCCAGGCGTTGCTTGTAGATGCGGTCGTCCAGTTGCACCAGCAGGTCGCCGGCCTTGACGAACTGGAAGTCATGCACCGGCACATCGACGATATAGCCGCTCAGCTGCGGCCCGATGATGGTCACCTGGCCGCGCACCAGGGCGTTCTCGGTGCTTTCGATGGCGCTGCTGAATGGCGGCAGGCGCCAGGCATACAGCACCAGCAGGATGCCGGCCAGGGCCACGCAGGCGAAGCTGATCGACGACAGGATCCGCACCCGCCGCGAACGCACCGGGCTGGTCGGCTCGCTGGGCGGCGTGGCGCCTTCCGGGGTTTCGGCGATGGCAGTGGTGGTCGTGGTGCGGGTGTCGTCGGTCATCGGGTGGGCGCGCCGGGGGTGGAGTCAGGGGAAATGGCCCGGCGTTTGGTGTGCCAGAGCCAGGTGCTACGGATGCAGATCCAGATCATGGTCAGAATAGCGATGCTGCCGATCAGCACGAACACATCGTTGTAGGCCATGATATTCGCCTCGCGGGTGGCGGCACTGGCCAGCAGGCGCATGCCGGCTTCGCTGCGCAGGGCCGGGTCGGCGATGATGCCGCCGTAGCCGGCACCGCCACTTTGCACACGGGCCGTGACCAAGGGTTCCAGGTAGCTGAGGCGGTCCATCAGGTGGCTGGAGTGGAATTTTTCCCGCCAGGTCTGGAAGGTGCCCAGCAGTGCCGCGCCAATCAGGCCGCCGAGGTTGTTGCAGATGCCGAACAGCACCGAGAAACTCACCAGGTTGCGCGGGTTGGCGCGCACATGGCTGATGCCAAGGGCCATGGACGGGCCGAGGAAGAAGGTGCTGCCGAACGCCAGCAGGAACTGGCTGAGGTACATCTGTGCCGGGCGGGTGAGGTTGCTCGAACTGCTGTCCATGAAGGCGCCGGTGGCCATGGCCAGCAGCGAGATGAACAGCGGGATCACCAGGTGGTTGGGGTTGATGGTGAAGGCACTGCTGGCCAGGCCGGCCACCGCGCCCAGCAGCATGACCGCGTACAGCGTGCGCATCTGCTCGCTGCCCAGGTTCAGCGCCTGCAGGAAGCCGACCGCCCCGGTGGACTGCTCCGAGGTGACCATGCGAATCAGCACCACGCACAGGGCCAGGCGAATGATCGCGCCGCTGCCCAGCCAGCGGGTCATCAGCAGCGGGTTCTGGCGGTTGTGCTCGATGGCCAGGCCGCTGAAGATCAGCGCGATCGAGGCCGCCAGGGCCATGCCGATCCAGGGCGCCTCCAGCCACCAGTCGATACGCCCGAGTGACAGCACGGCGCACAGCAGCGCGGTGCCGCTGGCCATCAGCGAGAAGGTGAGAAAGTCCAGCGGCTCGAAGGTCTTGAAGCGGTCACCGGGGGGCAGCTTGAGCATCAGCACGCAGCCCAGCGCGGCCAGCGCCAGGCCCAGTTCGAACAGGTACAGGCCGCGCCATTCGGCGATCTGCAGCAGGTCTTCGGAGAAGATCCGCGCCAGCGGCAACGCCAGCTGCGAGGCGCCCAGGCCAAGCACCATCGCCTTCAGCCGCCATTGCGCCGGGAACGCCTGGATCATGTAGTACAGCCCCAGCGAGCTGAGCGCGGCACCGACCATGCCATGCGCTGCCCGCACGGCGATGGCCGAATTGAGGTCGTTTACCAGCAGGTGGGCGAAGGTGACCAGGGCATAGAGCACCAGGAACACCTCGGTGAACGCGCGCAGGCCGAATTGCTGGCGGAACTTCACCAGCAGCAGGTTGATGGACACGTTGGTCATCACGTAGGCGGCCGGCAACCAGGCCATTTCCGCCGTGGTTGCGCCCAGCGCTCCTTGCAGGAACACAAGGTTGGCGGTGACCAGCGCGTTGCCCAGGCCACCGGTGATCGCCACCAGCAGCCCGACCACGCCGTAGGCCAGGCGTTTGGCGGGCGTGTGCAGGGGCGTGGAGGGGGAGCCCGGCAGGCTGGGTTTTTCGTGGGGGAGCCACTGGCGGGGGGCGTATTTGTCCATGGGGCAGACTGTACTTCAGCGGCCGTTGCAAAAAAACAGTCTACAGCCTGCACCGGCCTCTTCGCGGGTAAACCCGCTCCCACAGGGTCACCACAGATCTTGCAAGCTGTGCAGTACCTGTGGGAGCCAGAGGTTCACCAAAGATCTTGCAAAGCTGTGCAGTACCTGTGGGAGCTAGAGGTTCACCACAGATCTTGCAAGCTGTGCAGTACCTGTGGGAGCGGGTTTACCCGCGAAGAGGCCGGTGCAGGCGCTACAAGGCCTTGGCCAGAAACTCCGCAGTGCGGCTTTCAGCACACCCGGCCACCACCTGTGGCGTGCCGCTGACCACCACCTGGCCCCCGGCATCCCCGGCCCCAGGCCCGATGTCGATCACCCAGTCGCTCTGCGCCACCACTCGCATGTCATGCTCGACCACCACCACGCTGTGCCCGCCATCGACCAGGCGGTTGAGCTGCACCAGCAGCCGGTCGATGTCCTGCGGGTGCAAGCCGTTGGTGGGTTCGTCCAGTACATACAGCGTCGCCCCGCGGGCCATGCGTTGCAGCTCGGTGGCCAGCTTGATGCGCTGCGCCTCGCCGCCGGACAGTTCGGTGGCCGGCTGGCCCAGGCGCAGATAGCCCAGGCCGATGTCCTGCAGCACCTGCAGGCAGCGCCGCGCCGCTGGCTGTTCGGCGAACACCAGCAGGGCCTGGTCGACCGTCAGCTGCAGCACCTGCGCAATGTTCATGCCCTGCCAGCTCACCGCCAGGGTTTCCGGGTTGTAACGGGCGCCATGGCAGGTCGGGCAGGGCGCATAGACGCTGGGCATGAACAGCAACTCGACGCTGACGAAGCCTTCGCCCTCGCAGTTCTCGCAGCGCCCCTTGGCAACGTTGAAGGAGAAACGCCCGGCATCGAAGCCTTTTGCCTTGGCCTGTTCGGTGGCGGCGAACAACTTGCGCACATGGTCGAACAGGCCGGTGTAGGTGGCCAGGTTGGAGCGGGGCGTACGGCCGATCGGCTTCTGATCGACCTGCACCAGGCGCCTGATGCTGCCAAGGCCAGCGCTCACATGCCCGCCGCTGGCCTGTTCAGGTTCATCTTCCAGGCTCTGCTCTTCGGGCTCGTTGCGTTGGGCGGCATGGCCCAGGTGCGCACCCACCAGCTCCAGCAGGGCCTGGCTGACGAGGCTCGACTTGCCCGACCCGGAAATACCGGTAACGGCGGTAAAGCAGCCCAGCGGGAATTGCGCACTGAGGTTGTTCAGGTTGTTGCGGCTGATGCCTTCGAGCTTCAGCCAGTCGTGGGCCTGGCGTGGTGCGCGCGTGGTCTGGGCCGGTGCACTGAACAGGTAGGCCCGGGTGCTCGACTGCTCGACCTGGGCCAGGCCCGTGGGCGGCCCGCTGTAGAGGATGGTGCCGCCATGCTCGCCAGCGGCAGGCCCTACATCCACCAGCCAGTCGGCGCGGCGCATGGTGTCCAGGTCGTGTTCCACCACATAGACCGAGTTGCCCGCGTGCTTCAGGCGCTGCAGCGCCTCGAACAGGGCTTCGCTGTCGGCCGGGTGCAAACCGGCCGAAGGCTCGTCGAGCACGTAGATCACGCCAAACAACTGCGAGTTCAGCTGGGTGGCCAGGCGCAGGCGTTGCAGCTCGCCAGAGGACAGGGTCGGGGTGCTGCGCTCCAGGGCCAGGTAGCCCAGGCCCAGGTCGAGCAGTGTGTCGATGCGTTCGAGCAGCTCGTTGGCGATGCGTTGGGCAGCCAGGCGCTTTTCCAGGGTCAGGTCGTCCTGCTGTTGTGCCAGGTAGTCTGCTGCCGCCACCTTGCGGAACACCTCGGCCAGCGCCTGCAGCGACAGGTGCGACAGCTCGGCGATATCCAGGCCGGCGAAGGTCACCCCCAGGGCCTCGCGCTTCAGGCGCTTGCCCTGGCACAGCGGGCACGGGCTGGGGCGCATGAACTGGGCAACGCGCTTGCGCATCTGCGCGCTTTGCGAGTGCATGAAGGTGTGCAGCACGTAACGCCGGGCACCCATGAACGTGCCCTGGTAGCTGGGCTCTAGCTTGCGCTTGAGGGCGGCGCGGGTCTGCGCCGGGGTCAGCCCGGCATACACCGGCGCGGTGGGCGTTTCTTCGGTGAACAGGATCCAGTCACGCTGCGCCTGTGGCAGGTCGCGCCAGGGGGTATCGACGTCATAGCCCAGCGTCACCAGGATGTCGCGCAGGTTCTGCCCCTGCCAGGCCATCGGCCACGCCGCCACGGCGCGCTCGCGGATGGTCAGCGACGGGTCGGGGACCATGGTCGCTTCGTTCACTTCGTAGACCCGGCCCATGCCATGGCATTCCGGGCAGGCGCCCTGCGGCGTGTTGGGCGAGAAATCCTCGGCATACAGCATCGACTGGCCGGCCGGGTAGTGGCCGGCGCGGGAGTAGAGCATGCGGATCGAACTGGACAGGGTGGTCACGCTGCCCACCGAGGAACGTGCACTCGGCGTGCCGCGTTGCTGCTGCAGGGCCACGGCCGGGGGCAAGCCTTCGATGGCGTCGACGTCCGGCACGCCGACCTGGTCGATCAGGCGCCGGGCATAGGGCGCGACCGATTCGAAGTAGCGGCGCTGGGCTTCGGCGTAGAGGGTGGAGAAGGCCAGCGAGGACTTGCCCGAGCCGGACACGCCGGTGAACACCACCAGTGCATCACGGGGGATATCGACATCGATGTTCTTGAGGTTGTGCTCGCGGGCGCCACGGACGCGGATGAAACCGGTGGGGGTGGTGGGGCGTGGGGGCATGACGCAGTCCTTGGCTTTGGCTGAACAGTGCGTTCAAGGTAACAGCAAAGGCACGACTTTGTGTTCCACCGTGTGAAACCAGATTCGATTGTGCTCCCAGCTTCCTCGCGCTTATCTGTCAGCCAAGCACGACCTGCCTCACCCGTCGTGACCTCAAGGCGAACAACAAGAACGGGAATCCACCCGCGCAAGGAGACTCTACATGTCCCGACATCAGCACATCCTGGCCTGGCTGAACGATGTGGCCAGCGACCTGCACGCAATCCGTCACGATATCCACGCTCACCCGGAACTGGGCTTCGAAGAAAGCCGCACTTCGGCGCTGGTTGCCCGACTGCTCGAAGAATGGGGCTATGAAGTGCACACCGGTATCGGCAGGACCGGCGTGGTCGGCGTACTGCGCAATGGCAGCAGCCCACGCCGCCTGGGCCTGCGCGCCGACATGGATGCGCTGCCCATCCACGAGGCTACCGGCGCCGCGTACAGCAGCCAGCACCAGGGCTGCATGCACGCCTGCGGCCATGACGGGCATACCACCATGCTGCTTGGCGCCGCGCGCTACCTGGCGGCGACCCGGCAGTTCGACGGGACACTGACACTGATCTTCCAGCCGGCCGAAGAGGGCCAGGGTGGTGCCGAGGCGATGCTGGCCGATGGTTTGCTGGAGCGCTTCCCTTGCGATGCACTGTTCGGCATGCACAACATGCCCGGGCTGCCGGCGGGGCACCTGGGCTTCCGCGAAGGGCCGATGATGGCCTCGCAAGACCTGCTCACGGTGACCCTCGACGGGGTTGGCGGCCATGGCTCGATGCCGCACCTGACCGTCGACCCGCTGGTGGCGGCGGCCAGTGTGGTGATGGCCCTGCAAACCGTGGTGGCGCGCAATATCGATGCGCAGGAGGCGGCCGTGGTTACCGTCGGCGCCTTGCAGGCCGGCGAAGCGGCCAACGTGATCCCGCAGCAGGCGCTGCTGCGCCTGAGCCTGCGCGCGCTGAACGCCGAGGTGCGGGCGCAGACCCTGGAGCGGGTGCGGGCGATTATCGTCAGCCAGGCCGAGAGCTTTGGCTGCAGCGCCACCATCGAACACCGCCCGGCCTACCCGGTGTTGGTCAACCATGCCGCGGAAAACGCCTTCGCCCGGCAGGTGGGAGTGGAATTGCTCGGTGCCGAGGCAGTGGATGGCAACACCCGCAAGCTGATGGGCAGCGAAGACTTCGCCTGGATGCTGCAACGCTGCCCCGGCGCCTACCTGTTCATCGGCAATGGCGTATCGCGGCCGATGGTGCACAACCCGGCCTACGACTTCAACGACGACATCCTGCTGACCGGCGCCGCCTACTGGGGCGCGCTGGCAGAGCGCTGGCTCGCGCCCGCCTGACCTTTCCTTTTGACGACTGCCGCTGGAACCCGGGCGCGACCGCGCCTGGGCGATCACCCAATCATTGTGTGGAGTGTTTCCTATGCAGACTTCGAGCACCGGCGTGTCGCGTACCCGGCAAGTGGTCGCCGCCGTCATCGGCAACGCCCTGGAGTGGTATGACTTTATCGTGTACGGCTTTCTGGCCAGCATCATCGCCCGGCAGTTCTTCCCCTCCGACGACGAATACGCCTCGCTGCTGATGGCCCTGGCCACCTTCGGCGTCGGCTTCTTCATGCGCCCGGTGGGCGGCGTGTTGCTGGGCATGTATTCCGACCGCAAGGGCCGCAAGGCGGCGATGCAGATGATCATCCGGCTGATGACCGTGTCCATTGCCATGATCGCCTTTGCCCCCGACTACCTGGCCATCGGCATGGCCGCGCCGATGCTGATCGTGGTGGCGCGCATGCTGCAGGGTTTTGCCACCGGCGGCGAGTACGCCAGCGCCACGGCCTTCCTGGTGGAGAGCGCGCCGGCCCACCGCAAGGGCCTGTATGGCTCGTGGCAGCTGGTGGGGCAGTGCCTGGCGGTGTTCTCCGGGGCGGCGATGGTGGCCCTGGTCACCCACTTGTGCACGCCTGCGGCGCTGGACAGCTGGGGTTGGCGTATCCCGTTCGTGCTCGGCCTGCTGATCGGCCCGGTGGGGCTGTGGATTCGCAAGCACATGGAAGAGCCCGAGGAATTCATCGAGGCGCGCCGCCAGGCCAAGGGCCAGTCGCCCAGCCTGTGGCAGGTGCTGCGTGAGCATCGGCGCAGCCTGTTGGTATCGATGGGCCTGGCCTGTGGCGCGACGGTGTCGTTCTACGTGGTGCTGGTGAACATGCCGACCTTCGCCCACAAGAACCTCGGCCTGCCGCTGGATCAGGTGCTGCTGGTGCAGATGCTTGCGGTTGGGCTGATGACCGTGGTGATCCCGCTGTCCGGGGCGTTGTCTGACCGGCTGGGGCGGCGCCCGGTGCTGATGGCCTTCACCCTGGCGTTCTTCGTCATGGTCTACCCGTTGTATGTGTGGGTGGCTGCCGCGCCGTCGCTGGAGCGCCTGCTGGTGATGCAACTGCTGTTGTGCACCGCCATCGGTGGCTTCTTCGGGCCGGCGCCCACGGCCCTGGCCGAGCAGTTCCCGGTCGAGGTGCGTTCTACCGGTGTGTCGGTGGCCTATAACGTGGCGGTGATGGTGTTCGGCGGCTTCGCCCCGTTGATCGTCACCTGGCTGAGCAAGGTGCTCGGTACACCGGTGGCGCCGTCGTTCTATGTGCTGTTCGCCTGCCTGCTGACACTGCTGGGCACCTATTGCCTGAAGGAAGCCCCACGTGCGGGCAAGCCTGCCGCTTTCAACCTTGGAGTGAAACCGTGATGCCGCTAGCCATCGACCCCATCGTTGCCCTCGATGCCGAGGCATTGTCCCGGGCCATCCATGCCCGCCAGATGTCGTGCCGGGAGGTGATGCAGGCTTATCTGGCGCATATCGAACGCTTCAACCCGCAGGTCAATGCGCTGGTATCGCTGCGCCCGGCCGAGGCACTGCTGGCCGAGGCCGATGAGCGTGACCGCGAGCTGGGCCGTGGCCATTCGCGCGGCTGGATGCATGGCATGCCCCAGGCGGTCAAGGACCTGGCCGCCACTGCCGGGCTGCGCACCACGTTGGGCTCGCCGCTGTTCGCCGAGCAGGTGCCCGAGCAGGACGCGATCAGTGTGGCGCGGGTGCGGGCCAGTGGTGCGCTGATCGTGGGCAAGAGCAATGTGCCGGAATTCGGCCTCGGTTCGCAGACCTACAACACCCTGTTCGGCACCACCACCAACGCCTACGACCCGGGCAAGGTGGCCGGGGGCAGCAGCGGTGGGGCGGCGGCGGCGCTGGCCATGCGCCTGCTGCCGGTCGCCGACGGCAGCGACATGATGGGCTCGCTGCGCAACCCGGCGGCGTTCAACAACGTGTATGGCCTGCGCCCGTCGCAGGGCCGCGTACCCCACGGGCCGGTGCCGGAACTGTTCGTGCAGCAGCTGGCCACCGAGGGGCCGATGGGCCGCAGCGTGGTGGATGTGGCGCGGCTGTTGTCGACCCAGGCGGGCTTCGATGCGCGGGCGCCGTTGTCGCTGGGCGAGGGCCGGCGCGATTTTGCCGCCGGGTTGCAGCGCGATTTCCGCGGCGTGCGGGTTGGCTGGCTGGGCGACTACAACGGCTACCTGGCGATGGATGACGGGGTGCTGGGCCTGTGCGAAGCGGCCCTGGCAGACTTCGCCGAACTGGGCTGCCGGGTCGAGGCCTGCCAGCCGGTGTTCGACCTGGCGCGTTTGTGGCAGTGCTGGCTGACCCATCGCCACTTCCTGGTGCACGGCAACCTCGCTGCCGCCTATGCCGACCCGGGCAAGCGCGCGCTGCTCAAGCCCGAGGCGCAGTGGGAGGTGGAGGGTGGCCTGCAACTGAGCGCGGCGGCGGTGTACCAGGCTTCGGTGGCCCGCAGCGACTGGTACCGCGCGCTGGGCCAGCTGTTCGAGCGTTACGATTACCTGCTGTTGCCATCGGCCCAGGTGTTCCCATTCGATGCACGGCAACCTTGGCCAACGGTGGTCGGCGGGCGGGCGATGGACACCTATCATCGCTGGATGGAAGTGGTGATAGGGCCGACCCTGGCCGGTTTGCCGAGCATCAGCGTACCGGTCGGCTTCAATGCTGCCGGGTTGTCCATGGGCCTGCAGATCATCGGCCCGGCCCAGGCCGACCATGCGGTGTTGCAGCTGGCCCATGCCCATGAACAGCTCACCCGTTGGGTAGCGCGGCGCCCACCCCGGAGCCTGCAAGCGCCATGAAACCGCTGGGCAGGCGCGGATCTTGCTGGCTATCCTGACCATCCAGCTACAGGGAGGTCACACTCATGGGCATCACGGCAGACAGTGGCGGCGTGCGTTCGGTGGAGCGGGCGCTGGCCATCGTCGACCTGTTGGGCGAACACCAGGCGCTGGGCCTGGAAGAACTGCATTACCTGACGGCGCTGCCCAAGGCCACGGTGTCGCGCATGCTCGCCACCCTGCAGGAGCAGGGCTGGGTCTACCGCGGCCTCAGCGACCGGCGTTACCGGCTGTGCGCGCGGCGCCTGTTCGGTGACCGCCAGCTGCGTTTCAAGCGGCGCCTGGTGGAGCACGCCGCACCCATGTTGCTGGAGTTGAGCGAGCGCACCGGGTTGGTGGTTGACCTGTCATGTTTCGACGGCGAGCGGCTGGAGGTGATGGAAAGCGCCATCCCCCAGGTATTGCGCAAGCGCTACCCGCACACCTGCCAGATCGTCGGCCATCATGCCAGCCTGTTCCACTCGGCGATGGGGCGGGCATGCCTGGGTGAGTTGGCGGTCGATGAAGTGCAGCGCCTGGCGGCCCATGCGCGGGTGGGCGACGAGACGGTGCTGCGCGACATCGAGGAGGAAGCGAACAAGGGGTTCGGCCAGCGCACCGAAGGGCACTGGGAGTACCCGGTGCGCTTGCCGTTCCTGATCCGCGCGATAGCCCTGCCGGTGCATGCCGAAGGGCGCCTGGCCGGGAGCATTGCCTTGCACTGGCCGCTGGACCAGGCGCCGGTGGAGCGGGTGTTGAACCTGCACCTGAACAGCCTGGCTACAACGGTGGGGGAGGTGCAGCGGGCCTTGCTGGTTTGAGTCAGCCTGCACCGGCCTCTTCGCGGGTAAACCCGCTCCCACAGGGTAAGTGCATTGCCCGAGGCTTGCTCGGTACCTGTGGGAGCGGGTTCACCCGCGAAGAGGCCAGTGCAGCAAACAACAAAAGAGGCTGTGTTCCGAGGCCCCTCAGCGCTCCAGGCTGTACATCCTGCATTCCGCAAGCAACGCCAGCAGGTTCGGCTCCCGCTCCCGCGCCTTGAGGAACACCACGCCGATATACTGTTGCAAGCGATATTGCGGTTTCAGGGCAATCAACCTGACCCGGTTTTCGTACACCGCCGCGATACGCCCGGGCAGCAGGGCAAAGCCCACGCCCGAGCTGACCATGCTCAGCAGGGTGAAGATATCGTTCACCTGCATGGCCACCTTGGGTTCGAAGCCGGCCTGCTGGAACACCCGGGCGCCATCGCGGTGGGTGGCAAAGCCCTGGGTCAGGGTGATGAAGGTGGAGTCGGCCAGGTCGGCCAGGTCCACCTCGGCCTGCTCGGCGAAGGGCGAATCGATGGGCACGGCAAGGAAGATATCGTCGGAAAACAGCGGCAGCTGCTCGCAGGCCGGGTCGCTGACGCTTTCGTCGAGCGACACGAGGATGGCCTCCAGCTCGTGGTTCTTCAGGCGCTGCAGCAGGTCGACGTTGGAGCCCAGGGTCAGGTCGATGTTGAGTTCGCTGCGGCGCAGCTTGAGGCCCATGACCAGCTTGGGCACGGTTTTCACCGTCAGCGAGTAGAGCGCGCCCAGGCGGAAGCGCTCGGCGTAGAAGCCGGCGGCCTCGCGGGTAAGGCGGACCATCTGCTCGGCGTCCTGGATCAGCTGGCGGGCTTTCTTTTCCAGCACGTAGGCGCTTTCCAGCGGGATCAGCTGGCGGCCTTCGTGCTTGAACAGCGGGCAGCGCAGTGCGCTTTCCAGCGAGTGGATGGCACGGTGCACGCTGACGGCGCTGGTGGCCAGCTCGGCGGCGGCGCGGCCGAGGTTGCCGGTGCGCATGAAGGCGAGGAAGGTTTCCAGCTTCTTGAGGGTCAGTTCTTCGTCGATCAGCATGGGTGGACCTGGGTGTGCACAATGGCTGGGGCATGCATATTGCCTTGAAATTCTGGGGCCGCTTCGCAGCCCATCGCCGGCAAGCCAGCTCCCACAGGGATGGCGCATGGCTTGAGGCCGATGCGGTCGAGGTGGGAGCTGGCTTGCCGGCGATGGGGCGCGAAGCGGCCCTGTATGCTCATTGCATGGATCCGATCAAGGTCCACAACGCCGGGTCGTTGAAGTCACGGACAACCAGCTTCGCCCCCGCCGCCAGCAACCGCTCTGGCGTCTGGGTAGTGGCCACGCCCACGGTAAAGATCCCCGCGCCACTCGCTGCCGCCACCCCCGGCAGCGAATCCTCGAAGGCCAGTGCCTGCCCGGCCTCGGCACCCAGCCGCTGCAACCCGGTCAGGTAAGGCAGCGGGTCCGGCTTGGGCCGTGCCAGTTCCTCGGCCACCAGCACATGCTCGAAGCGCTGGCCCAGCCCCATGGCGTTCAACATGTGCTCGGCGTTCAGCCGCGGTGCGTTGGTCACCACGCACATGCCGATGTCATGAGCCCGGGCATGTTCCAGCAGGCGCACAAGGCCCGGCATCGGCTCGAGAGCCGGCGACATGTCGCGGAACAGTGCCTCCTTGCGGTCGGCCAGCTCCTGGCACTGCTCGGCACTGGCACCGGCAAACAGCTCGGCGAACAGCTCGCCGTTGGCGCGGCCGCTGACCTGGGCATCGAACTGCGCCTGGCTCAGCTCGCGGCCGTCATGCTCGCGCAGCAGTTGGCGAAAGGCCTGCAGGTGCAAGGTGTCAGTGTCGGTGAGGGTTCCGTCGAGGTCGAACAGCAGGGCAGTCAGCATTGGGTATCCAGGTCCAAAATCATGGGCGGGCCAGAAGGGAGATTCTTTGCCTTTGGAGTCACGTGAACTTCGCGACTTCCTGAGTGTACTGGAGTACGGCAGCCTTGGCAGAGCTGTGCTCGAACGCGAGGTTGGCGCCTGCGCGTCGAGTCAGCAACTGCCAAAGCTGGAAAGCCAACCGAGTAACCGGCCGCTGGCACGCTCCGGCTTTCGAAGTTTGGTCATCAGTTCTGGTTGGCGGAGGCGGCTGGGCGCAGGTAGCTGATCTTCTGCACCTTGCCGTCGCTGTCACGGTAGGTGAGGGTGGCGGTGTCGGCGTGGTCGGTGGCGTGGCCCGAGGCCTCCACCGCGATCACTTGGGCGATATCCAGGTTCATGCCGTACTGGTACGGGGAGGCGGTCTGGGCGAAGGCGCCGACGCTGCTGCCAAAGGTCAGGGTGGCGATGGCGATTGCTTTGATGAAGGTCATGATCATGCTCCGTTAGCTTGGGTAGTGGGATCAGCGACTGCTTGCTGCCTGGGTTGAATATTGCGTGATAATATTTAGCGCGCAAAATATATTTCCACTATCTGGTCTATTGGAGCGCTGCATCGCTGGCAAGCGCGGCTCCCACAGTGTCCCTGCTGATTCAATTCGCCATGTGCAGTCAGGTTTGCCGGATCGCAGCCGCCAAGCCGTCGACGAAGGGGGCTGTTCAGCGTGCTCCGAAAAGAGTACAAATGTGCTCCATGGACAATCTTACCCCAAAACGCCGCGCCATCTTCGAGTTCATCCGTGAGCGCATCGCCGACCACGGCCAGCCGCCGAGCCTGGCCGATATCGCCACGCGCTTCGGTTTTGCCTCGCGCAGTGTCGCGCGCAAGCACATCACCGCCCTGTGCCAGGCCGGCTACATCGACGTCACGCCGAACCAGGCGCGGGGCATACGCCTGGCCGAACGGCTGCGCCGCCCGGAAATCCTCGAAGTGCCGGTGCTGGGCCAGGTGGCGGCAGGTGCCCCCATCGGCCCGGACCTCGACATTCACGAGCAGTTGCTGCTCGACCCCAGCCTGTTCCGCCGTACCCCTGACTACCTGCTGAAGGTGCGTGGCGACTCGATGATCGACGACGGCATTTTCGACGGCGACCTGGTCGGCATCCTCCAGCAGGCCGACGCTCGCGATGGCCAGATCGTGGTCGCGCGCCTGGACGGCGAGGTGACCATCAAGCGCCTGCAGCGCCAGGGTGGCAATTACCGGCTGTTGCCACGCAACCCGGCCTATGCGCCTATCGATGTGCGGCCTGAACAGGAGTTCTTCATCGAAGGCGTGTTCTGCGGCTTGCTGAGGCGTGACTGATGGGCGCGGTGGTCGACCTCGACAGGTTGCTCGACCAGCGCCGGGTATGGCGCGGTCGGCAGGCCCAGGCGCGGCCGCTCGGCCTGCAGCCCACAGGCCATGCCGCCCTTGACCAATGCCTGCCGGAAGGCGGCTGGCCGGCGGCTGCGCTCAGCGAACTGTTGCTGGCCAGCCCCGGCTGTGGCGAATTGCAGCTGCTGTGGCCAACCCTGGCCCGCTTGAGCGCTGAAGCCAGCCGAATCGTGCTGGTGGCACCGCCATTCATTCCTTACGCCCCGGCCTGGCAGGCCGCGGGGGTAGACCTGCGCTGGCTGGTACAGGTGGACGCCGCACCTGCCGATGCCCTGTGGGCCGCCGAGCAGTGCCTGCGCTCCGGCAGTTGCGCGGCGGTGCTGTGCTGGCCGGAACGTGCCGATGACCGCGCCCTGCGGCGCTTGCAGGTGGCTGCCGAAACCGGGCAGGCGCTGGCCTTCGCCTGCCGGCCGCAACAGGCGGCGCACAACCCTTCGCCCGCAGCGCTGCGCATTGCCGTCGACACCCGCCCGGCACAATGGCGCGTGCTGAAAAGCCGTGGCGGCATGCCCCCGGCGCTGCCCATCGCCTGCCCGGGGCGGGGCTGATGCAACATGCTCTGGGCCTGCATCCTGCTTCCGCAGCTGGCGCTGGACACGGTCCTGCGTGAGCGTGACGACCCTGATACACCCCTGGTGCTGCTTGGCGGGCCGACCCAGCGACGCGTGCTGCAGGCGGTCAACCCGGCGGCGGCCGCGCTCGGCCTGCGGGCCGGGCAAACCCTGACGGCGGCGCGTGCGCTGGCCGATGGCTTCAGCTGCGTCGAAGCCGACCCCAGGCGCATCGACCAGGTGCAGCAGTTGCTGGCAGCCTGGGCCTACCGCTTCAGTGCCCAGGTCAGCCTGCACTACCCACGGGCGCTGTTGCTGGAGGTGGGCTCCAGCCTGCAACTGTTCGGCCCCTGGCCGCTGTTCGAGGCACGCCTGCGCCAGGAACTGGCGGAACTGGGCTTGCGCCAACGCATCGTCCTGGCCAGCAACCCGGTGGCGGCGCGCATGCTCGCCAACGCTCACGATGGCCTGGCCGTGAGTGACGCCGATGCCACCCGTGCGGCGCTGCTGGGCATGCCCATCGAGCGTATCGGCCTGCCTGCGCCGGCTGCCGAGGCCTTTGCCCGCATGGGCCTGCGCCAGTTGAGCCAGGTGCTGGCCTTGCCCCGCGACAGCCTGGCCAGGCGCTTTCCGGCCCAGGTGCAGCTGCACCTTGACCAGTTGCTCGGCCTGCGCAACCTGGGGCTGGGCTTCTACCAGCCGCCGGACCGTTTCGAAGCCCGGCTGGAGCTGAACTTCGACGTCGAATCGCACCAGGCCCTGCTGTTCCCGCTGCGGCGCATGCTCAACGACCTTGCCGCGTTCCTCGCCGGGCGTGACTGTGGCGTGCAGCGTTTCTGCCTGCACCTGGAGCACGCCGAAGGGCCGGATACCTTGCTGCAGGTAGGCCTGCTGGCCGCCGAACGCGATGCGGCAATGTTGTTCGAACTGGCGCGCGGGCGCCTGGAACCGCTGCGCATTCCCGCACCGGTGCGCAACCTGCGGCTGGTTGCCGAGGACCTGCCACCCTTCGTGCCGCAACACCAGGCATTGTTCGACCCGCGTGCGCAACAGGCGCAACCTTGGGAACAATTGCGCGAACGGCTGCGCGCCCGCTTGGGGGATGAGGCGGTCAAGGGCCTGAGCGCGGCAGCCGATCATCGCCCCGAGTGTGCCTGGCAAGCGGTAGAGCAGGGTGCCCAGGGCAACATGCCGGTCGTTCCTGGCAGCCGCCCTGGCTGGCTGCTGTCGGCCCCCATGGCGCTGGACGAAGGCGGCTATCGCCTGCAAGGCCATGCCGAGCGCATCGAGTCGGGCTGGTGGGATGGCGGCGATGTGCGCCGCGACTATTACCGCATCGAAACCCGCGACGGCCTGCGCGGCTGGGCCTATCGCGACCTGGGCAAGGCCGGCCCGTTGTGGCTGCAGGGCTGGTTCGCATGAACACCCCGGGTTATGCCGAGCTGCACTGCCTGTCCAACTTCAGCTTCCAGCGCGGCGCGTCGAGCGCCGACGAGCTGTTCCGGCGCGCGCGTGAACAGGGCTACCAGGCGCTGGCGATCACCGACGAATGTACCCTGGCCGGTATCGTCCGTGCCTGGCAGGCGGCCAAGGAACACCAGCTGCGGCTGATCGTGGGCAGTGAAGTGCAGTTGCAGGACGGCCCCAGGCTGGTGCTGCTGGTGCAGGACCTGGTCGGCTACCAGAACCTGTGCGCGCTGATCACCCGGGCCCGGCGGCGGGCGCAGAAGGGCGAGTACCAACTGTTTCGCGATGACCTGCAGCAGCACCATCAGGGCCTGCTGGCATTGTGGATAGCTGATGACAGCGGCGATGCCACGCCCGGGCAGTGGCTGCACGGCGTGTTCGGCGAGCGCCTGTGGCTGGCCGTGCACCTGCACCGCGGCAGTGACGATACCTTGCGCCTTGAACGCTTGCGTAGCCTGGCGGCCAGGGTCGGCATCCGCGCCGTGGCCTGTGGCGACGTGCACATGCACGTGCGCGGTCGTCGCGCCCTGCAAGATTGCATGACCGCCATTCGCCAGCATTGCCTGGTGGCCGAGGCGGGGCGCTTCCTGTTTGCCAATGGCGAGCGGCACCTGCGCAGCCAGGCGCAACTGGGCGAACTCTATCCCGCCGACCTGCTGGCCGAGACCCTGGCCATCGCTGCGCGCTGCCAGTTCGAACTGAGCGAATTGAAATACCAGTACCCACGCGAACTGGTGCCCCAGGGGCATAGCCCGGCGAGCTGGTTGCGCGAATTGTGCCAGCAGGGTTTGCCGTCGCGCTGGCCAGACGGGCCGAGCAGCAAGGTGAGGGATGTGCTGGCCAAGGAGCTGGCGCTGATCGAGGAGCTGGGCTACGAAAGCTACTTCCTGACTGTGCACGACATCGTCGCCTTCGCCCGCAGCCAGCGCATTCTGTGCCAGGGGCGGGGCTCGGCTGCCAACTCGGTGGTGTGCTTCGTGCTGGGCATCACCGAGCTCGACCCCATGCAACACCACCTGTTGTTCGAGCGCTTCCTGTCGCGCGAGCGCAACGAGCCGCCGGACATCGACGTGGACTTCGAGCACGACCGGCGCGAGGAGGTGATCCAGTATGTGTTCCGCCGCTATGGCCGGCACCGGGCGGCGCTCACTGCGGTGGTCAACACCTACCATGCTGCCGGTGCGGTGCGGGATGTGGCGCGGGTGCTGGGGCTGCCGGCCGACCAAGTGGACGCCCTGGCCAAATGCTGCGGCCGCTGGAGCGATCGCATACCCGATGACCAGCGCCTGGCCGAGGCCGGTTTCGAGGCGGGCAGCCCTTCGCTGCGCCGGGTGCTGGTGCTGGCCGGCGAACTGATCGGCTTCCCCCGGCACCTGTCACAGCACCCGGGCGGCTTCGTCATCTCGCAGCAACCCCTGGACGAGCTGGTGCCGGTGGAGAATGCCGCGATGCCGGAGCGCACGGTGATCCAGTGGGACAAGGACGACCTGGACATGGTCGGCCTGCTCAAGGTCGACGTGCTGGCGCTGGGCATGCTCAGCGCCTTGCGCCGTTGCTTCGACCTGCTGCAACGCCACCGTGGCCGGCACCTGACCCTGGCGACCATCCCCGCCGAAGACCCGGCCACCTACGCGATGATCAGCCGTGCCGAGACCATGGGCGTGTTCCAGATCGAGTCGCGCGCGCAAATGGCCATGTTGCCGCGGCTGCGGCCCGTAAAGTTCTACGACCTGGTCATCGAGGTGGCCATCGTCCGCCCCGGGCCGATCCAGGGCGACATGGTCCACCCTTACCTGCGCCGGCGGCTGAAGCAGGAGCCGGTGACGTACCCCTCGCCGCAACTGAAGGAAGTGTTCGAGCGTACCTTGGGCGTGCCGCTGTTCCAGGAGCAGGTGATGGAACTGGCGATGGTCGCGGCCGACTACACCCCGGGCGAGGCCGACCAGTTGCGCCGCAGCATGGCCGCCTGGAAGCGTCACGGCGGCCTGGAGCCGCACCGCGAGCGGCTGGTGCAGGGCATGTTGCGCAATGGTTACGACTTGGCGTTTGCCGAGCGCATCTTCGAGCAGATCAAGGGCTTTGGCAGCTATGGCTTTCCGGAGTCGCACGCGGCCAGCTTTGCCTTGTTGTGCTATGCCAGCAGTTGGCTCAAGTGCCATGAACCGGCGATTTTCACCTGCGCGCTGGTCAACAGCTGGCCCATGGGCTTCTACAGCCCCGATCAGTTGCTGCAAGAGGCCCGGCGCCAGGGTATCGAGGTCAGGCCGGTGGATGTGTGCCACAGTGACTGGGACTGCACGCTCGAGCCTGAGCCTGGAGAGGTGCTGGCCATTCGCATGGGCTTGCGCCTGGTGCGCGGCCTTGCCGAGGCCGATGCCAGGCGCCTGGAGCAGGCGAGGGCGCAGCGACCATGGCGCGATGTCGAAGACCTGTGCCTGCGTGCCGGGCTCGATTCGCGCGCCCGCGCTCACCTGGCCGATGCCGGCGCGCTGCGCGCCTTGGCCAGCGACCGGCACCAGGCGCGCTGGCAGGTGGCGGCGGTGCAGCCGCAGCTGCCTTTGTTCGCCGATATCGAGGCCTTGCCGGAAAGCACCGTCGAACTGCCCGTTCCCAGCGTGGCAGAGGACCTGATGGCCGATTACCAGGCCCTGGGTACCACGCTTGGGCCGCATCCCTTGACCTTGCTGCGCTCACGCCTGCGGGCGCTGGGCTGTCGCAGTTCGCGCGAGCTGCAAGATGTCGGGCATGGTGACAACATTGCCGTGGCCGGGTTGGTGGTGGGCCGCCAGCGGCCCCAGACCGCCAGTGGCGTGACCTTCGTCACCCTGGAGGACGAGCACGGCATGGTCAATGTGGTGGTGTGGCGGGCGCTTGCCGAACGGCAGCGGCGGGCGCTGGTGGGGTCGCAGTTGCTCAAGGTCAGCGGGCGGCTGGAGCAGGAGAATGGCGTGCGCCACCTGATAGCACGGCGGCTGGAGGATGTGAGCCCGCTGTTGCAAGGGCTGGACGTACGCAGCCGGGACTTTCACTGAATCCCCATCTTTGCGCGGGCCCTTGTGGGAGCGGGCAAGCCCGCGAAGCAGGCACTGCGGTGCATGGCACCGGCTTTGCCGGTGTTCGCGGGCACGCCCGCTCTCACAGGAGTCTCGCCATAGTCCGGATTGCGCTGACCTGTGGGGGCGGCCTTGCGTCGCGAAAGGGCTGCGTAGCAGCCCCAGGATTTCGGCGTCACTGCAG
Source organism: Pseudomonas asiatica (assembly GCF_040214835.1). Classification (NCBI taxonomy): domain Bacteria; kingdom Pseudomonadati; phylum Pseudomonadota; class Gammaproteobacteria; order Pseudomonadales; family Pseudomonadaceae; genus Pseudomonas; species Pseudomonas asiatica. Next base: position 3,063,720 of record NZ_CP157874.1, on the reverse strand, counting down.
ATAATGCTGGGGCCGCTTTGCGGCCCTTTCGCGACGCAAGGCCGCTCCTACAAAAAACGAGTCCGTGCCAGTCGCTACACCATCGCCAACCGCTGCTTGCGCGTCGGTGCCGGGAACGCCCGGTCGATCGCCCGTAGGTCTTCGCTGGTCAAGGTCAGCATTCCCGCAGCCGCATTCAACTGCACATGCTCGGGCGTCACGGCCTTGGGGATGGCTATCACCCCGTCATCACGGGTCACCCAGGCCAGGCTGACCTGGGCCGCCGTGGCACCATGGCGCTCGGCGATTTCCGCCAGCACCGGGTGCTGCAGCAGACGCCCGGCCTGGGCCAGCGGGCAGTAGGCCATGGTCGGCAGCGCGCGCTTTTCGCACCACGGCAACAGGTCGAACTCGATGCCACGCTGGGCCGGGTTGTACAGCACCTGGTTGGTGGCGCAATCGGGGTTGTGCAGTTCGCGCAGGTCGTCGACGTCGAAATTGGAAACACCCCAGCGCTTGATCTTGCCTTGCTCGCGCAAGCGCTCGAAGGCCTCGACGGTTTCCTCCAGTGGGTGCTGGCTACGCCAGTGCAGCAGGTACAGGTCGATGCAGTCGGTGCCCAGGCGCGTGAGGCTGCGTTCGCAGGCCGCCGCCATACCGCGCCGGCTGGCATTGTGCGGGTACACCTTGCTGACCAGGAACACCTGGTCGCGGCGCCCGGCAATGGCCTGGCCAACCACTTCTTCCGCGCCACCTTCGGCATACATCTCGGCGGTATCGATCAAGCTCAGGCCAAGTTCGATACCCTGTTGCAGGGCCGCCACCTCGGCCGCCTTGCGGGCCGGATCTTCACCCATGTACCAGGTGCCCTGGCCGATGGCCGGAACGCTCGAACCTGCCAGTTTCACGTAACGCATGTCACCTCCGGGATGCGGGTATTGGAAAGCAGTACTTCAAGCAGCGCTTGCGCCGCCGTGGAAAGCTTGTGTTCGCTGAGGGCAATCACGCCGATGCGGCGCTCGACCGTGGGCTCGACCAGGGTGACGCAGCGGGCGCCAAGCTCCTGCATCTGGTTGATGCACAGTGCCGGCACGGCACTGACCCCCAGGCCACTGGCAACCATGCGGCCGATGGTCGACAGCTGGTGGCTCTCGAAAGCCACCGCCAGTTTGCCGTGCTGGGCGGCCACGTTCTGTTCCATCAGCAGGCGCACCGCCGAAGGGCGTTGCAGGGCCACGAAGTCTTCGGCCAGCAACTGTGCCCAGCTGACCTGGGGCAGCTGCGCCAAGGGCGAATCGGCGGGCACCACGGCGACGAAGCGGTCCATGTACAACGGGTGGAAATCCAGGCCATCGATGTTGTCCGGTTCGAAGCCGATGCCCAGTTCGACGCGGCGATGGCGCACCAGTTCCTGCACCTGTTCGTTGATCACATCGTGCACCGTGACGTTGACCTTCGGGTATCGCTGGCGAAACACCTTCAGCGAGTAGGGCAGCAGGTTGCCGGCAAAGGCCGGCATGGCCGCCACCGAAACCCGGCCCAGTTGCAGGGTGAAACGCTGGCGCAGCATTTCTTCGGTGTCGTCCCAGTCGGCCAGCAGGCGCCGCGCCAGTGGCAGCAGTACCTCGCCCTCGGCAGTCAGGCTGACGCTGCGTGTTGTGCGGCTCAGCAGGGCGCCGCCAAGGTTTTCTTCCAGGGCCTTGATGGTCAGGCTCAGGGCCGGTTGCGAGACATGCAGGTGTTCACCGGCCTGGGCGAAGCTCTGGTACTTGGCCACAGCGACAAAGGCGCGCAGTTGCTTGACGTTCATGACAGGCCTTTTGGTTGTTTTGCAAAAGTTATCAATCGATGATGAAAACAAAATTAACAAATCAGTCGCTTGCGGTGAAGATGTCCCCACACGCTCACCGACAGCCTCGTCGGTTCAACAACTACAAAAGGCGGATCAGCATGGCCGGACTGGACAAGCGCGTTGCAACCTATGAACAGGCCCTCGAAGGCCTGACCGACAATATGACGGTACTGGCTGGTGGTTTCGGCCTGTGCGGCATCCCGGAAAACCTTATCAGCGAAATCAGGCGCCGTGGCGTCAAGGGCCTGACCGTGGTCTCCAACAACTGCGGTGTCGATGGCTTTGGCCTGGGCGTGCTGCTGGAAGACCGGCAGATCCGCAAGATGGTTGCTTCCTACGTGGGCGAGAACGCCGAGTTCGAACGCCAGCTGCTGAGCGGCGAACTGGAAGTGGAACTGACCCCGCAAGGCACCCTCGCCGAGAAAATGCGCGCCGGTGGCGCCGGCATCCCGGCCTTCTACACGGCCACCGGCTACGGCACCCCGGTTGCCGACGGCAAGGAAGTGCGCGAGTTCAACGGCCGCAAGTACATCCTCGAAGAATCCATCACCGGCGACTTCGCCATCGTCAAGGGCTGGAAGGCCGACCACTACGGCAACGTGGTGTACCGCAACACCGCGCAAAACTTCAACCCGCTGGCCGCCACCGCCGGCAAGATCACCGTGGTCGAAGTGGAAGAGATCGTCGAACCTGGCGTGCTGCTGCCCAGCGAGATCCACACTCCGGGCATCTACGTGGACCGCGTCATCGTCGGCACCTTCGAAAAGCGTATCGAAAAGCGCACCGTCAAGGCCTGAGCGCCATCCACCAGAACAACAAAGAGATCCTGACCATGGCACTGACCCGCGAACAGATGGCGCAACGCGTCGCCCGTGAACTGAAGGACGGCTACTACGTCAACCTGGGCATCGGCATTCCGACCCTGGTGGCCAACTACGTACCCGCCGACATGGATGTGATGCTGCAATCGGAAAACGGCCTGCTCGGCATGGGCGAATTCCCCACCGAAGGCACCATCGATGCCGACATGATCAACGCCGGCAAGCAGACCGTCACCGCCCGCCGCGGTGCCTCGATCTTCGATTCGGCGCAGTCGTTCGCCATGATCCGTGGCGGCCATGTCGACCTGACCGTGCTCGGCGCTTTCGAAGTGGATGTGCAAGGCAACATCGCCTCGTGGATGATCCCGGGCAAGCTGGTGAAGGGCATGGGCGGCGCCATGGACCTGGTGGCCGGTGCCGAGAACATCATCGTCACCATGACCCACGCTTCCAAGGACGGCGAGTCCAAGCTGCTGCCGCAGTGCAGCCTGCCGTTGACCGGTGCTGGCTGCATCCGCAAGGTGCTGACCGACCTGGCCTACCTGGAAATCGAAGACGGCGCCTTCATCCTGCGCGAGACCGCGCCCGGGGTGAGCGTTGAGGAAATCATCGAGAAAACCGCCGGCAAGCTGATCGTGCCGGATGATGTGAAGGAAATGACCTTCTAATCTATCGCCGCGCACCGCCCCTGTAGGAGCGGCCTTGTGTCGCGAAAGGGCTGCAACGCAGCCCCGCGATTTTGGCATCGATGCCGAGATCGAGGGGCCGCGTTGCGGCCCTTTCGCGACACAAGGCCGCTCCTACAGGGGTTTTGCATTTGCTGATGTATCCGATAAAACCAATAAAAGGAATTGAACTGTGGCCGCTGAAATCCAAGACAGCCGTTCCGCGCGCTTTGCCTTGCGCTGCTCCAACTGGGCCGAACGCTGGTTCCCCGATTCCTGGGTGTTTGCCGCCCTGGCGGTGCTGCTGGTGTGCATCGGCGCCCTGGCCATGGGCGCCAAGCCGACCGACACCGCCAAGGCCTTTGGCGATGGCTTCTGGAGCCTGATCCCGTTCACCATGCAGATGGCCTTCGTGGTCATCGGCGGCTATGTGGTGGCGAGCTCGCCGCCCGCGGCGCGGCTGATCGACCGCCTGGCGCGCATCCCCGGCAATGGCCGTTCGGCAGTGTGCTGGGTGGCGCTGATCTCGATGCTGGCATCGCTGCTCAACTGGGGCCTGTCGCTGGTGTTCGGCGGCCTGCTGGTGCGCGCCCTGGCCCGGCGCACCGAACTGAAGATGGACTACCGCGCCGCCGGTGCAGCCGCCTACCTGGGCCTGGGTGCCGTGTGGGCGCTGGGCCTGTCTTCGTCGGCGGCGCAACTGCAGGCCAACCCGGCCAGCCTGCCACCGTCGATCCTGTCGATTACCGGGGTGATCCCGTTCACCGAAACCATCTTCCTCTGGCAGTCCGGCGTGATGCTGGCGGCGTTGGTGGTGGTCTCGCTGGTGATCGCCTACGCCACGGCCCCGGGCCCGAACAGTGCGCGCAGCGCCCAGGACTGTGGGGTCGACCCCAGCTTCACCGCGCCACCGGCACCCCAGCGCACCCGCCCGGGCGAGTGGCTGGAACACAGCCCCATCCTGATCCTGCTGCTGGTGGCCCTGGCTGCCGGCTGGCTGTACCAGGAGTTCGCCACCAAGCCGGCGATTACCGCCATTTCCGGGCTGAACACTTACAACCTGTTGTTCATCATGCTTGGTGCCTTGCTGCACTGGCGCCCGCGCAGCTTCCTCGATGCGGTGGCGCGCGCGGTGCCGACCACCACCGGGGTGCTGATCCAGTTTCCGCTGTATGGTTCGATCGCTGCCATCCTCACACAGGTGAAGGGCCTCGACGAGCAGACTTTGGCCCACCACATTTCGCTGTTCTTCACCCAGATCGCCACGCATGACACCTATGCCGTGCTGATGGGCGTGTATTCGGCGGTGCTGGGCTTCTTCATCCCATCGGGTGGTGGCAAGTGGATCATCGAGGCACCTTACGTGATGCTGGTGGCCAATGACCTGCAGTACCACCTGGGCTGGGCAGTGCAGATCTACAACGCCGCCGAAGCCTTGCCGAACCTGATCAACCCGTTCTACATGCTGCCGCTGCTGGGGGTACTGGGGCTCAAGGCACGCGACCTGATCGGCTTCTCGTTCGTGCAGTTGCTGGTGCACGTGCCGCTGGTGCTGGTGTTGCTGTGGGCATTGGGTACGACGTTGCAGTACCTGCCGCCGGTGATGCCGTAACCCTGGGCCTGCGCTGGCTTTTTGTAGGAGCGGCCTTGTGTCGCGATAGGGCCGCAAAGCGGCCCCAGGATTTCAGCAACTGTGCACAAATTGCCGGGGCTGCTCTGCAGCCCTATCGCGACACAAGGCCGCTCCTACAAGACTCAGCGCAGCAGCCCCAGCATTTCCTGAGCAGTCCACGTATCATTACCAGGCTGCCTTCGCCTGGGAAACCCGCGTCACATGTCTATCCGATTGAAACTGCTGCGAAAGAAACTGGGGATGACCCTGGAACTGCTGGCCGACAAGACCGGCATGACCAAGAGCTACCTGTCCAAGGTCGAACGTGGCCTGAACACCCCCTCGATCGCCGCCGCGCTGAAGCTGGCGCGGGCACTGAATGTCAATGTCGAAGAACTGTTCGCCGAAGAGCAGGCCGGCCAGAGCCGCTACAGCCTGGTGCGCCATGGCGAGCGCCAGGCCCTGGTGGGTGACGGGGCAGGGCCGGGGTACGCGGCCCTCACCAGCCAGGTCGGGCAGCGCAGCCTGCTGCCGTTCCTGATCCAGCCGCCGACCGAGTTCAGCGACCCCACGTTCAAGGAACACCTGGGCGAAGAATTTCTGTTCGTCCACGCCGGCCAGGTGGAGGTGGACTTCATGAACGAGCGGGTGCTGCTGGAGCAAGGCGATGCCTTGCATTTCAATGCCCAGACACCCCACCGGCTAAGGTCGGTGGGGCCGCTGCCGGCGCAGTTGCTGGTCGTGGTACATCACGCAGACGAGTAACACGCTGGGGCGCCAAAGTGCCCCACGGCCTTGCCTTTCTCAGCGATGAAACTCTGGCGTCACCAATGCAGCGCCCTTTGCTCAATTTGTGCGCCGATATTTTGACTGCATTGTCCGGCGCCCATTGAATTTTATTATAGTGTCGAATCGTTGACGCAATGTCATTGTGTTCATAAGCTCAATTCAACAGTGAAACAACTCCCGAACACCACGCCAACAAATAGTTGATTTTCCTCTTTACAGGAGGGGCGTATGCGCACGGCTCTGATTATCAAATCGATGTCTTTGCTGGCGCTGATGAGTGGCGCGGCGCGTGCGGCGGATATGTATATCAATCAGAACAGTATCATCCCTGTTTCAACCGCAGGGTGGTTCTTTGCATTTGCTGTCGTTGGCTTTGTGGCAGTCGCCAACAGGAAACAGATCTGAGTCCGCCAGCCTGGGTTTAACCCTTGACGCCAGCGGCCCGGGGCCTGGCTTGTCAATTCCCCAGCCGTTGCTATATTGCCAGTAGCCCGTGCAGGTCCACGGTTGCAGGCACACAGCGCCAAGGCAAGGCCTCTGGAAGATCGAGGCCATCGCGGTTGGTGTATGCCGCGAAGCGGAGCGAGAGTTGGTGTGTTGTTCTCATTCAGTGCTCTTTGTCGGGCCTTTTCGGCCGGAGGGACCCTCATGGTGCGTTCAATGTTTGCCGCGTTCTGCATGCTGATGGTGTGGTCTGGTGCCGGTAAGGCCGACCCGCACAGTGCTACCTACCTGCTCAGCCCCGGCGATGTGGTGATGGTTTCGGTATGGCAGGAAGACAGCCTGCGCCAGGAAGCCACCGTACTTCCCGATGGCAGTATCACGTTCCCCCTGGCCGGGCGCATCGATGTTGCCGGGCTGGATGTGACGACCGTTGAAAAACAAGTGGCTGCCAAACTCGAGAAGTTTCTCCCCGACCCGAATGTCAGCGTTGTCGTCAAGAGCATCGCCGGCAACCTGGTCTATGTACAAGGCAAAGTGATCAAGCCCGGGCCGGTACAAATGGCAGGCCCTACGGCAGTGCTGCAGGCTTTGAGCATGTCGGGCGGCCTGGACAAGTTTGCAGATGAAAGCGAAATCAAAGTGGTGCGTGGCACCGGCGCTTCCCAAAAAATTCTGCCCGTGCGATATAGAGACCTGGTGTCTGGCCGGGATATGTCCACCAACATCCAACTGCAGGCTGGCGATACGCTGGTCGTTCCTTGATCTTGCCTTTAATAAGAACACTTAATGCCTCTTCTCAGAACAACTAGCATTGCAACGGCAATCTTGGTGTTGCCGTTTACGGACACAGTCCTGGCAGCAAATTGGCAGTCTACGGTGGTGGTACCGACATCCGTCGAACATGACAGCAACCCCTTGCTGCTGTCGTCGGGTGAAAAGGGCATAACGCGCACGATCATCGCGCCGGATTACACCCTGATCGGTACCTTCGACCGTGACGAACTGAGGTTGGGGCTGGGCGTACATGTATTGCGCTCGTCCGACACGGCGGTGGTCGACAACCGTGAGGACCCCGACGTGAGCCTGGGCTGGCAGCGCCAGACCGAGCGCGGGCGGTTTGGCCTGCTGGCACGTTACAACGAAAGTTCGACGCTGTCGGGAACGGTGCTGGATACCGGCGTGGTCACCACCGATGGCACGCAAAAGCTGTATACGCTGGCCGGCAACTGGAGCCAGGCGGTTACCGAACGCAGCACCTTGAGCAACGAAACCACGTACAACCGTGCCCGTTATGACATCAGTACGCTGACGGGTTACGAAGAACTGGGCAACGTGTTCACCTGGACCTACGCCTGGAGCGAGCGGGCTGATCTGTACAGCCGCTTTGGCGCCCGGCGCTATGAGCCCGAGCAAGACCAGACGGCGACGGCGTCCAACAGCTACAGCCCGGCTGTCGGGGTCAAGTACCAGTTCTCCGAACGCCTCAGCGCCGATGCACATGTGGGTGTCACCGAGGTTTCCGGTGACGAAGGTGGCCGACGCGGGGAGGGTGGGGTAGCGCTGCTGTATACCGGTGCGCGCGCCGTCGCCAGCTTTACCGCCGAACGCAGCACGGTGGCCAGCGCCGAAGGCGGCTTCGCCGAGCTGGACCAGGTGCGCGGTGTGTGGAGTTACGCCGTCAGCGAATTGACCCGGGTGGGCGCGGACGCTGCCTGGCAAGACAGCAAAGGGCAGACCCCCAACACCCTGCAGACCTACAGCGTGTGGGCCAGCCGCGAGTTTTCGCCCTACTGGGACCTGCGCCTGTCGCTGATGTACAAGGATCGGCAGCAGGATCACGAAGCTGATGCGAACGCTACGATCGTGGGTTTGACGTTGACGTACAGGTACCCCGACATCTGAACTTCAGGCAGGTGGCCCCATGAAGTCCGACTACGAGCTCTCCCTCAGAGATTACATCGCCATAATCAAGGACCGGGCCCTGTTGTTGGGGGTGAGCATCGTAGTCATCCTGGCCGCGACCGTCGCTGTCGCAGTGATGGTGCCGCCGATCTACCAGTCGACCGGCACCATCCTGGTGGAGTCGCAGCAAATTTCACCCGAGCTGGTATCGACCAACAACACCAGTTTCGCCGATGAACGCATCGAAGTGATTCGCCAGCGGGTGATGACCCGCGAGAACCTGCTGCGCATCATCGACAAGTACAACCTGTTCCCCGACAAGCGCTTCAGCGATAGCGACAAGATTGACCACATGCGCAGTGCCATCGTGGTTGAAACCCTCACCACCTATGTACGCGGGCGTGGCGAAGCGACCGTGGCGTTCAATGTGTCCTTCGAGCACAAGCAGCCGGAGGTGGCCAAGGAAGTTGCCGACGAGTTGGTCACGCTGTTCCTCAACGAGAACCTCAAGCAGCGTACCGAGCGGGCCAACGAAACCACCGAGTTCCTCACCCAGGAGGCGAACAAGCTGGGTGCCGAGCTGGCCAGCCTGGAAAACCAGCTGGCGGATTTCAAGCAGGCCCACGCCAATGCCTTGCCCGAGCACCAGACCTTGCGCATGAACATGCTGTCACGCTCGGAGCTGGAGTTCCGCGAGGTCGACCGTGATTACAAGGCCGCCCAGGAAGAGCTGCGTTACCTTGAGCTGGAACTGTCCGCGGCCAGTGCCGGGCTGGCTACCAAGGTCGGCGAAGGCCCCAGGGTGGCCAGTGCCGAGCAGCCCCAGGACCTGCCCAGCCTGAAGGCCGAGTATGCCCGGCTGCTGAGCCGCTACAAGGAAGCCCACCCCGATGTGGTGGCGGTCAAGCGCAGGATCCAGGCGCTCGAAGCCAGTGGCAATCGCACGGCTGCGGCCTCCACGGTCGGCCTCGATGTCGCCCGCGTGCGCGCCAAGATGAGTGCGGCACAGGTGCGCATTGCTTCGCTGGCCGAGCAGAAGCGCGAGCTGACCCGCAAGATGGAAGGCTACGAGGCCGAGATCCTCGAGGCGCCGCAGGTCGAGCGTGGTCTGGTGACCTTGATGCGTGACCACGACAACGCGCGCAAGAAGTACGAGGAAATCCGCGCCAAGGAAATGGGCGCGAAGATTACCGAAAGCCTGGAGCAGGAGAACAAGGCCGAGCGCTTTGTGCTGCTGGAGCCACCGCTGATGCCCGAGAAACCGATCAAACCCAACCGCAAGAAAATCGCTGCGCTGGGCCTGGTGCTGGCACCGGCAGGTGGCGGTGCGCTGGTGATGCTGCTGGAAATGCTCAACCAGCGCATTCGCGGCGTCGGTGCCTTGGAAAACCTGCTGGGCAGGCGGGTGCTGGTGGCGCTGCCATACATCGATACCAAGGCCGATGTGGCCAGGCGCAAGCGTTGGCGCAACTGGCTGATCCTGGCTGCATTGGTGCTGGCGGCTATCATGGTGGTGCTGGTGCACGTGTTCTACATGCCACTGGATGTGCTGTTGTTCAAAGTCATGTCGCGGTTTGCATAGGAAAGCAGTGATGGACAGGACCAAGCCGGCTGTTGGCAATAATCTTCACCAGGTTACCCCAGGTACCCCGCAGGCCTTGTCACCCGCTCCAGGTACGGCGCTGGTGGAAGTGCCTGGCCAGTTCGATTACGTGAACACCAAGGTGGTGCCGCTGCGCGCGGAGCACCTGGAGCGTCACCGTATCGTCGCCTACAACAAGAACTCCAACATGAACGGGCCGATCGACCTGCTGCGCACGCAAGTGCTCAGGACCATGGACGAGAATGGCTGGCGAACCTTGGCCATCACCTCGCCAACACCTGAAGCGGGCAAGACGGTGCTGTCGATCAACCTGGCCATGAGCATCGCCCACCACACCACCAAGACTGCGTTGCTGGTGGACTTCGACCTGCGTCGGCCCAAGGTCGGCAGCAGCCTGGGCCTGCCCATGGACCAGGCGTTGAACGAGTTTCTGACGGACAAGGCCGAGCTGCAGGACTGCCTGGTCAACCCGACCTTGCCTCGGTTCGTGGTACTGCCCACGCGGGTACCGGTGCCATTGTCTACCGAAATGCTGTCGTCGCCCAAAGTGAACAACCTGATCAGCGAACTGCGCAACCGCTACGAGTCGCGCATCTGCATTTTCGATTTGCCGCCGTTGCTCAGCTCTGACGATGCGATCACCGTGATACCCAAGTTCGACTGTGTGCTGCTGGTGGTGGCCAACGGTATGAACAACAGGAAGGAAATCGAAGATTGCCTGCATCACCTGGCCAGGGTGAACCTGGTGGGGACGGTATTGAACAAGGCTGACGAGCAGCCTCGGACCTATTATTGAGGCACAGGATTCTGGGGCTGCGTCGCAGCCCATCGCGACACAAGGCCGCTCCTACAGGTACAGCGCATACCCTCAGTTGACGGGGTTTCCTGTGGGAGCGGGCATGCCCGCGAAGCAGACGACGCGGTGGCTGGCACCGGCTACGCCGGTGTTCGCGGGCGCGCCCGCTCCCACAGGTATCGCGCATTCTTTCAGCTGGTGGGGGCCCTGTGGGATCGGGTTCACCCGCGAAGCAGGCGACGCGGTGGCTGGCACCGGCTGCGCCGGTGTTCGCGGGTAAACCCGCTCCCACAGGTATGGCGCATTCTTTCGGCTGATGGGGTCCCTGTGGGAGCGGGCATGCCCGCGAAGCAGGCGACGCGGTGGTTGGCACCGGCTGCGCCGGTGTTCGCGAGCGCGCCCGCTCCTACAGGTATTGCGCATTCTTTCGGCTGATGGGGTCCCTGTGGGAGCGGGCATGCCCGCGAAGCAGGCGACGCGGTGGCTGGCACCGGCTGCGCCGGTGTTTGCGGGCGCGCCCGCTCTTACAGGTATGGCGCATTCTTTCGGCTGATGGGGCCCCTGTGGGAGCGGGTTCACCCGCGAAGCAGGCGACGCGGTGGCTGGCACCGGCTGCGCCGGTGTTCGCGGGCGCGCCCGCTCCCACAGGTATGGCGCTTGCCTTCAGTTGGTGGGTAGCGAGCCCCACAATCTCAGCTTTGGCGCTGAACCCAGGGATACTGCAACTCCCATTGCCACGCATGCCGCACAATCGGCTCCAATGCGGCAAACTCCGGCCGCCAGCCCAGCATGCGCATGGCCTTGCCAGCATCCGCCACCAACCGGGGCGGGTCGCCGGGGCGGCGGGGCGCGTCGAGGGTGCGGATCTGCCGGCCAGTCACCGCCCTGGCCATATCGATCACCTGCTGCACCGAAAAGCCCAGCCCATTGCCCAGGTTGAACGCGGTTCGCTCGCCACCCGCCAGCAGGTAATCCACCGCCAGTGCATGGGCCGCCACCAGGTCGGCCACATGCACATAGTCGCGTATGCAGGTACCATCCGGTGTGTCGTAGTCGCGGCCAAATACCGTTACCGCATCACGCCGGCCCGAAGCGGCCTGCAGGATCAACGGGATCAGGTGGGTTTCCGGGTCATGGCGCTCTCCCAGCCGGCCTTCCGGGTCTGCTCCCGCTGCGTTGAAGTAACGCAGGCATACCGACTTCAAACCGTAGGCCCGGTCGAAGTCCTCGAGAATCTGCTCGACCATCCATTTGCTCAGCCCATACGGGTTGATCGGCCCCTTGGCATGCGCTTCGTCGATCGGCACATACTGTGGGTTGCCGTAAACGGCTGCACTGGAAGAAAAAACCAGGTGCCTGATACCGGCATTCACCATGGCCTGCAGGAGGGAAAGGGTAGCCGAGACATTGTTCTGGTAATACTTGCCGGGCACGCTGACCGACTCGCCCACCTGGATGAACGAGGCAAAGTGGAACACAGCGTCGAAACGGCAAACCCCGAACAGCACATCCAGCGCGGGTTCGTCGGCGATGTCCAGTTTCGCCCACTGCACGCCGGGGCCGGGCGAGACCAGGTCCGCCACCACCACCTCATGGCCCGCGCCGAGCAAGTGCTTGACCATGTGCGAGCCAATGTAGCCTGCGCCACCGACAACCAGAAACTTCATCCATGCCTCCCGGACTCTGCTGTTGTACAGCCGCGCTTTTCAGCTACAGGTCTGTGGTGAGGGTAGATGGCCATATACCCTATTTCAAGAACAGCCAGTTGGACATGTACTTGCCATCGAACGTGATGCTGTAGCGCCCATCCTGGTAAGCCATCGGCAACGGTTTCAACTGCGCCTGCGCATCCCGGGCGAACAGTTTCAGGCCAGCAGGCGCCTTGATGCTCAAGGTGCCGGCAAGCGGCTCGACGTTGAACGGTGTCTTGTAATCGGCCTTGGGCACGGCACGGGTACCCAGCGACAGCAGCAGTTCGCGTGACTGGCCCAGGGGCTTGCCGTCCAGGCTTTGCACCACGACGCTGGCATACGGCGTTCGTGCTTGCACCTGGATGGCGCCCAGGCTGATCGAGCGACCTCCCAGCCAGCCGGTGGCGGCCTGGGTCAACGGTGTGTCGATGGTATAGATGCCCTGTTGCCAGTTGCGCTTGAGCTCGCCCGTGTCGCTGAGCGCTTGCGTGGCGTCGGCTGGCAGCAAGGACTGCCCCGGGTCTTGCAGTACCTGCGCACCGGCAGGGATGGCGGCGGGCTTCAGCCAGGGCAACTCCGGCGTCTGTGGCAGGGCGATCTGCAGTTGGCCCTTTTCCATGGCCGTGCGCAGCAGCGCTGAAGTGCGCGGGGTGATCTCCTGGTTGTACAGGGTGGCGGGCGTCGGCGCGAACACATAGCGGGTAGTGGCCGGCTTCACGTCCGCGCGGCGATAGAGCAGGGCGGCAGCGGGCAGGGTGGCGATCATCGCCGGGTCGTTGTACGCGTGCCAGTTGTCCGCCGTGCGCCAGCCTGGGTTGAAGGCTTGCTGGCTGTAGGCGTACTGCAGCATGGCGTCCCAGCCCTGGTGGGCGGCGGTGCCGGCCACGTACAGCGGCAGCGAGTGGCGGTCGGGCAGCGGGAAGGGTTCGGCGTTCCACTCGGAGACGGTCAGCGGCTTGCCGACTACCTGGGCGGCGGCGAGCCAGTCGATCATGCCGTCGCTGGTCAACGGGTTCTTCTCCAGTTGGCCATTGGCACCGTAGGCATGGGCATCGATGACATCGCCTGCGGTCAGTGCCGGCAGCGCGCTCAGGCCATTGCCGCCCCAGGTACTGGTGGTGGCAATCGGTACTTTCACGCCGAGGCCGCGCAGGTGGGCGATCATGTCGGCGTTGAAGCGCTGTTCCAGGTCGTTGAGAAACAGCTTCGAAGGGCCATGCTCCCAGGCGCGCCAGGTGAGGTCGGTGGGCAGGTCGTATTGTTTGGCGAAGGCTTTGGCCGCTTCCATGTAGCGCTCGCTGTGGTGCGGCACATCCTTGTTCGGCATCAGGGCGTTACCATAATGCTGGGTGAGGTCGTTCTCATTGGTGAGCAGTACGGCAGCGATGGCCGGGTCGTCCTTGTAGGCCAGGCCGGTGTATTCGTTCACATGGGTCAGGTACTGCTCGGCAAAGCGTTTCATCGCTTGTTGGATACTGCGGTTCACATAGGCGTAACCCTTCAGGTCGACGTGGTTCTCGCCCTTGGCCAGTTCCTTGAAGTCATCGATGTTGTCATTGGCGGTAAGCGCCCGCTGCACGTGCAGATCCAGCCAGATATAGATGCCTTCATCCTTGAGCGCCTTGATCCACAGGTCCAGCTTGCGCAGCGATTCGACACTGAGCTGCTGGGTATCGCGCACCAGGGTGCCGTCGCCAAACACGTTAGGGCTGACCCAGGGCGAGTCGTGGTGGTGCAAACGCACCAGGTTGAAACCCAGTGCCGACAGGCGTTTGGCCTGTTGGCGGATTTCTTCGTCGGGGCTCTTGAACAGTGAATAGGCGGACAGGTTGGTGCCCCAGAAGCGCACCGGGGTGTCGTTTTCGAACATCAATTGCTCGCCAACGGCCTTGACGAAGCCGTGCTTGCCGGCAGGCTTTTCCGCAGCGTTGAGGAATGACAGGTCCACTGGCGAGGTGCGCCAGTCCAGTTGGTCGTCGGGCCAACCGGCGGGGTCGGCCAGGCCGAAGCGTTCGCTGGGCGTGGGCCCCAGCTCAATGTCGCCGGTAATGTTCAGCATCGCCTTGATCTGCTGCTGTCCGGCGTTGATCGGGTCGCTGTAGATGAACGCACGCAGTTCGGACGGGTTGCCGCGCTCGAAATACACCTTGGTCAGCGGCGGGTCGAAGCGCATTTCGATGCGCCGGCCCTGGTCAGCCTTGCCCCACGACCAGCCACGGTTGCCGGGCAGCAGCTGCGGGGCGCCCATCTCGCCGGCAATTTGCGCAGGGTCGAACTCGAACACCATGCCGCCGCCCATCACCCCGGCCTGGCGGCTATGGGCGTCGAGGTCGAAGGCCCAGCTCAGGGTTTGCGCCTGCTCCTTGCGGATATCCGCCGCCAGGTCGAAGTCCAGCTCCTTGTTCTTGCCCTGCAGCATGTAGTGGTAGGGGCCATTGACCTTGAACGTGGTGGAGAAACCGGTCCAGCTCCAGTTGGCTGCCCAGAAGTCGAACTTGGCTTTCATCACCGGCCCACCGCCGCGGGTCACCATGGGCAGGCCGTTCTGTTCATCGACACTGACTTGCCACGCTGATGCCCAGCCGGTGAGCGGCAGCAAGGCCAGGCCGGCAATGGCCGAAACCCGCAGCAGGGTTTGAAAACCCCGGCTGCGCAGGGGGAGCAAGCTCATAAGTGTCACCTTGGTTGAAGGCCGGGGTCGGCCAGCGCGATGGCCTGGCTGTTGTGCAGCCTGCGGACCATCTGGATGTAGGCCACGCCCAGCCCGGCGACAGTCCAGTACACCACCGGGATGAAGGTGATGCTGCTGACGGTGAAGATGATCACCAGGATGCCGATCAGTGTCGCCAGCAATGCCCGGCCGAGCTGGCGTTGTTCGTCATCCTTGTCAGGGAAACTGCGCATGGCCTTGCGGATGCCGTGCAGTACGGCGGCGAAGAACGCCACGAACAGGCCAAGCCCGACCAGCCCTACCCGTAGCGCCAGGTTGATGTAGGTGTTGACGATGTCGATGATGCCTTCACCCTGGATCATCGATTGCATTTCCGGGGTGTTGCGGAAGTCGAACGAGCCGAACAGCGGGTTGCGCTGGATGACGATCCACGAGTTGTCCATCAGCCTTGCGCGGTAGGTGATGTTCTCTTTCTCGAGGTTGCCAATGAACGGCAGCATGTCCAGTACCTTGTCGCCACCGGGCACGATGGTCAGCAAGGGCAGGGCCAGCACGCCTGCCACGGCGAGCAGCGCCAGGCGCCTGACCGCACCTTTGCCCAGGGCGATGAACACCACCACGATGACCACGGCGCCGATCCACGGGCCACGGGACAGTGGCGCGAACAGCCCGGCGGCCAGCAGCAGGGCGCCCAGCGCCCGCTGCAGGGGGCGGCGCACGTAACCCTGGACGAACAGGAACAGGCCGATGGCCACGCTCATCACATAGCCCAGGGCAATCGCCTGCCCGGTGGTGACGCTGGCGCGCAGCGAACCGCCACGGCTCAGGTAGCCGGACATGCTCCACGGCACGCCCATGGCGTCGACCAGGGCGCTGTACAGCAGCCAGTGGCGCACGTACTCGGCCACGCCGATCAGGGCCAGGACGAAGGAGGCAAGCACGAAGGCCAGCAGGGTGTCCTTGAAGTCGCTGATCTGGCGCAGGCCACGGCTGGCCACGTAATACGGCAGTAGCACGTCGACATACAGGTACAGCGTCTGGCGCAGGGTGTCGGTCAGGGTGGTTTCGCGCAGGTACAGCACGCTCATCAGCAGCAGGCCGGCCGCCAACAGCCTGTCGGGCCAGGTGCGGCCGAAGCGCAGGGTGTCGCCCTGCCGGCGCAGGGCCAGTGCCGCCGGCAGCAGCACGCACAGGGTCAGCAGGCGGATATGGTTGAGGTCGACCAGGTAATTGACCACGCCAAACCCGGGCACCTGCACCGAAGCCGGCGGGACCAGGAACAGCAGCATGTAGAACAGCGCCATGGGGTTGTGTTCGCGGCGCCCGGCGATGTACAGGATGACGGCGCCAGCACCCAGGTACAGCCAGAAGCTGTGCGAGAAGAACGCCAGCAGGGTAAGCAGGAACCACAGGTTGCGCCGGCGCTTGAAGTCGCTGAGCGGGACCAGGTCGGTGGCAGGCCGCCGCGCCAGCAGGAAGACCACGCTCGCCAGAAACAGGATGACGATCAACGCACGAAAATGTTCAGGCATTGGCTATGTGCACCTTTGCGTCGGTGGGCAACGGCTAGCATCGTGGCTGATTGAAACTATAGTGACCTTTTAGCCAATCGGTCAGAGATCGACGCCATGCCGTCGATTGTGAAGCTGGCCCCGGGGACTGGCGGTAATGCTGCTTGTCGGGTAAATCTTTCAAAGGTGCAGGTCACTGTGTCATGGGGAAGCTTACTTTTTGTACTGCGCAAACGGGTCGTAGAGGGTTTCTCCAGAGTTGCGTGTTGCTGGGGGTTGGTGGTTTGGTGTTCGCTGCTACGCCAGCCGCTGCCAGCCAACCTGCCGGCAGGCCCGGGTTCGTGGTGATCAACGGCTGGGTATTGCCGTCTCGCTACTTCCGGAACGAACACCCATGATCAAGGATTATCAACAGCAGAAGGCCCTGCGCGACAGTTACGATGTCTGCATCATCGGTGCCGGCCCCGCGGGCATTACCCTGGGCCTGCGCCTGGCCGCCGCGGGCTGGAGCGTACTGCTTGCCGAGGGTGGCGGGCGTGAATATTCGGCGAACTCGCAAGCTTTGTACGCCTGTGCATCCACTGGCCTGGAGCTGTACGCCGGGGAGGCTCGCCTGCGTTACCTGGGCGGCACATCCAACCATTGGGCCGGCCGTTGCCGACCGTTCAGCCCCTCGGACTTCGCCGTTCCCCCTATTGGCGACCTGCCTGGCTGGCCCATTCCCTATTCGGAGATAGCAAGCTACCTGCCTGTTGCAATGGATATCGTCGACCTGCCGCCCGGGTCGGATTTTCACGCGTTGAATGCTGGCCTCGACGGCGGAGAATTCGAGCCAGACCGCTTTCTGCTCAGCCCGCCCACGCGTTTTGCGCAAAAGTACGCCACAGCCCTGGAACAGACCCAAGGCCTGGACGTGTTCATCAACTGCAATTGCGTGAACCTGGAGTTCGACCAGGCCTCCGGCCAGCTGGCCGCAGTCGTACTGTCCGATTACGCGTGCAATCGCCAGCGCCTGGTTGCGAGAAACTTCGTGCTGGCCACCGGTGCCATCGAGAATGCCCGGCAACTGCTCAACAGCGAGTCGTTGCTGGCGGCGGGGGTCGTGAGCAAGGACGGGCTGGTCGGCCGGTGTTTCATGGAGCATCTGAACATTGACCTTGGCTCCTTCATCCTCAAGTCCGGGCTGGCCCCCGAGCCGCGCGAGTACTACACCACCGATGCCTTCGTTGACGAATACAAGGCAGGTAAAGGCAATGTCAGGGCTGCCTTGCTGGCCGATGTGCAAACCTATGGTCGTACTGCCGAGGTGAAGCATTTTCTGGAGAATCTGGCCTGCGACATGGGGGTAGCCGGCAAGATCGCCTTCGTGACCAAGTTCAGTTGCCCCGGTGACGGTGTCATCAGCACCATGATCGAGCAGTTCCCCAACCTGCGCAGCCGCATCTCGCTGCTGGACGAGAAGGACGCACTGGGCGTGGCCAAGGTCAATGTCAACTGGGCTCTGAGCGCTGATGACCGGCACACCATCAAGTGCATTGGCAGCGAACTGGCCAAGCAGTGGGCGGACATGAACCTGGGCTTCATCAAGCTCAATGACTTCGTTTATGACACCTCGATACCGCTGAAGCTGTCGCCACATGCCCACCACATGGGTACCACGCGCATGGCGTCGTCGGCGCAGTTCGGTGTTGTCGATACCAACTGCAGGGTGTTCGGTACCGAAAACCTTTATATCGCCGGCAGCAGCATCTTTGCCACGGGCGGTGCCTCCAACCCGACCATGCCGCTGCTGCAGTTTGCGGTACGCCTGGCCGACCACCTCGATGCCAGGATGAGCGCGGCCAGGGAAGCCGTGGTGTGACGAATGTTGTGCTGATGCTGCAAAGGCGCGGGGACTTCTTCGAGGGATGGCAACAATGGCTAGCAAACCTGTGGACGTCATGGTGGTCAACTTCAACACGGCCAGGCTGCTGCAGCCGATGTTCGATGCGCTGCGCCGGGCCGACAGCGAACGGCTGGCCAGCTACCTGGTGGTGGACAATGCCTCGGTCGATGACTCGCTGCAGCGCATGGCCGAGGTGTGCCCGCAGGCACTGCTGCTGAGCAACAGGCAGAACGTGGGGTTCGGCCGGGCCAACAACCAGCTGCTGGAGCACCTGAAGGGCAAGTACGCCTTGCTGCTGAACACCGACGCCTTCGTCGCCGCCGATTCCCTGCAGAAAACCCTCGACTACATGGAAACCCACCCGGAGTGCGGGGTGTTGGGGGTGCGCCTGGAGGGCCGCGACGGCGACCTGCAGCCCAGTTGCCGCTACTTCCCCACACCGCTCAACGTGTTCGTCGGGCGTACCGGGCTGGGGCGCTTGTTCCCCGGCCTGAAGATGGTCGACGAAATGAACTGGGACCACGCCTCGGTCCGCGAGTGCGACTGGCTGCCTGGCTGCTTCTACCTGGTGCGCCGCGAAGTGCTCGACCAGGTGGGCCTGTTCGACCCGCGCTACTTTCTTTATTACGAAGAGGTCGACCACTGCAAGCGGGTGAAGGCGGCCGGCTGGAAGGTGGTGTTCTACCCGCATACCACGGTGGTGCACATCGGTGGGGAAAGCTCCAGGTCGGTGGCCGAACTTGAGGTGGCCAGCCGGCAGATCTCGTCATACCAGATCGAAAGCGAGCTGCTGTACTTTCGCAAGCATCACGGGCTGGCGGGCCTGGCCCTGCACATGCTGCTGGTCACCTTGGGCGACCTGGTGCTGGCACTCAAGGCGCTGTTGAAACGACGCGGCCGGGGCGCGATACAGGCCTGCTGGCGTCACTGCCGGGCGACCTGGTCTCTGTTGTTCAAGACCCGGTACGCCAGCCAACCGACAAGGTAGGTGGAGCCATGTTCGAGAATATACGTGCCGACCTGCGTGCCCACGGTGGCGACTGGGGCGCCCAGGGCTTCTGGGTACTGCTGGTGTACCGCTTCGGCCGCTGGCGCTATGGGGTGCGCCCGGCACTGCTGCGCAAGCTGTTTTCGCTCATCTACAAGGTCCTGTTCAAGTTCGTGCAGATCATCACGGGTGTGGAGTTGCCGTGCGAAGTGGTAATCGGCCGCAACTTCGTCATCGACCATTTCGGCGGCATCGTCATCAGCGGCTATGCCCGCTTTGGCGATGACTGCCGCATCCGCAATGGGGTGGTTGTTGGCCTGAAGAATGTCAACGAGCCGATTGCACCGGTGTTCGGCAACAACGTCGATATCGGCACCGGGGCCAAGGTGCTCGGTAGCATCCGTATCGGCAACGACGTGATCATCGGTGCCAATGCCGTTGTGCTGGTGGATGTGCCGGACAATTCGCTGGCGGTGGGGGTGCCGGCCATCATCAAGGCCAGGCAACCGGCCGCCACGGCGCCCGTCGAGTGAGGCCCATGGCGAGCGGGGTCGGTGTGGTGGTGATTGGCCGCAACGAAGGCCAGCGCCTGGAACGTTGCCTGATTTCGCTGCAGCAGGGGGCGGACAAGGTCATGTACGTCGATTCGGGCTCCACCGATGGTTCACTGCACTTGGCCCGCAGCTTGGGGGTAGAGGTACTGGCGCTGGACCTGGGCACCCCGTTTACTGCCGCACGCGCCCGTAACGAAGGCTTTTTCGCCTTGCAGCGGCGGCTGCCGTCGATGCAACTGGTGCAGTTCGTCGATGGCGATTGCGAGGTGAATAGCGGCTGGCTGCCCGCGGCGCAGGCGTTTCTCGACGACCATCCCGACGTGGCAGTGGTGTGTGGCCGCCGACGCGAGCGCTTCCCGCAGCGGTCGGTGTACAACCTGTTGTGCGACCTGGAGTGGGACACCCCCATCGGCGAGGCCAAGGCCTGCGGTGGCGATGCCCTGATGCGGGTAGATGCCTTTGCCGCGGTCGGCGGCTTTCGCCCCGAGTTGATCGCCGGAGAAGAGCCCGAACTGTGCGTGCGCCTGCGGGCAAAGGGTTGGAAAGTCTGGCGCCTTGACGCCGAGATGACCCTGCACGACGCCGCCATGACCCGTTTCAGCCAATGGTGGCGGCGTAGCCTGCGCGCTGGCCACGCCTATGCCGAAGGGGCCTACCTGCATGGTCAGCCGCCCGAGCGGCACTGGCTTCGCGAATCGCGCCGGGCCTGGCTGTGGGGCCTGGGCATCCCCGTGGTGACCGTGCTGGCCTGCCTGCTGCTGGGCGGCTGGAGCCTGCTGTTGCTGCTGGTCTACCCGCTGCAGGCCGTACGCCTGGCCCGCCGTGGCGGCAAGTCGGTGCGGGAGAACTGGCTACAGGCGGTGTTCCTGGTATTGGGCAAGTTCCCGGAAATGCTCGGGCAACTGAAGTTCTTGCGCCACCGCATCGCGGCCGGCAAATCGACGTTGATCGAGTACAAGTGACAAGGAGTCCGCTCCCACAGGGCCCCTGCTAATTCAATAAGTTATGTGCAGTTCTATGAGAAAGAGGCCCATGATGCTCGGCATGATCGTGAAAAGCGTGTTTACCTTGCAACCGGGCTACTCGTTGCGGGCGCTGAACAACAAGCGCAAGTTGACGCTGCAGATTGCCAGGCAATGGCCTGAGCTGAATGCGTTCCTGCAGCGCATGACGGCGACGCTGGGCCCGCAAGGTTTGCAGCGGCTGGGGGTGGATTGCATCGGTGTCGTGCAGTGGCCTTACCTCAGCAAATGCTGGGAAGCCCCGCAGCGCCTGGAGGTGCTGGCTTCGCACTTCGAAGTGCTGGCCGGGCAGTTTCCGGCGCTGTTGCTGCTGGGGCGGGACGAAAGCCTGACGCTGTGCGAGCTGTCCAGCCATTCGCCGGGCTGCCGCCTGGTGCTGGACCGGCCGATCTGGTTCAAGCGCGAAGGCGAGTTGGTATTGAACCTGTTCCAGGGCGAACTGCGCGTGGCATCCCTGGCGTTCAGCCTGTGTCGCAGCCAGGGCGAGCTTTGCCTGTTCATCGGTGCCGTGCAGGGCATCCACAAGGGTGTCGACAGCGAAACCTCATTGGCCATCTACCGCGACCTGACCAAGGACTTCGAAGGGTTGCGCCCACGCAGCCTGCTGCTCGAGGCATTGAAGTGCCTGGCCAGGACCCTGGGCGTGGCACACCTGTATGCCGTCAGTGACGCCTGCCGCCACCATCGGCACGCTTATTTCGGCAACGACAAAGGCCAGGACCTGGCGGCCAATTATGACGTGATCTGGCTGGAGCACGGCGCTACTGCGTCGAACCATGCGGATTTCTTCGCCCTCCCGCTGGCCGCGGTACAGCGGGCGGAACAGGACATCCCGGCGAAGAAACGGGCGATGTACCGCCGCCGCCAGGCGTTGCTCGACGATGTTTTCACCCGCTTGCAGGCCACGTTGCCAGGCAGCGGTCACAACCTTGGACTACAAGGGAAACAGGAGGATGCACCTGACGAGGTGGCATCGGCGGGGCGCCGGCCGCCGGTAATCGACAGCCTGAAGTAACGGCCGGCCCTGCCACGGCAGGCCTGAAGGTTCATTACGCGGGTCTTGATCTGGATTCCTATGCGCATTGCTTATTTCATAAACCAGTACCCGAAGGTCAGCCACAGTTTCATCCGCCGCGAGATCCTGGCGCTGGAGCGCCAGGGGGTAGAGGTGCAGCGTATTGCCCTGCGCGGGTGGGACGCCGAGTTGCAGGATGCCGAGGACTCGAGCGAACAGGCCAGGACCCGCTATGTGCTGCAACGTGGCGTCAAGGGCTTGCTGGCACCGTCCTGGCAAGTGCTGCGCGCACAGCCGCGCCGGTTCTTCCAGGCGCTTTGGCTGGCCATGCGCCTTGGCCTGCGGGCCGACCGCGCCTGGCCCTACCACCTGGTCTACCTGGCCGAGGCCTGCCAGGTACTGCAGTGGTTGAAGGCTGGCGAAGCAAAACATGTGCATGCGCATTTCGGCACCAACTCCACCGAGGTGGTGATGCTGGCCAACGTGCTGGGCGGGCCAGCCTACAGCTTTACCGTGCACGGGCCGGAAGAGTTCGACAAACCGCAGTTCCTGCACATGGGCGAGAAGGTGCGGCGTGCCGCATTTGTCGCGGCGGTCAGCTCGTACGGGCGCAGCCAGTTGTTTCGCTGGGTGGCGCACGACCACTGGGCCAAGGTGAAGGTGGTGCATTGCGGCCTCGAGCGCAGCTTCCATGAGGTGGCGCCGGTCGGCGTGCCCACGGCGCCACGCCTGGTGTGCGTCGGTCGCCTGTGCGAACAGAAAGGCCAGCTGCTGTTGCTCGAGGCCGCGCGGGTACTTGCCGCCCGGGCGATCGCCTTCGAGCTGGTGCTGGCCGGCGACGGTGAAATGCGTGGGCAGATCGAGGCGTTGATTGCCCGGCATGGCTTGCAGCAGCAGGTGCGCATCACTGGCTGGATCAGCAGCGCACAGGTGCGCGAGGAAATCCTTGCGGCGCGTGCGCTGGTGCTGCCCAGCTTTGCCGAGGGGTTGCCGGTGGTGATCATGGAAGCCATGGCCTTGCGCCGGCCAGTACTGACCACCTATGTGGCAGGTATTCCCGAGCTGGTGCGGCCGGGCGAGAACGGCTGGTTGTTCCCTGCCGGCGCCGTGGACGAGCTGGCGGCGGCCATGGCCGACTGCCTGGCGCAACCTGCCGAAGCGCTGCAGCGCATGGGCGAGGCAGCCCGCCAGCGTGTGCTGCAACGGCATGACATCGATACCGAAGCGGCCAGGCTGGCCAGCTATTTCAAGGCATCCGCATGATGAGTGTATTGGCTTGGTTACTGGGCACGCTGGCGGCCATCGCCCTGTTGCCGGTGCTGCTGCTGTTGGTGCAGGTGCTGATGGCTTGCCTGCCAGCGCGCGCGCAGCCGTTGGGCAACAACGCTCGTCCGCAGGTGGCAGTGCTGGTGCCAGCCCATGACGAGGCCTCGATGATTCGTGCCACGCTGGCAAGCATTGCCCCGCAGTTGCGGCCAGGCGACCGCTTGCTGGTGGTGGCGGACAACTGCACTGACGACACCGCGCAACTGGCGCGCGAGGCCGGTGCCGAAGTGGTGGAGCGCCGCGATGCGCGGTTGCGCGGCAAGGGCTACGCCCTGGATTTTGGCGTGCGCCACCTGGCCAGCCAGCCGCCCGAGGTGGTGATCGTGGTGGATGCCGACTGCCAGGTGGATGAGGGGGCGATCGAGCACCTGGCGCGGCGCTACCGCGAGGTCGCTCGCCCGGTGCAGGCGCTGTACCTGATGCACGCATCGGCAGGGGCCGGGCTGGCAGTGCAGGTTGCCGAGTTCGCCTGGCGGGTCAAGAACCTGGTGCGCCCGCGTGGTTGGGCACGGCTGGGCCTGCCTTGCCAGTTGATGGGCGCCGGCATGGCGTTCGGCTGGCGTGACCTGGCCTTGATCGACCTGGCCAACGGGCATCTGGTGGAGGATGTGAAACTGGGCCTGGACCTGTGCCAGCAGGGCAAGCCGCCAGTGTTCTGCCCCGAGGCCGTGGTCAGCAGCCAGTTCCCTGCCAGCCAGCAAGGCTTGGGTAGCCAGCGCACCCGCTGGGAGCATGGGCACCTGAGCCTGATGCTGGCCGATGCGCCCAGGCGTGCGTTGGCCGCAGTCACCCAGCGTAACGGCAGCTTGCTGGCCATGACCCTGGACCTGCTGGTGCCGCCCCTGGCGTTGCTGGTGCTGAGCCTGCTCGGGCTCAACCTGGTGGCCTGGCTGGCGTACCTGCTGTTCGGCCTGGCGGCACCTGCCTGGATCGCCCTTTGCGCGCTGGCATTGCTCGGCCTTGCCGTCGCACTGGCCTGGGCGCGCTTCTGTCGCGAACTGATCCCGTTTTCCGTGCTGCTGTACGCGCCGTTTTACGCCGCAAGGAAGGTCCCCTTGTATCTGGGGTTCCTGATCAAGCGCCAGGTTGAATGGGTACGTTCGAAACGGGATGAAGACTGATGGCTGAATGGCAGAAACGTTGGAACACCCTTGTCGGCAAGCTGGAAGTGGTGGTGGATGCCACTGCCGCGCAGCGCCTGCTGGACAGGCTGAGCGCCCCGGAAGCCGCGACCGTGCTGGGCTTCGTCAATGCCCATGCAATGAACCTGGTGGTGCGCGATGGCGCCTGCCACCAGGCATTGTCGGCGGCCGACGTGCTGCTGCGCGACGGTTCCGGCATGGCGATCCTGTATCGCCGGCTGGGGCTTGAACCGGGGCTCAACATGAATGGCACCGACTTCATTCCTCGGCTCCTGGCCGCCTACCGTGGGCGGCGGGTCGCGTTCTGGGGCACCCGGCAACCTTACCTGGACCAGGCCGTGCAGCGCAGCACAGCCATGTTCGGGGTGGTGCCAGTGTCGGTCCACGATGGCTTTGCCAGCGTCGATACCTACCTGCAACTGGCCAGGGAGCAACAACCGGAGCTGATCGTGCTGGGCATGGGCATGCCCAGGCAGGAGGTTGTGGCGGCAAGGCTGGCAGCAACTGGCGGGCCGTGCCTGATTGTGTGCGGCGGCGCGATCCTGGATTTTCTCGGCGGCAAGGTCAGCCGGGCGCCCGAGTGGTTGCGGCGGTTGGGCGGGGAGTGGCTGTACCGACTGTTGCGCGAGCCGAAGCGTTTGTTCATGCGTTATGTGGTGGGTAACCCGTTGTTCCTGCTGCGTACCTTGCTGTACCGCCGCGACGGAGGGGCGGCCAGACACCCCGTATGAGCGGCAGAATCCGCGCACACTGATGGCGGATGGCTGCTACAGTGAGATCAATGGGTTGGGGCTGCAGGATTTCGCTTCACGGGCTTTGCATGAGCCGTTGTCAAGTCTTGCTGGTTTGTGGAAGGCACTTGCTGCGCGCAAATTGATGAGGTCTGAAATGGTTCTCGAGCCCAGAAGCAGTCGTTCCTTGCTGCAGAGAAGAAGCAGCGTAAGTAACGCCATTCAGGCCGGCCTCGATGGGATTGCAGTCACCGGTATTGCCTGGTACCTGATCTACGACCAGTTTGGCTACATCACCTCCGATTACGTGATCATGCTGCTGTTGCTGGTTGGCGCCCTGGCCGTCATCTACGATCATTATGCGATCTACCGTACCAACGTTGGCCTTTCCATCAAGGCTTTTCGGCTGTTCAAGGCCTGGTCGGCAACCTTTTGCTTCCTTGTGGTCATGGCCTTCCTGGCCAAGCAGAGCGAAACCTATTCGCGTCTGCTGGTGGTGCAGTTGTTCATCATTGGCTACATCGCCCAGTTGTTCCTGCACTTTGCCGTGCGTGAATTGCAAAAGCGCTTCACCGCCCATGCCCGCCTGGACAACGCCCTGATCATCGGCGCCGGTGACCTGGCCAACTTCCTGTACCAGAAAATCAGCAACAACCCCTGGTTCGGCGAGCGTGTGCTGGGCTGCGTGCTGATCGACAGCGCCGATGAGCCGGGGCGCGAAAGCGCCGACGGCAAGCAGCGCATGCCAGTACTCGGGCATGTTGCCGAGCTCGACGATGTCGTGGCCCGTTACGGCATCCGCACGGTGTACCTGGTGACTCCACTGGGTGGTTCCGAGGTCATCAATGATGTGTATTTCAAGTTGCTCGACAAGTGCATTGCGGTGAACTGGGTGCCGGATATCTTCTCGTTGCGCCTGATCAACCACAGCGTGCGGGAAATTGCCGGCATTCCCGTGCTGACCTTGTCGGAAACACCGCTGACGGGCATGAGCCTGTTCCTGAAGAACCTCGAGGACAGGGTGTTGGCGGCGCTGATCCTGCTGCTGGCATCGCCGGTGTTGCTTGCCGTTGCGCTGGCCATCAAGCTCGATAGCCGCGGCCCGGTGTTCTTCCGCCAGGAACGCACCGGCTGGACCGGGGAAGCGTTCCGCATCTGGAAGTTCAGGAGCATGCATGTCCATCAGCCGGAAGAGGGCGTGGTCAGGCAGGCGCAGAAGAATGACCCGCGGCTGACCCGGGTCGGCGCCTTCATCCGCCGCACCAGCCTGGATGAACTGCCGCAGTTGTTCAATGTGCTGACCGGGGAGATGTCGCTGGTCGGGCCAAGGCCGCATGCCTTGCAGCATGACACGCTGTATTCGCAGGACATCGTCGACTACTTTGCCCGCCACAATATCAAGCCTGGCATGACCGGACTGGCGCAGGTGCGTGGGTTCAGGGGCGAGACCAGGGATATCGAGCAGATGATCCAGCGGGTGGACTCGGACATCGAGTACATCAACAACTGGTCGCTGTGGCTGGATTTCGTGATTCTGGTGCGCACACTTAGCGCCTTTACCGGCAAGCAGGCCTACTGACGCACAGATCTCGCAAGCGCTCTGCGCACCCTGTGGGAGCGGGTTTACCCGCGAAGAATCCAACGCGGTGCATGGCACCGGCTGTGCCGGTGTTCGCGGCTAAAGCCGCTCCCACAGGGTCCCTGCCAATTCAATGAGTCATTTGCAGCGTGCAAGCGCAATTGGCTGGCCTAGTCCTTGTTCAGCGGGTGCAACTCCCTGAACCCCCGCGCTTCCTCCACCAGCCAGTCATGCACCGCCCGCGCCCCCGGCTGGTTCAGCCCGCCCGGCGGGTAATGCACCACATAGCGCTTGTGATTGGCGATCGGCACCCCGAACGGCACGATCAGCGCCCCGCGCTCCAGTTCGTCGTTGAGCAGCGTGCGCCGGGCAATCGCCACGCCAATGCCGGCAATCGCCGCCTCGATGGTCAGGTGGTTGCGGTTGAAGGTATGCCCGCGCCGCACATCCAGGCCGGCGGCGCCGATGCCCTCCAGGTAGAACTCCCATTCGGCATATTCCGAACTGCCGCGCCAGGCCGTGATGTCGTGCAGCAGCGGGTAGTGCGCCAGGTCTGCCGGCCCGTGCAGCGGCGGGCGCCCGCGCAGCAAGGTGGGGGAGCACACGGGGAAGATCTGCTCGTCCAGCAGCGGCGTCGAGAGCATGCCGGGGTAGCTGCCATCGTTCAGGTCGATGGCCAGGTCGAAATCGCCCGGGGTCAACGCCTGGGCACTGTCTTCGGCCACCAGGCGCAGCTCGATGTCCGGGTAGCGTTGCTGAAAGCGCGGCAGGCGAGGCGTGAGCCATTTGGCCAGGAACGACGGGATCGAGCGCAGGCGCAAGGTGCCGCGGATTTCCCCCGCGTCCAGGCGCAGCAGTTCCGCTTCGATGCTGCCGTAGGCTTCGGTCACCGTCTGCGCCAGGCGTTGCCCTTCGGCGCTCAGTTCCACACCGCGCGCCCGGCGCAGGAACAGCCGATAGCCCAGGCGTTCCTCCAGCTGGCGCATCTGTTGGCTGACGGCGCCCGGGGTGATGTGCAGCTCTTCGGCACAGCGGGTGAAGGACAAGTGCCGGGCCGCACAGGCGAACACGTGTAGCCAGACGAATGTCTGGCCATTGAGTTGTCGTCGCATCGTTTAGTACCACTAAAGCCTTGCTTAGGAAGTTTCGTTGGTCATCCATGAGCCAGCGCGGCAGTATCGCGCAAAATCGCAATACCGCTCAATTTCTCCAGATAACCGTGCTGCGGCTTCATACCCGGGCACGGTCAGGCATTAGCATGGCTATCAGTGTTTTCGACCTTTTCAAAATCGGCATCGGGCCGTCCAGTTCCCACACCGTCGGCCCGATGCGGGCGGCGGCTACCTTTGCCCAGGCCCTGCGCGAACAGGGGCTGCTGGCCCGGGCAAGCCGTGTCGAGGTGCGGCTGTACGGGTCGCTGTCGGCCACCGGGGTTGGTCACGCCACCGATCGCGCCTGCCTGCTCGGCCTGATGGGGCAGTGGCCGGACCGTATCGACCCGGCCACCATCGAGTCGCGCATTGGCCAGGTGATGCAGGAGCACTGCCTGATGCTCGATGGCAGCCACCCGCTGGAATTCGAGTACAGCCGCGACATGCTGCTGCTCGACGAGAACCTGCCGTACCACCCCAATGCCATGAGCCTGGAAGCCATGGACGGGCAGGGCAGCCTGTTGCGCCAGACCTACTATTCGGTGGGCGGTGGCTTTATCGTCGAGCAAGCCGAGATCGATGCGCCAGCCGTCGAAGCGAATGCGGTGGTGCTGCCGTACGAGTTCGACAGTGCCGCGCAGTTGCTGGCCTTGTGCAAGGCCCATGGCTTGAACGTGGCGCAGCTGATGATGGCCAACGAATGTGCCTGGCGCCCGGAGGCCGAGGTACGCGAGGGCTTGCTGCGGATCTGGGGCGCCATGCGTGAATGCGTCGACAACGGCCTGCGCAACGAAGGCATCCTGCCGGGCGGGTTGCACGTCAAGCGCCGCGCGGCGCGGCTGCATCGCAGCCTGCAGGAACTGGGCAAGCCCAACGTGATCGGTTCCACCCTCAGCGCCATGGAATGGGTCAACCTGTTCGCCCTGGCGGTGAATGAAGAGAACGCCGCCGGCGGGCGCATGGTCACGGCGCCTACCAATGGTGCGGCTGGCATCATTCCGGCGGTGCTGCACTACTACATGAAGTTCAACCCGGGCGCGTGCGACGCGGACGTGGTGGACTTCCTGCTGGCGGCAGCGGCGGTCGGCATCCTGTGCAAGAAGAACGCTTCGATTTCCGGAGCCGAGGTTGGTTGCCAGGGAGAGGTGGGCTCGGCCTGTTCGATGGCCGCTGCCGGCCTGGCCCAGGTGCTGGGCGCTACGCCGCCGCAATTGGAAAATGCCGCCGAGATTGCCCTGGAACACAACCTTGGGCTGACCTGCGACCCGGTTGGCGGCCTGGTGCAGGTGCCGTGCATCGAGCGCAACGCGATTGCTGCGGTGAAAGCGATCAACGCCGTGCAGATGGCGTTGCGGGGGGATGGCGAGCACTTCATCTCGCTCGACCGGGTGATCCGCACCATGCGTGATACCGGGGCGGACATGCATGCCAACTACAAGGAGACTTCGCGCGGCGGCCTGGCCGTTGCCTTCGTCGAATGCTGACGCGGTCAACTGTAGGAGCGGCCTTGTGTCGCGAAAGGGCTGCGAAGCAGCCCCAGCGATTTCACCTTGAATACGTGGATCTGGGGCCGCTCCGCGCCCCATCGCGACACAAGGCCGCTCCTACATGGACCAGTGAGGCTTTAGCGGGCTTTCTGCTTCGCTTCCAGGAAGCTCGCGCGCATGTCCTTGGCCCAGCCATCCAGCACCGGCTTGACGTCATTCAGGGTCAGCTGCGTGGTCTTGTTCTCCAGATCCTGCCCCGTGCCCTTGCGCACGACCTGGGCCAGCACTTTCTGGCTGGCACCATCGAGGAACGCAGCCTCCACGCCGACATCAACCTCCTGGTCACGGCCGCCCATGGCGGTGTTCACACCGGCTGAAATCAGCGCGATAGGGATGACCTCATAGGGCTTGAGGCCCTCGTTGCTGGTGGACACCGCAGTAATGGCCGGGCGCACCACGATCACGCCCGGGCCGGGGCCCTTGGCCAGCGGTACCACGCTGCCCATTTCACGGCGCAGCGCTTCGTTGAAGTAGCGGGTGATTTCCTGCAGCGTCTGCGCCGAGATGACCGCCGTCGGCTGCGGCCTGGGGTAGAACTGGCTGGGCTCGATGAACACCTGGCTGTACTGGTTGACGTTGACCTTGGGGTCGATCCAGCGCATCACCGGGTCACCCGACGGGCTCTTGGTTTCCTGCAGCCGGCTGTAATCCTTGAGGAAGCCGGAGTAGTCCTTTGGGTCCACGCGATTGCTGGAGCAGGCGGCCATGGTAAGCAGTGCGGCGCACAACAGGGTAATGCGGGGCAATGATTTCATGATGAAGATGCATCCATGATAGGTCGGCCAGAACAACGCTAGCAGGTGCGCGACAGTTGGCCAGTGGGCTGGTTCAATCTGTAGTGGGAATTGGCTGCGGTAATGTTCCCAGGCGCGCAAATTCCTACAGTGTCTTGGGACCTCGCTGGCTTTTCAGTTTCTGCCGCCCTTGGAAAACTATGCCCGTTAAGGAGCAGAAGTGCTGCGATTCGCGGGCAAAGTCTTTCTGGGTCTGCTCTGCCGGGCGTTGCAGGCGGGTGGAGGTACGGTGAGGACCGGCTTTGAAGCTGCTGAATATCATTAAAAACAAAGGGTTGCAGGTTATTCTTTGAGTCCTTTGTCTGATTTTTGAAAGTCCTTTAAAAACAGTTAATTACAGAATTTTTTAAAAAATTTCCTTTAACTTCCGATTCGCAGGCAAGCCCTCTGCCACATCAACCCAGCACCTCCCGCAGTCGATACCACAACATCCCCAGCGCCAGCAGCGGCGAGCGCAGTGCCTTGCCGCCGGGGAATGTCAGGTGTGGCACGGCGCTGAACACGTCCAGCCCCTGGCTGTGGCCGAGCGCGATGCTTTCGGCCAGCAGTTTCGCCGTCCAGTGCGTCACGTTCAGCCCATGCCCGGAATAGCCCTGGGCGTAGTAAACGTTGGGGTGCTGGCTGAGGCGCCCGACCTGGGGGAAGCGGTTGGCGGTGATGCCGATCATGCCGCCCCACTGGTAGTCGATACGCACGTTGGCCAGCTGCGGGAACACCTTCAGCACCTTGGGCCGCATGTAGGCGGCGATGTCCTTGGGGGCGCGGCCGGAATAGTGGCAGGCGCCGCCGAACAGCAGGCGCCGGTCTGCCGTCAGGCGGTAGTAGTCCAGGCCGACTTTCTGGTCGCACAGCGCCATGTTCTGCGGGATCAGGCTGCTGGCCAGTGACTCGGGCAATGGCTCGGTAGCCACCACGTAGCTGCCGGCCGGCAGCACCTTGCCGCTCAGGCGTGGTTCCAGTTCATCGAGGTGGGCGTTGCAGCCCAGCACCAGGCTGCTTGCCCGCACCTTGCCACGGGCTGTGTGCAGGGTCACGCGGGGGCCGTGCTCGATGCGCAGCACCGGGCTCTGCTCGAAGATGCGTACGCCCAGGCCGTGGGCGGCGCGGGCTTCGCCCTGGACCAGGTCAAGCGGGTGCAGGTGGCCCGAGCCCATGTCCACCAGGCCGCCGGCGTACTGCTTGCTGGCGACGATTTCATGCAGCTGGTCGGCACTGACCAGGCGGGTTTCAGGGCGATAACCGAGTGCGGCCAGGTCGTCCTGTTCGTCCTTGAATGCGGCGAACTGCGCTGGGGTATTGGCCAGTTCGCAGAAGCCCCAGCGCAGGTCGCAGGCAATGCCGTACTGGGCGATGCGGCTGGCCACCAGCGCTACCGAATCGATGCCGGCCTGTTTCAGGTACTGCACGCCGTCCTGGCCGACATGCCGGGCAAAGCCGCTGACGTCATGGCCGATGCCGCGAATCAACTGGCCGCCGTTGCGGCCGCTGGCGCCCCAGCCGATGCGCCGGCCTTCAAGCAGCACCACCGAGAGCCCGCGTTCGGCCAGTTCCAGGGCGGTATTGACCCCGGTCAGCCCGCCGCCGACCACGCACACATCGGCGCTCAGTTCGCCGTCCAGGCTGGGATAGGGCGCTGCATCGCGTGCCGTGGCGGCATAGTACGAAGCGGTGTGTTGGGTAGTGAAAGACATGGGCGTTCTCGACTCAGCGGTTGGACTTGATCTTGCTCCAGGAACGGGTCATGACGCGCATGATCTTCGGGCTCGGCGTGCTGGAGATGTACAGCTTGTCCAGCACGTCCTGGGGTGGGTAGATCTCGGGGTTTTTCACCAGCGACGCGTCCATGTAGGCCTGGGCATCGGGGTTGGCGTTGGCATATCCGACCGTGGCGCTGACCTTGGCGATCACCTTGGGATCGAGCAGGTAGTTGATGAACGCCAGGGCCTGTTCGGGGTTGTTGGCGTCCTTGGGGATGGCCAGCAGGTCGAACCACAGGTTGCTGCCTTCCTTGGGAATGCTGTAGGCGACTTTTACGCCGTTTTTCGCCTCCACGGCGCGGTTGGCGGCCTGGAACACGTCGCCGGAGTAGCCGAAGGCCACGCAGACATCGCCATTGGCCAGGTCGGAAACGTACTTGGAGGAGTGGAAGTAGGTGATGTAGGGGCGCAGTTCGAGCAGGCGGGCTTCCGCCTTGGCGTAGTCGGCCGGTTTTTCGCTGCGCGGGTCCATGCCCAGGTAGTTGAGCACGGCCGGGAACAGTTCGTCGGGCGAGTCCATGAACGCCACGCCGCACTGCTTGAGCTTTTTCAGATTCTCGGGCTCGAACAGCACCGCCCATGAATCGATATGGTCGACGCCCAGGGCCGCCTTGACCTTGTCGATGTTGTAGCCGATGCCGTTGGTACCCCACAGGTAGGGTACGGCGTACTGGTTGCCCGGGTCGTTCTGTTCAAGCTGCTTGAGCAGCTTGGGATCCAGGTGCTGCCAGTTGGGCAGCTTGCTGCGGTCTAGCGGCAGGAAGGCACCGGCCTGGGCCTGGCGTGCGAGGAAGTGGTTGGATGGCACCACCACGTCATAGCCGGTGCGCCCGGCCAGCAGCTTGCCTTCCAGGGTTTCGTTGGAGTCGAACACGTCATAGACCACCTTGATCCCGCTGCTGGCCTGGAAGTCGGCCACGGTGGTGTCGCCGATGTAGTCGGTCCAGTTGTACACGCTGACCGAGGGGGTCGCCTGGGTGGTGGTGGCGAACAGCAGGGTGAATGCGGCGGGGATCAGGGCTTGCAGATGACGCATGGGGACACCTCGTTGGTCTTGTTCTTGGAGTTCGGTGCAGGGGCTCGTGCCCTGTGGGAGCGGGTTTACCCGCGAATACGTCGTTGAATGCACCACAGCATTCGCGGGTAAACCCGCTCCCACAGGTACCGCGAAAAAGTCAGACGCTCAGCATCAGGAATTCACGCTCCCACGAGCTGATCACGCGCTTGTAGTTCTCATGTTCGGCACGCTTGACCGCCACGTACCCCTGGACGAACTGCTTGCCCAGGTACTGCTGCACGGTCTCGCAGTCTTCCATGTGCTGCAGGGCGTCCTCGATGGTGATCGGCAGGCGCAGGTTGCGCCGCTCGTAGGCACGGCCCTGCACCGGTGCGCTGGGCTCGATGCGCTCGACCATGCCCAGGTAGCCGCACAGCAGGCTGGCGGCGATGGCCAGGTACGGGTTGGCATCGGCGCCCGGCAGGCGGTTTTCCACGCGCATCGCCTCGGGGCTGGAGGTGGGCACGCGCAGGCCGGCGGTGCGGTTTTCTTCACCCCACTCGACGTTCACCGGTGCCGAGGTGTCCGGCAGGAAGCGGCGGAACGAGTTGACGTTGGGCGCAAACATCGGCAGCAGCTTGGGGATGTACTTCTGCAAACCGCCGATGTGGTACAGGAACAGCTGGCTCATGCTGCCGTCTTCATTGGCGAAGATCGGCTTGCCGGTGGCGATGTCGACCACGCTCTGGTGCAGGTGCATGGCACTGCCGGGCTCGTCGGTGATCGGCTTGGCCATGAAGGTGGCGGCCACGTTGTGCTTGAGCGCGGCTTCACGCATGGTGCGCTTGAACACGGTGATCTGGTCGGCCAGGTCCAGGGCGTCGCCGTGGCGGAAGTTGATCTCCATCTGCGCCGGGCCGTCTTCATGGATCAGCGTGTCCAGGTCCAGGCCCTGGATCTCGCACCAGTCGTAGACGTCTTCGAACAGCGGGTCGAATTCGTTGGCGGCATCGATCGAGAACGACTGGCGGCCGCTTTCGGCACGGCCGGAACGCCCCAGCGGCACTTGCAGTGGCAGGTCCGGGTCTTCGCAGCGCTGGGTCAGGTAGAACTCCATCTCCGGTGCCACGATCGGCTGCCAGCCTTTGTCGGCATACAGCTTGAGCACTTTCTTCAGCACGTTGCGCGGCGACAGCTCGATGGGGTTGCCTTGCTTGTCGAAGGTGTCGTGGATCACGATCGCGGTCGGCTCGATCGCCCACGGGATCTGGTACACGGCGCTCGGGTCTGGGCGGCAGACCATGTCGATGTCGGCGGCATCGAGCAGGTTGTAGTAGATGTCATCGTCAACGTAGTCGCCGGTGACCGTCTGCAGCAGCACGCTTTCGGGCAGGCGCATGCCACGCTCGTGGAGAAACTTGGCGGTGGGCGCGATCTTGCCGCGGGCGATGCCGGTCAGGTCGCTGATCACGCATTCGACTTCGGTGATCCGGTGTTCTTTCAGCCAGGTGGACAGCTGATCGAAGGGGGCGTTCATACAGACCTCTTGGTTGGGTTTTAGTGTGGGAGCAGGCGTGCCAGCGTAAACCGTTCTACGGTTTCGAAGGCGTCCCGCTTCCCAGGTGACGCGCTGGAGACTATCTTGGTCGCAGCCCGCATGGCTGATCTATCCACTTTCTCCGGCAATGAATGCACCAAAAGAGTGCAACTAGGACCGAGCGTGACAACCGCCAACGCCCTGCAAGTCCAGGCTTTCCACACCACCGACGTGACCGAACAAGTACGTGCCACCCCTGGGTGGCAGCAGCAGTACCGGCAGATGTCGCCCGGGCATTTCAGCGGAGAGCTGCGTTGCCTGGGGCTGGACGGGGTGGAGGTATACGAGGAGCGGCTGAACACCCGGGTGGAGCAGTTTTTCCGCGCACCCAGCGGTTCGCTGGCGTTCTGCTTCGACCGCAGCGAGAACAGCCTGTACCTGCTGAACGAACAGAGCCGCAACATCTGGATCACCCCGGAGAACTACCAGGAAGTGGCGGTCGTGTTCGACCAGGCCTTCCTGGCCCGCCATGGGCTTGACCCGCAGCGCCTGGAAGGGTTGTTCATGGTGCCGCTGGGCAGCGGCCAGAACGCGCTGTTCGGCAGCTGGCTGAGCGCGACACTGACCCGCCTGGGCCAGGCGGATTGCCCGCTGCAGGGGCAGGCCCTGGCGGAGCAACTGCTGGAAGACTGCCTGTTCATCCTCGACAACGCCTGCCAGCGCCTGCAGGGCGTGGCATTGGGCCGGCGTGACGAGGAACGGGCGATCATGCGCCGGGTGAGCGAGTGGGCGGCCGATTGCCCGGAGGAGACGCTTAACTTGGTGGAGCTGGCGGATGCTGCCGGGGTTTCCTTGCGTCAGTTGCAGCAAGCCTTCAAGGCGTATACCGGGATGCCGCCGGCGCACTGGTTGCGCCTGCGCCGGCTGAACGGTGCGCGGCGCGATCTGCTGCATGGCGGTGAAGTGACGGTGGCCGAGGTGGCGATGCGTTGGTCCTTCTGGCATTTGGGAAGGTTTTCAGAGAGTTACCGGCAGTTGTTCAAGGAGTTTCCCAGCGAGACCTTGAAGCGGGGCAGGGGCTGAATCTGGTGGTGTAGCTGCTCCCACAGGATCACCTCAGTGCCAGGCGTTGTGAGGTCCCTGTGGGAGCGGGTTCACCCGCGAAGAGGCCGGCCCAGGCAATACACAACCCAGCATTCCACAGCGAAAATTGCTATCGTGCCGCCCTGATTCCACCCGAGGTGCCGATGTTCTACCTGCCTTTGCCCAGCGACCAGGCCGACCGCCTCGCCAGCGAGCCCACCACCGACTTCTTCACCACCGCCAGCGTCCTCGACGCCGCCGCCGTGCTGTTCGTGCAGAACCTGCCGCGCCAGCCCGCCACCGCCTCGGCGGATGCGCAGGAACGCCGCTTTGCCGAAATAGTGCGCATTGCCAACGAGGTCGAAAGCGCCGCGCCGGGGCGCTTCCAGGGCCAGGTGGCGCAGCACTTCGATCGCGAAGCCTTCGCCATGGGCCTGGGCATGCTGGGCGAAAACGGTATCGCACTGCTGTCGACCGAGGTGGAGTACCAGGCCGACGAGCTGCTGGACGCCGAGGGCCAGTGGAACTTCCAGTTCGCCGACAGCTACCGCCAGCGGGCGACTCCGCTGCACCCGGTGTACCTGCCGTCACTGGCCAGCGACCTGATGCTCAGCGACCAACAGAACCGCCTGCTGCGCGAATTCCTCAGTGGTAGCGATGAGTCGGTGGCGGTACAGGGCTTTGCCGGCACCGGCAAGACCTTCCTGATTCACCAGTTCGCGCGCCTGCTCGAGCCGCAGCGCACGCTGTTGCTGGCCTTGACCGAAGGCCAGCTGCGCGCGCTGCAGGCGCGGGTCAAGGATGCCGCCGCCTACACCGCACTGACCTTCGGCCAGCTGGCCGACGAGCTGCTCAACCGCGACCTCACCAGCAACGGCTGGCGCCTGCGCGACCCGTATCGCACCAAGCTGTCGTGGCGCCCGCAGGATGCGCAGGTGGTACGTTGGCTGGCCATCCCCGACATCGGCCCGCTCGCCGCGCGCGATGTGGTTGCCTTGTGCATCCGCGCGGTGCGCACGTTCTGCCACAGCGCCGACACCCAGCTGCAGTTGCACCACCTGCCCTGGGCCGGGCCGGGGACCACGCCACTGGACCAGGAAGTGTTGCTGGAAAAGGCACGGGTGTACTGGCAGGAGCTGATTCGCCCGTCGGCACGGGAAATCCAGTTGCCGGTGCGCGACTACCACCGGGTCAAACTGCTGTCGCTGACTGGTCATGTGATCGACAGCCGCTACACCCATGTCATCGTCGACGAGGCCCACGAGCTGTCGGCACCGATGCTTGCCGTGCTCGACCGCAGCCCGCAGTCGATCATTGCCCTGGGTGACGAGCTGCAGAACCTCAACGGCCTCAGCGCGCACCATGGCGGCTTCATCCGCCAGCGTTACATCGACCACTCGCTGCGGGCCGGCCCGGCGATGGACAACGTGCTCAACCCGCTGATCCAGGCCCACCCGGCGGCGATCCAGGCAGCCTTCAGCGGCAGCGCCGAGCATTACACGCGGGTCAGCTTCTTCGATGCGGTAACGGTGCCGGAACAGCCCACGGCATTGATCGTCGACGATGAATGGGGCCTGTTTGGCTGGTTCCAGCGCCTGACCCACCAGGGCGTGCCGTTCGTGCTGCTGAAAAGCGCGCGCAAGGACTTCGAGCTGTTCGTCGAAGACTGCATCGAGCTGTACCGCCATGGCACCCGGCCGCGTCACCCGATGCTGTTCCGCTATG
Organism: Pseudomonas asiatica; assembly: GCF_040214835.1. NCBI lineage: Bacteria > Pseudomonadati > Pseudomonadota > Gammaproteobacteria > Pseudomonadales > Pseudomonadaceae > Pseudomonas > Pseudomonas asiatica. The sequence continues at coordinate 3,026,551 of NZ_CP157874.1, read as the reverse complement.
CCAGCTGGCAGGCGCTGGAGCAGGACAAGGGTGATGACAAGGCGTTCGTCGCCGTGGCCAACATGCTGCGCAAGGGCTACACGCCAGAGCACTTTGCCAGGGCCAAGAGCCGTTACCGCTGGGACAAGGCGCCCAAGCTGTTCCTGGGGCGGGTGCGGGATGTGAAGAACATGGAGTTCGCCCGGGTGATGGTGTCGCCGGAGCTGATGGTAGCGCCGCAGGTGGCGGGGAACCGCAATGAGCGGGCGCGGATGCTGGCGGGGTTGTATACCGCCTGTTCGCGGGCGCGGCATGAACTGATCGTGCCGGGGGGGATGCTGGACTGGGTCAAGGACCAGGTTCGGGATTGAGGCCCTGGGGCTGCTTTTTCAGCCCTTCAAAGTCCTTGTGGAAGCGGGTTCACCCGCGAACACCGGCGCAGCCGGTGCCGGGCACCGTGTCGCCTGATTCGCGGGTAAACCCGCTCCCACAGGGCCGCAATGCGGCCCCTAAGCATCGAATCAGTTACGGTCCAGCCACACAGTCTGGGCATTGGTGAACTCACGCACACCAAAGTGCGACAGCTCACGCCCGAAGCCGCTCTTCTTCACCCCGCCAAACGCCACGCGGGGGTCGGAAGCGCAATAGCCGTTGATGAACACGCCGCCGGTATCCAGCGCCGCGGTCATGCGCTCGGCCAGCGCGTAGTCGGCGGTGTAGATGGTCGAGGCCAGGCCGAACTCGCTGTCGTTGGCCAGCTCCACCGCATGCTCCGCATCACGTGCGCTGATGATCGCCGCCACCGGCCCGAACAGCTCCTGCTTGAACGCTGTCATCTGCGGGGTGACGTTGGCGAACACGGTCGGTGCGTAGAAATTGGCCACGCCATCGACCTTGTGGCCGCCCAGCAACAGGGTGGCGCCTTCGGCGATGGTCGCCTGGACCTGGCCATCCAGCTCGTCGCGCAGGTCGTAACGGGCCATCGGGCCGATGTAGGTACCTTCTTCCAGCGGGTTGCCGACCTTCAGCTCGCGAGTGGCCTCGACGAACTTGCGGGTGAATTCGTCAACGATGCTTTCCTCGACGATCAGGCGCTTGGCCGCAGCGCAGACCTGGCCGGTGTTCTGGTAACGGCCGATCACGGCAGCTTTCACGGCGGCATCCAGGTCGGCGTCGGCCAGCACGATGAACGGGTCGGAACCGCCCAGCTCCAGCACGCACTTCTTCAGCGCCGCGCCGGCTTGTGCACCAATCGCCATGCCGGCACGCACGCTGCCGGTCAGGGTCACGGCGGCGATGCGTGGGTCGTTGATGGCGCGGGTGACGCCATCCGGGGTCACGTTCAGCACTTCGAACACGCCTTCCGGCAGGCCGGCATCCTTGAACAGCTCGCCCAGCAGGTAGGCGCTGCCCATCACGTTCGGCGCGTGCTTGAGTACGTAGGTGTTGCCGGCCAGGATCGCCGGCACGGCGCCGCGCAGTACCTGCCAGACCGGGAAGTTCCATGGCATCACGGCCAGGATCGGGCCCAGCGGGCGGTATTCGATGCGGGCTTTCTCGACCTGGGTCGGCTCGGCGGCGAGCATGGCCGGGCCATGTTCGGCGTACCAGCGGCACAGGCCGACGCACTTGCTGACTTCACCACGGGCCTGGGCGACAGGCTTGCCGATTTCGCGGCTGATCATTTGCGCGAAGGCTTCGGCCTTGGTTTCGAGGGTGCTGGCCAGGGCAAGCAAGTACTCGCTGCGCTGACCCAGCGACACCTGGCGCCACTGGCGGTAGCCAACCTTGGCGCGTTGCAGCGCCGCTTCCAGTGCGGCGTCGGTGTCGAACGGGTAGGCGCCGATCTGCTCGCCGCTGTACGGGTCGAGGGAGATGGCGTGGGTCAGGCTGCTGATCGCGCTCATGGCGGGACACTCTCGTTGTTGTTGAACCGTGACGCCAGACTAGTGGGCTATGGCTTTAATGAAAACTGAATAATAATGAGCGAAACATTCACGTTTGGAGAAAGGCTGTGGACCTGGTGCAACTGGAGATCTTCAAGGCCGTGGCAGAGCAGGGCAGCATCAGTGCCGCCGCGCAGCATATCCATCGGGTGCCGTCGAACCTGACCACGCGTATCAAGCAACTGGAGGAGGACCTGGGCGTGGAGCTGTTCATCCGCGAGAAGAGCCGCCTGCGCCTGTCCCCCGCAGGCTGGAACTTCCTCGAATACACCCGGCGCATCCTCGACCTGGTGCACGAAGCGCGGCTGACCGTGGCCGGTGAAGACCCGCAGGGCACCTTCGCCCTGGGGTCGCTGGAAAGCACGGCCGCGGTGCGCATCCCGGCCTTGCTGGCGGCCTACAACCAGCGCTACCCCAAGGTCGACCTGGACCTGTCCACCGGGCCGTCCGGGACCATGCTCGAAGGCGTGTTGTCTGGCCGCCTGGTGGCGGCGTTCGTCGACGGGCCGGTGCTGCACCCGACGCTGGAAGGCATGCCGGTGTTCGAGGAAGAAATGATGGTCATCGCGCCGCTCAACCACGCCCCGGTAACCCGCGCCCAGGACGTCAACGGCGAAAGCATCTACGCCTTCCGCGCCAACTGTTCGTACCGCCACCACTTCGAGAACTGGTTCGTGCAGGACCAGGCAGTGCCTGGCAAGATCCACGAAATGGAGTCGTACCACGGCATGCTGGCCTGCGTCAGCGCCGGCGCCGGCCTGGCGATGATGCCGCGCAGCATGCTCGACAACATGCCCGGTTGCAGCACCGTCAGTGCCTGGCCGATGTCGGAGGATTTCCGTTACCTGAAGACCTGGCTGGTGTGGCGCCGGGGCACGGTATCGCGCAGTTTGAGCATGTTCGTGAAACTGCTCGAGGAAGGGCGCGCAACCTGATGTTCCAGCACAATATTCACACCATCGATGCGAATTTCATCAAGACGACCATGCATCAGCACGAACGCCGTTACGCCCGAAGGATCAGATAATAGGTAAGCCATCCTCGAAAGGAGGGTCGTACCATGCGTAACCATCACTATGCCCTCGGCGCGGCGCTGCTGATCACCCTGGCGCTGCCATGGACCCTGGCGGCCGCCGCCGACCTCAATGCCCCCATCGACATGCAGGCCGTGCAACTGCAACAGCAGGAGCAGAACGGCGTCCGCTACCTGCAAGGCGGCATCGGCCAGGATGAAGCCAACGCCCTGCGCAAGACCCCGGGCTATGACCTGCACGTGGAACTTTCCACCGGCCCGGAAGGCAAGTTCCAGAGCGGTGCCACCGTCGACATCCAGAATGCACAGGGCCAGCCCGTGCTCAGCCTTACGGATGCCGGGCCGCTGCTGTATGTGCAGTTGCCTCCCGGCAAATACAAAGTGACTGGCAACGCCCAGGGTGAGACGGTGCAGCAATTGGTGACCGTGAATGGCAAGACCCCCGCAACCGTGAACCTGAACTGGCGTTGATGGAAAAACGGGCAGGAGTACGGATGTGCTCCTGCCTGAAAGGAGCGCATCGCCATGAGCCTGGACCTTCAGCTGGAGATGTTGGACGAGCGGGGCTATGTGTTGCTCCCCGGTGTGCTCGAACCCTTGCGTATCGCCTTGTTGCGCTGCGCTATCGATGACCTGCAGCCCATCCACTGGGATTACCAGGGGCTGCTGGAACACTACAAGTGCGTGTTCAACCGCAACCCGTTGTGGTTGCCCTTTCTCGACCTGCCGCCGCTGATCGCCCTGGCCGAAGCGGCACTGGGCGCCGACTGCCACGTGATCGGCCAGACCGCCTGGCGCAGCCACCCGGGCTACCCCGGCGTGGCCCTGCACCTGGACCATCTGCCCATGCAGTTGCCCGACTGGCTCAGCGAGCGCAGCGACTTCACCCAACCCCCGCAGATCCTGACTGCGCAGCTGTACCTCAGCGATATCGACCATCACATCGGGCCGACCTGGATTGTGCCCGGCAGCCACCGCGCGGCGCGGCCACCACAGGCTGGCGAGCAACACTGGCAGGGCCGTGAGGCCCAGCCGGTGCTGTGCAAGGCAGGGGACGCGCTGGTGTTTCGCAGCGATGTCTGGCACAGCGGCGGGGCCAACTGCACCCAGTCACGCGAGCGCGACATGCTGCAAGTGCACTATGGCCGGCGCATGGTCGCGCAGAAGTTTTCGCCGTACCTGAACTGGCGTTTCAACCCGCAGGTGCTGGAGGAAGCCACCCCCAGGCAAAGGCGCCTGCTGGGCGAACACGAAGAGGCGGAATACGACTGACCGCTGCTGTTCGGCATGGCAGATGCTGGCGCAGGGTATTAGCCAATGGTGGCAATTCACTTTCAACTTTGTGTTTATCTGGTCGATAATCAGAAAAGTATTACTTCGTGTGACCGGTCTGGATGCAACCGGTCGCCACATAAGATCGAGGGGCCCAAGCCCCCGCTTGCCGTATAGACCATCAGGAGAAGTCATTGATGAAAACCCGTCTAGCAGCTTCGCTGGCTGCTGCAGTGCTGGCCTTTGCCGGGGCGAATCTGGCCCAGGCAGCGCAGGTGAGCGGTGCCGTTGGCGCCACTGGCCAAGGCGACATGACCTACCGTATCGGCCTGTCGTTCGACTGGGACAAGAAATGGCTGGAAAGCAGCACCGGTCATCTGACCGGGTACTGGGATGCGGCCTACACCTATTGGGAAGGCGGTGAGGCCAGTGGCGCGCACTCGCTGTCGTTCAGCCCGGTGTTCACCTACGAGTTCAGCGGTTTCACCTATACCCCGTACATCGAGGCCGGCATTGGTCTGGCGGCGTTTTCCAAGACCGACGTGGGCGACCAGCGCCTGGGCTCGTCGGTCAACTTCGAAGACCGCATCGGCTTCGGCCTGAAACTGCCGGGGGAGCAGAAGGTGGGGATCCGCGCGATGCACTACTCCAACGCGGGGCTCAAGCAGCCTAACGACGGCATCGAGTCGTACTCGCTGTTCTACAGCAAAGGGTTCTGAGACCGGGGGGCCGCTTTGCGGCCCATCGCGACACAAGGCCGCTCCTACAGGAGATCGCGGTTTCCTTGTAGGAGCGGCCTTGTGTCGCGATGGGCTGCAAAGCAGCCCCAGGAACTGTCAGAAGGTATACGAAACCCCAGCTTGCACTGTCCTTGGCGCACCCGGGTAGACATAGTTGTTGAACGCGCCCTCTTCATAGCCCTTGTTGAACACGTTCTTCACGTCCAGGTTCAACCGCACGTGTTCGTTGACCTTGTAGAAGCTCAGCAGGTCGACCACGCTGTAGCGCTCCATGGTGTAGGTCGTGGCTGCCGTCTGGCCGGCGCGATCATCCACGTACTTCACTCCAACCCCCAACCCCAGCCCCTTGGCCAGGCCATCCTGGAACTCGTAGGTGTTCAGCAGGCTGAAGCTGTTGCGCGGGATGTTGGCCAGGCGCGTGCCCTTGGGCAGGGTCGTATCCTGGGTCACTTCGGCGTCGACGTAGGCATAACCACCGATCACGCGCCACTCCGGCGTCAGGTTGCCGGCGATGTTGATGTCCAGGCCACGGCTGCGCACTTCGCCGGCCGCAATACTGTAGGTACCGGTGGGGTCGTTCGGGTCGCGCGCCAGGACGTTCTCCTTGACGATGTGATAGATCGCAGCATCGATGCTCAGCTGGCGGTCGAGTGCCTCCCATTTCACACCCAGTTCGTAGGACTTGCCTTTTTCCGGGTCGAAGCCTCCGCCCCCGCTTGGCGTGCCCGTGTTGGGCTTGAACGAGCGCGCGGTGTTGGCATAGACCGCAACCGTATCGGTCAGGTCGTAGATCAGGCCGAAGCGTGGGGTGACGCCGTTTTCGCCTTTGCTGAAGTCGCGGTTGGTCGGCAGCTTGTCGTCGTAATCGTGCTCGAAGCGCTCGAAGCGCACGCCCGCCAGCGCCTTCAGTCGCTCGGTCAGGGCCACCTGGTCCTGGATGAAAGCCGCCCAGGTCTTCAGGTTTTCCTTGTCATGGGTGGTGGTGCGGGTCAGGGCAGGGCGTGGCTGGCCCAGTACCGGGTCGAAGATGTCAATCGGGTACTCACTGGCACCGCTGGCCGAGCGCTGGATGATCGAGTTGTAGTCGTAGTCTTCGTACTCGATGCCCGTCAGCAGTGTATGAGCGTAGCCGCCGGTGTCGAAGTGGCCGGTGAGGTTGAGCTGGTAGTCGCGGTCGGTCCACTCCAGTTTGCGGTAGTTGAAGTTGCGCCCCAGCGTGCGACCGTCAGCCTGCAATGCGTTGGCCTCCACGGCGTTGCCCTTGAGCGAGCCGTCGAGCCACTGCATGCCACCGCCCAGCGTCCAGTTGTCGTTGAGCAGGTGCTCGAAACGCAACTGGGCCATGTTGTTGTCGTTGTGCAGCAGGTTGTCGCTGCCTTTTTCCCAGATGTTGGTGTCGCGCGAAGCTGTGCCGAGCTGGCCGGGCAGGCGGGTCAGGCCACGGTCCAGCGGGTGGTTGTTGCGCATGAAATCGCCCTCGAAGACGATCTTCGTGCTGTCGTTGACCTGCCAGCTGAGCACCGGCGCCACGTCATAGCGCTCGCTTTCCACGTCGTCACGGAAGCTTTCGCCGCCTTCGCCCAGCAGGTTCAGGCGGTAGGCCAGCGAGCCGTCCTGGTTCAGCGGCCCGGTGGCGTCCAGGGTCGCACGGTGCATGCCCTGGTCATCGAACTGGCTGCCCAGGGTAACTTTCGACTCTGGCAGCGGCTGCTTGCTGACCACGTTGAAGGTGCCGCCGGGGTCGCCACGGCCATACAGGCTGCTGGCCGGGCCACGGATCACTTCCAGGCGCTCGACGGTGTTGGCGTCGGGGGCGTTGGGGTAGCCGCGGTTGATCGGGAAACCGTTGCGGTAGAACTCCCCGGTGGTGAAGCCACGCACGGTGAAGGTGGTCAGGCCCTGGCCGCCGAAGTTGTTGGCGCGGCCGACACCGCCGGCGTAGTCCAGGCCATCCTGCAGGCGCGTGGCGCCGGTGTCTTCCAGTACATCCTTGGGCACCACGCTGACCGATTGCGGAGTTTCGTGCAGGGCGGTGTCGGTGCGGGTGGCGCTGGCCGAGCGAGTAGCCTTGTAGCCCTCGACCGGGCCATTGGCACGTTCGCTGTCGGCGCTGCTGGTGATGTTCAGGGCCTGGAGTTCGATCTGGGCGGGTTCGCCGAGCGGTTCAGGCTCGGCAAAGGCCAGTGGGGAGACAGCATGAAGCACACAAAGCGAAACGAACGTGCGACGCATCGACGGTACGATCCTGGAGTAGGGCGCTGAGGGTAGGGTGGGCAAGCGCCGAGAAACTACTACGAATCATTATCAAATGCATTCTTTTTGTGTGGTACTGGTGTACCAGATACCAAGGCTGAAATCCGTGTTGCCCTCTTCGCGGGTAAACCCGCTCCCACAGGGGTTTCACCAGGCCTGAGGTCAGTGGGGTACCTGTGGGAGCGGGTTCACCCGCGAAGAGGCCGGTGCAGATTTACCAGCTCTCAGCGAACCGCCTTGATCGCCAGCACATTGCACAGCGGATGCTCCAGCACATGCGCCGTGGTCCCGCCCAGGAACGTCTGCATGGCGTCATGCCGGTGGCTGCCCATCACGATCACATCCGCCCGGCTGTGCCCGACGAACTGGGCAATCACCTTGATCGCGGCCCCTTCCAGGAAGTGCCTGCGCTCCAGCGGGATCTGGTGGTGGTCGCCCAGCCGGTTGAACGCCGCCCGCTGCGCGGTGCGCACGCTGACATCGAAGCCGGGCATGGTCACTGTGCCGGCGCCGAAGTCGGCAATGTGGGTCTTGGCCGCGTCACACACATGCAGCAGGTGCAGTTCGGCATTGCACTGCAGGGCCAGGGCATGGGCGCAATGGATCACCTGCTCATCCAGGTGCTCGCCGGCGCCATGGCTGTTCAGGTCCACCGCGGCGGCAATCTGCCGGGGCAGCGGCAGGCGGATATCGCTGACCAGGTGCACGGCGACCGGGCTGTCCTTGAGCAACTGCCAGTCCAGTGGCGTTACCAGCAGGCGCTTGAGCACCGGTTCGTGCTGCACGTCCTTGATCAGCAGGTCGCAACCCAGCCGTTCCACCCGCTCCAGCACGCTGCCCAGCGGGTCGCGGGTCAGCAGCAGTTCGGTAGACACATCCAGGCCGGCGTTGGCCAGTTGTTCGGCTTCGTCCGCCAGCCATTGGCGGTTGTCGCTGAGCAGCCGCTCACGCTCGCGGCTATCGCTCATCAAACCGAAGGTGTCGACATCGTCGACGAACACGTTGATATCCAGCAAGGCACCGCTGGATTCCGCCAACGCCGCAGCGCGTTGTAGCGCTGGCGTGTGGCGCATTTGCGGGCCGAGCATGACGAACAGACGCTTGAACTGGCTCATCTCACACCTCCACGTGTGGCAGCCCCCCGGTGTCTGGTCTTGTTCAGTCTAGACCGCGCAGGGCCGCATGAGCGGCCGACGGAGGCTGGCGCGGCACGGTGTGTCGGGTATGATGCGGGCCCCATCATTTTCACGAGGCCCGCCCCATGTCCCTGAGTGCTGAACAGATCGGTGAATTCCGCGCCTTCGCCGAGCAGCTGGCCGATGCTGCTGCCGTGGCGATCAAGCCATACTTTCGCGCCAGCCTGGACGTCGAGGACAAGGGGGGGCGCCTGTACGACCCGGTGACCGTGGCCGACAAGGCAGCCGAGGACGCCATGCGCGAGCTGATCCAGGCCCGCTATCCCGAGCACGGCATCCTCGGTGAAGAAGCCGGCGTGGCAGTCGGCAGCAGCCCGCTGACCTGGGTGCTCGACCCGATCGACGGCACCCGTGCCTTCATCACCGGCCTGCCGCTGTGGGGCACGCTGATTGCCCTGAACGACGGCACGCGCCCGGTGGTAGGGGTGATGAACCAGCCGTTCACCGGCGAACGCTTTGTCGGCACACCGGAAGGCGCCTGGCGCAGCGGTACGCCATTGCAGACCCGCGCCTGTGCCGACCTGGCCTCGGCCACGCTGATGTGCACCACCCCGGACATGTTCGATACCGCCGCGCGCAAGGCTGCATTCGAAGCCGTTGCCGGCAAGGCGCGCCTGATGCGCTACGGTGGCGATTGCTATGCCTACTGCATGCTGGCTTCCGGGTTTGTCGACGTGATTGTCGAGGCGAGCCTGCAGCCGTATGACGTGCAGGCGCTGATGCCGATCATCGAAGGGGCGGGAGGGGTGATCACGGCGTGGGATGGCAGCAGCGCGCAGAATGGCGGGTGCGTGGTGGCCTGTGGTGACCCGGCGCTGCATGCGCAGGTGGTGGAGATGTTGCGTCACGCCATGTGATTCATGTGTTGCCTGCGCCGGCCTCTTCGCGGGTAAACCCGCTCCCACAGGTACTGCGCAGTTTTCAAGATATGTGGTGATCTTGTGGGAGCGGGTTTACCCGCGAAGAGGTCGGCACAGGTATCCATAACCCCGATCACCGCACTTTTTCCAATTTCCGGGCTCTATGCTTGGCCAGGCCACACTGATCCCCGGTGCGGCCGCCGAATATCGACCCGGTGCCGATGGTTGCAAGCAAGCCAGAATTCTTCCTCCGCCTGCTATTGGCAGGCACCCTCACGTGCCTGTGCGCCTGCACCCAGCAGCAGGGTCGCGACATGGTCAACCAGCTCGGCAACGGCAAGCCCAGCGAACTGTTCCAGACCAGCGTCGACCGCCTGGCCACGCTGTCCATGCGCGACAACCTGCAGAGCTTGTACCTGCTGATGAACAAGCTTTACCTGCGCAACCCCAACCAGTGGAAGCTGTCCGGCTACGTGGACGCGGCAACTGCCGAGCGGCAGATCCGTATCGCCATCGAACAACGCCAGCCCTTGCCGCAATTGGGCAACCGTCGCGACCTGGCAGCCTTGAGCTATGCCCTGAGCCCCGAGTTTCGCGGTGACCGGGTGGGCGCCTTCATCTACGCCATCGGCAGCATGCTGATCACCGCGCACGGCGGGCGTACCGAGTTCTACATGACCGATACCATCGACCCGCTGTTCATCAACAACGCGGCGCGCAATATCGAGAAGGCCACCTGGATGCTGAGCCAGCGGCAGGATGCCAATGGCGTGCTGCTGTTGTTCTCCAACGAAATCTCGGAAGAGGGCAGCAACCTGAGTTTTGCCGTTGAGTTCGGCAAGATCGTGGCACGGCTGGATTTGCTGGCGGAGTTGCTGGATGAGCGGTACAGGCGGATTGGATTGAATTATGCGCAGAGCCTGCTGTTGATGAACTTCCTGCCGGTGCAGTGAAGTGGGCGGTTCCGGGTTGCCTGTACCGGCCTCTTCGCGGGCATGCCCGCTCCCACAGGGATATCACCAGCCTGAAGGGCGATGAAGTACCTGTGGGAGCGGGCGTGCCCGCGAAGAGGCCAGCACAGGCAACTGATATTCAGCGGGTACGCAACGACTCCAGCAACGGCTGAAACTCCGCCAGCAACCAGTCCCGCAAGCGGCAGCAACTGGAGTCATGGTCCTTGTCTTCGTTGAACGCCAGGAAGTGGAAGGTATCCTTGAGCACCAGTTCCTCTTCCACCGGCCTTGCCAGCAGCCCTTGGGCCACCAGCGGCTCTACCAGGTGGTGCCAGCCCAGCGCCACGCCCTGGCCACCCAGGGCCAGCTGCACCAGCAGGTTGTAATCGTTGGCATTGAAGAAGTGCGGGCCGGTGTTGGCGCGGCTTTTCAGGTCGATGTCATGGAACGCCAACCAGACGTTCCAGTCCACGTGCTCGGCCACCTGCGAGCGGCCATAAGGGCTGAGGTTCAACAACGTGCCATCACGCAGCCCCTGCAGGGTACGCACCTCTGGGTGCTGCGCCAGGTACAGCGGCGTGCACACCGGGTAGATCACGTCGTGGTTGAGCTGGTGCGAGCTGTAGCCCGCCTGCACCTTGCCCAGTTTGGTGATGTAGATGTCCGGGCGCACCCCGGGCTCCATGGCCAGGAAGTTCTGCGTGGTCACCAGGTTGATGTCGATGTCCGGGTTCTCATCGAAGAACCTCGGCATCCGCGGCCCCATCCACAAGGCGGCGAAGGCCGGCGAACAGCACAGGGTGACCACCTGCTTGCTGTTGGTGTTGCTGCGAATGCGCTCGGCAGCCTGGGAAATGTTGACGAACGACAACTGCACCGCATCGAAGAAGATCGAGCCGGCCACCGTCAGCTCCACCGCACGGCCCACGCGGGTGAACAACTCGGCGCCCAGGTAGGTTTCCAGTTCGCGGATTTGCCGGCTGACCGCTGCCTGGGTCACGCACAGCGCCTCGGCGGCGCGGGTGAAGTTCTGGTACTTGGCGGCGGCGACGAAGACTTTGACCGCACGCAGCGAGGGCATCTTGATCAGCGTCTGATCGGGTTCGGAGTGTCTGACCATGTCGGTGGGGTGCAGGTCCTTTGTAGGAGCAGCCTTGTGCTGCGAAAGGGCCCCTACAGGCACCCATGGCTCAAGTGTATGAGCCGGTCTCTTCGCTGCACAAGGCTGCGCCTGCATTCAAGCGCACTGCGCCAGGCTGTGGCTCGGGGCTCAGGCCCTTATTGATAACTTCAGGTAATGGTTTGCGTGAAACAAATGTCGTTGGACCCGCTCTGGTTCAAGGCCTAACGTTGAACCCACGGCGCGACATTCGAGACATCGATAGTCGGACAATTTTGAAGCAGGACTTTCTGCGTGCCGGTTTTGACTCACGTTCGAATTTGAACGGACTGCCAAGCGTACTCGCACTGATCTCTACCCGCCTTATTGAAAGTGCGAAGTTGAAAGATTGGTTAATAAGCATAATAAAGAGGGTCGTATGAGCCATGCCGATGAGATTCTTTCGGTAAAAAACATCTTCAAAGTGTTCGGTCCCAACCCGAACATGGCCATGGAGATGCTCCGCAAGGGGGCCGACAAGAACGAAATCTTCAGCAAGACCGGCCACGTCGTCGGCGTGTTCGATGCAAGCTTTTCCGTCAAGCGTGGCGAAATCTTCGTCATCATGGGCCTGTCCGGTTCGGGCAAGTCGACCATGGTGCGGCTGTTCAACCGCCTGATCGAACCCACCTCCGGCAGCATTCACCTCAACGGCAAGGAAATCACCGGGCTCTCCGACAAAGCCCTGCTGGATGTGCGCCGCAAGGAAATGGGCATGGTGTTCCAGTCCTTTGCACTGATGCCGCACATGAGCGTGCTGGAAAACACCGCGTTCGGCCTGGAAATTGCCGGCTTAGCGGAGGCCGAACGCCACAGCCGCGCCCGTGAAGCATTGAGCCAGGTTGGCCTGGCCGGCCATGAAAACAGCTACCCGCACCAGTTGTCTGGCGGTATGCAGCAGCGTGTAGGCCTGGCCCGGGCCCTGGCCAACGACCCGGCGATCCTGCTGATGGACGAGGCGTTCTCCGCGCTCGACCCGCTGATCCGCAGCGAAATGCAGGGCGAGCTGATCCGCCTGCAGGCCGAGCAGCAGCGCACCATCATCTTCATTTCCCACGACATCGAGGAAGCCATCCGCATCGGCCACCGCATCGCGATCATGGAAGGTGGCCGCGTGGTGCAGATCGGCACCCCACAGGAGCTGATCAACCAGCCGGCCAACGACTACGTGCGCACCTTCTTCAAGAGCTTCGACAGCTCGCGGGTGCTCAAGGCCGGTGATGTGGCCAAGTTCGACCCGGCGGTGGTGTGCAAGGTCAACGGCAAGGCCCCGAGCTTCCAGGCCGGCGTGCCGTTCGGCTACCTGGTCGACGACCGCGGGCAGTTGCTGGGCGTGGTCGACACCGACGCCAACGGCGCTACCGCCAGTGAGCGTTACAGCCTGCACGAGCAGTGCCCGGTATACACCGACACGCCACTGCACGAAGTGCTCGGTGTGGCGGCCGACCTGCCGTACCCGGTACCGGTGCTCGACCGCCAGGGCGCCTTCAAGGGCACGCTGTCGAAGAACGAGCTGTTGCAGACCCTGAGCCGCCACTAATACCCAGAGGTACACCCTCATGTCCGAATTCAGCATTCTCGACCCGTTCCAGGCGGCCACCATCCCCTTGGGCGACTGGGTCACCGCCACCCTGAACTTCCTGGTGCACAACTTCCGCGAGGTGTTCCGCGCCATCCGCTGGCCGATCGACCAGGTGCTCAATGGCATCGAGTTCACCCTGCAGAGCATCCCACCCACCATCGGCATCATCCTCTCCTCGCTGCTGGGCTGGCAGCTGGCCGGCAAGCGCATGGCCGTGCTGTGCTTCGTCACCCTCACCCTGCTAGGGCTGATCGGCGTATGGGCCGAATCCATGACCACCCTCGCGCTGGTGCTAACCTCGGTGTTCTTCTGCGCGGTCATCGGCATACCGCTGGGCATCCTGTGTGCCCGCAGCGACCGCCTGGAGCGCATCATCCGCCCGCTGCTCGACGCCATGCAGACCCTGCCGGCCTTCGTCTACCTGGTACCGGTGGTGATGCTGTTCGGCATCGGCAACGTGCCCGGCGTGCTGGTAACCATCGTGTTCGCCTTGCCGCCACTGGTGCGCCTGACCAACCTGGGCATTCGCCAGGTGCCGGATGACAAGATCGAGGCCGCCCGTGCCTTCGGCTGCACCCCACGGCAGATGCTGACCCGCGTGCAGCTGCCGCTGGCCACCTCGACCATCATGGCCGGCCTCAACCAGACCCTGATGCTGTCGCTGTCGATGGTGGTGATCGCCTCGATGATTTCCGTCGGCGGCCTGGGCCAGATGGTCCTGCGCGGTATCGGCCGCCTCGACATGGGCCTGGCCACGGTCGGTGGCGTAGGGCTGGTGCTGCTGGCGATCTTCCTTGACCGCCTGACCCAGGCCATGGGCGCCCGCACCAGCGCCGACCCGAGCCTGCGCTGGTACCACACCGGCCCGGTAGGCGTGGTCATGCGCCTGTGTGGCGTGGCGCAACCGCAAGGGCGGCGCAAGACCGCCTGAGCACTGCAAGGCTTTTGAGACGTTCGATCTGCCGCACTTGAAGATAAAAATCAGAAGAAGGTAAGCGACGATGCACGAATCCAAGTTCTCCCGCAGCATCCTCAAATGCGCCACTGCGCTGACCCTGGTGGCAGCCGCGCTGGGCGCGCACGCCTCGGCCGAAAAACCGGGGGAGGGCGTGAAGGTTACGCCGATCTTCCCCTCCATCGCCGAAGAGCGCTTCCGTGGCGAAGTGGCCATGGAAGGCCTGCGCGAGCTGGGCTACAAGGTCCAGGAGCCGAAGGAGACCGAGTACGGCGTGATGATGGTGGCCCTGGCCAACGGCGACGTCGACTTCACCGTGCACCTGTGGGACAAACTGCACAACCAGTTCTACCAGCAGGCCGGTGGTGACGACGTGATGGTCAAGACTGGCGACATCCTGCCGGGCGTGGCCCAAGGCTACCTGATCGACAAGAAAACCGCTGACCAGTACAACATCAAGTACATCACCGACCTCAAAAAGCCAGAGATCGCCAAGCTGTTCGACACCGACGGTGACGGCAAGGCTGACATGACCGGTTGCAACCCGGGCTGGGGTTGCGAGCTGGTGATTGCCCACCACATGAAAGCCTACGACCTGGACAAGAGCATCACCGTCAACCAGGGCTCCTACTTCGCGCTGATGGCCGACACCATCACCCGTTACAAGGAAGGCAAGCCGATCTTCTACTTCACCTGGGTGCCACAGTGGATCGCCAGCGTGCTGGTCGAGGGCAGGGACGTGGTCTGGCTGGAAGTGCCGAAGACCGACCTGCCGGATGGCAAGAATGATGTCGACACGATGTACCACGGCAAAAACCTCGGCTTTGCCATCGACAAGGTGGTGGCCGTGCTGAACAAGGACTTTGCCGAAGAGAACCCGGCAGCGCTGAAGTTCCTGTCGCTGGTGCAGATCAGCACCGACGACGAGAGCAACCAGAACCTGAAGATGCAGCAGGGCGAGAAGAAGCCTGCCGACATCACCCGCCATGCCAAGGAATGGGTAGCGGCGCACCGCCAGCAGTTCGACCAGTGGCTGCAAGCCTCCCGTGACGCTGCGGCCCAGGCTGGCAAGTAACCTGATCCATTAGCATTGGCTCCTTCGCGGGTAAACCCGCTCCCACAGGTACTGCACAGGCTCTGAATACTGTGCGATACCTGTAGGAGCGGGTTCACCCGCGAAGGGGGCAACGCGATTTCCGCTGTTGAGTGAATAGCCATGAGCCACTTCGAAAGCATCCTCAAGAACACCAACCTGGCCCACCTGGACCCGGCCATCCGCACTTCGCTGTCGATGCCATGCCAGCGTGTCGCCTTCGTCCTGCGCGAGCACTTCTCGATGATGGCCTTCACCGCCGCCATGGACAGTCTGGTCACCGCCAACCTGATGAGTGCCACGCCGTTGTTCCAGATTCAGGTAGTGGGTGAGGGTCCCCAGGTGATGAGTGACCTTGGCATCGCCCTGCCGGTCAACACCCAGCTGGCCGACCTGGAGGTGCAAGGCCTGGACTGCCTGCTGGTGTGCGGCGGCTTCCGTGTGCGCCTGGAAACCTCACCGATGCTGCGCGCCAGGCTGCGTCAGGCCGACCAGCACGGCTGCCAGCTGGGCGGTTTGTGGAACGGTGCCTACTTCCTGGCCGAAGCGGGATTGCTCAACGACCATGATTGCGCCTTCCACCCCGACGGCCGGGCGATGATGAGCGAGCTGTTCCCCAAGGTGCGCATCAGCCGCCAGGCCCATGTGCTGGATCGCCGGCGCATGAGCTGCGCGGGCGCCAGTAGCGCGCTGGACATGATGCTGGCGCTGCTTGAACAGTGCGGTGGCGTAGCGTTGCGCCGCGCCGTGGAGCAGATGCTGGCATGCGACCGGGCGCGGGTACTGAGTGATGCACCTGCCAGCTCGCCGGAAATCGACCCCAGCCTGCCCAACGGCGTGCGCCTGGCCCTGGAGCTGATGCACGCCAATATCGAAGACCCGATCGGCATCGACGAGATCGCCGAGCATGCCGGCTTGTCCAGGCGGCATCTGGAGCGCCTGTTCCGCCGGCATGTACAGGCCACGCCGCCGCGTTACTATCTGGAGCTGCGGTTGACCCATGCGCGGCAGTTGCTGCAGCACACCAGCAAGTCATTGACCGAAGTGGCGGTGGCCAGCGGGTTTGTCAGCTTCCCGCATTTCTACCGGCGCTTCCGTGAGCTGTTCGCCATTGCCCCGCGGCAGTACCGGGCAAGGAGCCAAGGGTGGGCAGGGCGGCAGGATGTGGCTGTGCACTGAACTTTCGGTTGCCTGTGCTGGCCTCTTCGCGGGTAAACCCGCTCCCACAGGTATTGCACAGGTCTTGCGGCAGTGGTGGATCTCTGTGGGAGCGGGTTCACCCGCGAAGAGGCCGGCACAGGAAAACACCGTTCGATAACCGAACATCTCTCCTGTCATGAACGTCCGCTATCCGCCCATCCATTCCCAAGGTCGCATTGCCCAACCCCCGCCTTTTTGCTTAAGTGTGCCCATCCACCGGTTGTCGCCTGCCCCCGCGACCCGCAGCCGGCTCGATAGAATGACCGTGACGACCGCAACCACAGCCCCACCGGGCCGTAGGAAGCGGCGACCAGAACAATAACGATCCGAGTGCCTTGCCTATGGAAAGCCGCCTGCTGAGCGAGCGCAGTAGCGTGTTTCATCACGCCGACCCTTATGCTGTGTCCGATTATGTGAACCAGCACGTAGGCCAGCATTGCATCGGTCTGTCCCGCACCACTCATCCGCAAGCCAGCCTCAGCCACCGCAAGTTCGCCGAACTCGACCTGTGCCGCATCAGCTACGGCGGCAGCGTGCGCGTTACCTCGCCGGCACTGGAAACCATCTACCACCTGCAGGTGCTGCTCAACGGCAACTGCCTGTGGCGTGGGCACAAGCGCGAGCATCACCTGGTGCCGGGCGAGCTGCTGCTGATCAACCCCGACGACCCGGTTGACCTGACCTACTCGGAAGACTGCGAAAAATTCATCCTCAAGGTGCCGACCCGGCTACTGGACTCGATCTGCGACGAACAGCGCTGGCACCGCCCGGATGGCGGGGTGCGGTTCTTGCGCAACCATTACCGGCTGGACGAGCTGGACGGGTTCGTCAACCTGCTGGCCATGGTCTGCCAGGAAGCAGAGGTGAGCGATTCGCTGCCCAGGGTGCAGGGCCATTACAGCCAGATCGTCGCCAGCAAGCTGCTGACCTTGATGAGCACCAATATCCGCCGCGAAAGCCTGAGCGCGCCGCAAGCGGGGCTTGAGCGCATTCTTGACTACATTGAGCGCAACCTGAAGCAGGAGTTGTCGGCTGAGGTACTGGCAGAGCAGGCCTGCATGAGCTTGCGCTCGTTGTATGCGTTGTTTGACCAGCACTTGGGCATCACCCCCAAGCATTACGTGCGCCAGCGCAAGCTTGAACGGGTGCATGCGTGCCTGAGCGACCCGACTTGTGGCGTGCGCAGTGTGACGGAACTGGCCCTGGACTACGGCTTCCTTCATCTGGGACGGTTCTCGGAGGTGTATCGGCAGCAGTTTGGTGAACTGCCTTCGCAGACGTTCAAGCGGCGGGGATGAGGCCGGCTAGCTCGGCCACCTGATATTTTTGCTAGTTGTTCGCATTTTATGCTCGACCCACCATTTGCTGTATTTCGGGTAAATGGTGGCAACCATGTCAATGTTACAGAAGGATCTCTATTTCTATTCCCCCGAAGGCCTCGCGCTGGTCAAACATACCGGCGCAGGGGCTTCGGCTTTGCTGCGGGCCGCTGGCCGGGCACTGGCACAGCGCAATGGGGGGCAGGCGGCGTTCTACGCCGTGGACGAGCACGGATCTATCTTGCAGTTTCCCCCTTATTCGCTGCAGTACACAGTTTATGGATTTGATGGAAACGAGCAATGCGCAACTGTACTTCGCTACAGCGGGCAGAAAAAAGAGTCTGTAACAGGGCACTACTTGTTGGGGGAGGGATATCGTGCGCTCAACCCGGTTTTGATGCGGTTGAACAGCCCTGACAGCTTGAGCCCAATGGGTGCTGGAGGAATAAACTGTTACGCCTATTGTGGTGGTGATCCCGTTAACAATACTGACCCCAGCGGTCATAAAGTTGTTCCAAAAGTAAAACTCCCAAGCATCCGGCCTAAGGCGGGAAGCACCAAAACCGGGTATAGCATCAATCCAGATTTCAACAGAGGCCATTCTGCCCACCGTGTAGTAAATCAACGTGTTGTGAAGACGGTTGACGAACAGGTTCGTGGTAGTGGGAGTCATCTAGAAGAAATCATGAACGCGCCTATATGGTCTAACGAGCAGATGCTTCGGGTAGTGGGTAGCTCTTTAACGGTGGGAAATCGTGTTGCGAAAAATGGGTGGCTGATTGACACAATGCCAGATAGCTGGGGCCCCATACGCAATTGGTTTATAGCGAAGCGGAAACTGGATATTGAAGCATATGAGGTTCTGTTTCCGCTCCATCGTAGCGTGGACGCAGCTGGAGAAATCTCTGAAGTAAACAGCTGGCTCCATGACCCCAAACGGTTGAGTCAACAAGTGCGAAAATCCGGCGAAGCTGGATAACACTCTGCACAATCCGGATAGTCCCCCGCCAGCGGTCTCCCTAACCTGACCAGGTCTAAACAATAACAAGGGAGACCCTGGCCATGTCCCTGGGATTCGACTACCTCAATGCCTTGCTCGAGGACGACCGTGAAAAGGGCATCTACCGCTGCAAGCGCGAGATGTTCACCGACCCACGCCTGTTCGACCTGGAGATGAAACACATCTTCGAGGGCAACTGGATCTACCTGGCCCATGAAAGCCAGATCCCCGAGAAAAACGACTTCCTCACCCTGACCATGGGGCGCCAGCCGATCTTCATCGCGCGCAACAAGGACGGTGAGCTCAATGCCTTCCTCAACGCCTGCAGCCACCGCGGCGCCATGCTCTGCCGGCACAAGCGCGGCAACCGCTCCAGCTACACCTGCCCGTTCCACGGCTGGACCTTCAACAACAGCGGCAAGCTGCTCAAGGTCAAAGACCCAAGCAACGCCGGCTACCCCGACAGCTTCAACTGCGACGGCTCCCATGACCTGACCAAGGTGGCGCGCTTCGAGTCGTACCGTGGCTTCCTGTTCGGCAGCCTGAATGCCGACGTCAAGCCACTGGTCGAGCACCTGGGCGAGTCGGCCAAGATCATCGACATGATCGTCGACCAGTCGCCGGAAGGCCTGGAAGTGCTGCGCGGTGCCAGCTCGTACATCTACGAAGGTAACTGGAAACTCACCGCCGAGAACGGCGCCGACGGCTACCACGTCAGTTCCGTGCATTGGAACTACGCCGCCACCCAGAACCAGCGCAAGCAGCGCGAGGCGGGTGAAGAGATCAAGACCATGAGTGCCGGCGCCTGGGCCAAGCAGGGCGGTGGCTTCTACTCCTTCGACCACGGCCACCTGCTGCTGTGGACCCGCTGGGCCAACCCCGAAGACCGCCCGGCCTACGAGCGCCGTGACCAGCTGGCCGCCGACTTCGGCCAGGCCCGTGCCGACTGGATGATCGAGAACTCGCGCAACCTGTGCCTGTACCCGAACGTGTACCTGATGGACCAGTTCAGCTCGCAGATCCGCATCGCCCGGCCTATTTCGGTGAACAAGACCGAAATCACCATCTACTGCATCGCGCCGAAAGGCGAGAGCGCCGATGCCCGCGCCAAGCGCATTCGCCAGTACGAAGACTTCTTCAACGTCAGCGGCATGGCCACCCCGGATGACCTGGAAGAGTTCCGCTCGTGCCAGACCGGCTATGGCGGCGGCACCGGCTGGAACGACATGTCCCGCGGCGCTGCGCACTGGGTGGAAGGCGCCGACGAGGCGGCCAGGGAGATCGAACTCAAGCCGCTGCTGTCGGGCGTACGCACCGAGGACGAAGGCCTGTTCGTGCTGCAGCACAAGTACTGGCAGGACATCATGATCCAGGCCCTGAAGGACGAACAGCAACTGATCCCCGTGGAGGCCGTGCAATGAGCCTTTATGAAACCGTGCGCGACTTCCTCTACCGCGAAGCGCGCTACCTGGACGATGCCCAGTGGGACCAGTGGCTGGAGCTGTACGCCAGCGATGCCAGCTTCTGGATGCCGAGCTGGGACGATGACGACACCCTTACCGAAGACCCACAAAGCGAAATTTCGCTGATCTGGTACGGCAACCGTGGCGGCCTGGAAGACCGGGTGTTCCGCATCAAGACCGAGCGCTCCAGTGCGACCGTGCCCGACACCCGCACCTCGCACAACATCAGCAACATCGAGATCGTCGAGCAGGGCGAGGGCAGCTGCCAGGTGCGCTTCAACTGGCACACCCTGAGCTTCCGCTACAAGACCACCGACAGTTACTTCGGCACCAGCTTCTACACCCTCGACCTGCGCGGCGAACAGCCGCTGATCAAGGCCAAGAAAGTGGTGCTGAAGAACGACTACGTGCGCCAGGTCATCGACATCTACCACATCTGATCCAGGGTTTTGCGAGCACTGCCCGGTGCGTCCTGCGACGTGCCGTGGCCCGGCTCGCCCGCGAGGTGCAACATGAGCTACCAGATCGCACTGAATTTCGAAGACGGGGTTACCCGCTTCATCGAGGCCACCGACCATGAAACCGTGGCCGACGCCGCCTACCGCCAGGGCATCAACATCCCGCTGGACTGCCGCGACGGCGCCTGCGGTACCTGCAAGTGCAAGGCCGAGTCCGGCCGCTACGACCTGGGCGACAACTTCATCGAAGACGCCCTGAGCGAAGACGAAGTCGCCGAAGGCTACGTACTGACCTGCCAGATGCGCGCCGAAAGCGACTGCGTCATCCGCATCCCGGCCTCGTCGCAGTTGTGCAAGACCGAACAGGCCAGTTTCGAGGCCGCCATCAGCGATGTCCGCCAGCTGTCGGCCAGCACCATTGCCCTGTCGATCAAGGGCGAGGCCCTCAGCCGCCTGGCCTTCCTGCCGGGGCAGTATGTCAACCTCAAGGTGCCGGGCAGCGAGCAGAGCCGTGCCTATTCGTTCAGCTCGCTGCAGAAGGACGGCGAGGTCAGCTTCCTGATCCGCAACGTGCCGGGCGGGCTGATGAGCAGCTTCCTGACCAACCTGGCCAAGGCCGGCGACAGCATGACCCTGGCCGGGCCGCTGGGCAGCTTCTACCTGCGGCCGATCCAGCGCCCGCTGCTGCTGCTGGCCGGTGGCACCGGCCTGGCGCCGTTCACGGCGATGCTGGAGAAGATCGCCGAGCAGGGCAGCGAGCATCCGCTGCACCTGATCTACGGCGTGACCAACGACTTCGACCTGGTCGAACTCGACCGCCTGCAGGCGCTGGCGGCGCGCATCCCCAACTTCACCTTCAGCGCCTGCGTGGCCAACCCGGACAGCCAGTACCCGCAGAAGGGCTACGTGACCCAGCACATCGAACCGCGCCACCTCAACGACGGCGATGTGGATGTGTACCTGTGCGGCCCGCCACCGATGGTCGAGGCGGTCAGCCAGTACGTGCGCGAGCAGGGCATTACCCCGGCGAACTTCTACTACGAGAAGTTCGCGGCGGCGGCCTGACAGATCGCCGGGGCCGCGGTGCGGCCCTTTCGCGACACAAGGCCGCTCCCACATGCACCGCGTTCCCCTGTGGGAGCGGCCTTGCGTCGCGATGGAGGGCGCAGCCCTCCCAATTGCCCTTACACGGATCAAGCAGGAGACACACATGAACAACCGATTCCAAGGCAAGGTCGCCCTGGTCACCGGTGCCGCCCAGGGCATCGGCCGTGGCGTGTGCTGGCGGCTCAAGGCCGAAGGCGCGCAAGTGGTCGCGGTAGACCGCTCCGAACTGGTTCACGAGCTGGCCGGCGAGGGCATGCTCACCCTCACTGCCGACCTGGAACAACACACCGACTGCGCCCAGGTCATGGCCAGCGCGGTTGAAGCGTTCGGCCGCCTCGACATTCTGGTCAACAACGTCGGTGGCACCATCTGGGCCAAGCCCTTCGAACACTACGAAGTGGACCAGATCGAAGCCGAAGTACGCCGTTCGTTGTTCCCTACCTTGTGGTGCTGCCATGCCGCACTGCCGTACATGCTCGAACGCGGCAGCGGCGCCATCGTCAACGTCTCGTCCATCGCCACCCGTGGCGTCAACCGCGTGCCCTATGGCGCGGCCAAGGGCGGCGTCAATGCGCTGACTGCGTGCCTGGCCTTCGAAACCGCCGGCCGGGGCATCCGGGTCAACGCCACCGCTCCCGGCGGCACCGAAGCGCCACCCCGGCGCGTGCCGCGCAACAGTGCCGAGCAGACCGAACAGGAAAGGTACTGGTACCAGCAGATCGTCGACCAGACCCTCGACAGCAGCCTGATGCACCGCTACGGCAGCATCGACGAGCAGGTCGGCGCGATCCTGTTCCTCGCTTCCGACGAAGCCTCGTACATCACCGGCGTGACCTTGCCGGTAGGGGGCGGCGACCTCGGCTGAGCGACACCCACAGGGCAAAGAGCTTTCTTTCACAACAAAAACAAGAGCGACAGATGCCATGCGAACCCTTGACGTACACCCGATCATCGATAACGCGCGCTTTACCCCGTTTCACTGGATGGTCATGGCCTGGTGCGGCCTGCTGCTGATCTTCGACGGCTATGACCTGTTCATCTACGGCGTGGTACTGCCGGTCATCATGAAAGAGTGGGGCCTGACCCCGTTGCAGGCCGGTGCACTGGGCAGCTATGCGCTGTTCGGCATGATGTTCGGCGCCCTGGCGTTCGGCAGCCTGGCCGACCGCATCGGGCGCAAGAAGGGCATCGCCATCTGCTTCGCCTTGTTCTCCGGGGCGACCATCCTCAACGGCTTTGCCAGCAGCCCGAGCGAGTTCGGCATCTACCGCTTCATTGCCGGCCTGGGCTGTGGCGGCCTTATGCCCAACGCCGTGGCACTGATGAACGAGTACGCGCCCAAGCGCCTGCGCAGCACGCTGGTGGCGATCATGTTCAGTGGCTACTCGCTGGGCGGCATGCTCTCGGCGGGTGTCGGGATCTTCATGCTGCCGCGTTTCGGCTGGGAATCGATGTTCTTCGCCGCAGCGGTGCCACTGCTGCTGTTGCCGGTGATCCTCTACCACCTCCCGGAGTCGATCGGTTTTCTGGTGCGCCAGGGCCGTACCGGCGAGGCCCGCAAGCTGCTCAAGCGGCTGGACCCGGATTGCGACCTGCAACCTGACGATGTACTGGTCGCCCCTGTGGGAGCGGGCTTGTCCCGCGAAAGGGCCGGCAAGTTCACCGCTGTAGTCGAACTGTTCCGCAACGGCCTGGCCATTCGCACCCTGGCGCTGTGGCTGGCGTTCTTCTGCTGCCTGCTGATGGTCTACGCGCTCAGTTCCTGGCTGCCGAAGCTGATGGCCAACGCCGGCTACAGCCTGGGCTCGAGCCTGTCGTTCCTGCTGGCGCTGAACTTCGGCGGCATGGCCGGGGCGATTCTCGGCGGCTGGCTGGGCGATCGCTACAACCTGGTCAAGGTCAAGGTGGCGTTCTTCATTGCCGCCGCGCTGTCGATCAGCCTGCTGGGCGTCAACAGCCCGATGCCGGTGCTGTACCTGCTCATCTTCATTGCCGGCGCCACCACCATCGGCACGCAGATCCTGCTGTATGCCGGCGCCGCCCAGCTGTACGGGCTATCAGTGCGTTCCACCGGGCTGGGCTGGGCCTCGGGCATCGGCCGTAACGGCGCCATCGTCGGCCCGCTGCTCGGTGGCGCACTGATGGGCATCAACCTGCCCCTGCAACTCAATTTCATCGCCTTCGCCATCCCCGGCGCAATTGCCGCGCTGGCCATGGCCGTGCACCTGGCCAGCGGCCGTCGGCATGCCCAGGCCATTGCGGCGCAGGCGTAACTCCAGAACAACAACATGAGGTAACCCACCATGACCGTGAAAATTTCCCACACTGCCGAGGTACAGCAGTTCTTCGAAGAGGCCGCAGGCTTTGGCAACGATGCCGGCAGCCCGCGCCTGAAGCGCATCGTGCAGCGCCTGCTGCAAGACACCGCGCGGCTGATCGAAGACCTGGAAATCAGCGAGGACGAGTTCTGGCATGCCGTCGACTACCTCAACCGCCTGGGCGGTCGTGGCGAGGCCGGGCTGCTGGTGGCGGGGCTGGGCATCGAACACTTCCTCGACCTGCTGCAGGATGCCAAGGACCGGCAGGCAGGCCTGGTCGGCGGCACCCCGCGCACCATCGAAGGCCCGCTGTACGTGGCCGGTGCGCCCATCGCCGAAGGTGAAGTGCGCATGGACGACGGCAGCGAGGAGGGGGTTGCCACGCTGATGTACCTGGAGGGCCAGGTGCTCGACCCGCAAGGCCGGCCGCTGCCGGGGGCCACGGTCGACCTGTGGCATGCCAATACCCGGGGCACTTATTCGTTCTTCGATCAGAGCCAGTCCGAGTACAACCTGCGCCGGCGCATCGTCACCGATGCCCAAGGGCGCTACCGCGCGCGCACCATCGTGCCGTCAGGCTATGGCTGCGACCCGCAGGGGCCGACGCAGGAGTGCCTGGACCTGCTGGGCCGCCATGGCCAGCGCCCGGCGCATGTGCACTTCTTCATCTCGGCGCCTGGGCACCGGCACCTGACCACGCAGATCAACCTGGCCGGGGACAAGTACCTGTGGGATGACTTTGCCTATGCCACGCGCGATGGGCTGGTGGGCGAGGTGGTGTTCGTCGAGGGCGAGGCGGGGCGGCATGCCGAGCTGAAATTCGACTTCCAGTTGCAGCGGGCCCACGGCGGTGCCGATGAACAGCGCAGTGGGCGGCCGCGGGCTTTGCAAGAGGCTTGAGCCACCGGGTTGGCTTCTTCGCGGGCTTGCCCGCTCCCACAGGATCACCACAGGACTGAAACCTGTGTGATCCCTGTGGGAGCTGGCTTGCCGGCGATCAAGGGCGCAGCCCTTGCCATACATCACCGATGCGAGAGGTGCCATGAAAACCCTGATCAAGGACAGTTCACTGTCCGCCATCGTCGCCGGCTGCATCGCCACGATGATCTCCTACGCAGGCCCCCTGGTGATCATCTTCCATGCCGCAGAAGCCGCCGGCCTGTCCCATCGGCAACTGTCCTCCTGGGTCTGGGCAGTGTCCATGGGCAGCGCCGTGCTTGGCGCGCTGCTCAGCCTGCGCTACCGGGTGCCGGTGGTGATCGCCTGGTCGATCCCCGGCTCGGCGCTGCTGGTCACCGCCTTGCCGCAACTGGGTCTGGAACAGGCCGTGGGCGCCTACCTGGTGGCCAACCTGGTTTTGCTGCTGATCGGCATCAGCGGGGCCTTCGACCGCATCATCGCGCGCCTGCCAGGCTCCATCGCCGCCGGAATGCAGGCCGGCATCCTGTTCAGCTTCGGCGTCGAGGTGTTCCGCGCCTTGCCGGTGCAACCGCTGCTGGTACTGGCAATGTTCGTCACCTACGTGCTGATGCGCCGGCTGCAGCCGCGCTACGCCGTGGCGGCGGTGCTGTGCGTGGGCACGGTGGTGACCGTGGCCAGCGGGGCGTTTCGCAGCGAGGCGCTGGTGCTGGAGCTGGCGTCGCCGCAGTGGGTCACCCCGCAGTTCAGCCTGGCAGCGGTATTCAGCCTGGCACTGCCGCTGGTGCTGGTGGCCCTGACCGGGCAGTTCATGCCGGGCATGGCAGTGCTGCGCAACGCCGGTTACCCCACGCCGGCCAGCCCGATCATCAGTGCCAGCGCCCTGGCCGGTGCCGCGCTGGCGCCGTTCGGTTGCCACGGGCTGAACCTGGCGGCGGTCACCGCCAGCCTGTGCACTGGCCATGAAGCCCATGAAAACCCACGGCGGCGCTATGTCGCGGCGGTGGCTGGCAGTGCGCTGTACCTGCTGCTGGGGATCGCCGGGGCCACGCTGATGTCGCTGTTCGCAGCATTCCCCGCCGCCCTGATCGCCGCCCTGGCCGGGCTGGCCCTGTATGGCGCCATCAGCGAAGCCCTGGCCCGCAGCCTGGCGGAACCAACCGAGCGCGATGCCGGGCTGTTCACCTTCCTGGTCACCGCTTCGGGGGTGGCCTTCCTGGGCCTGTCGGCAGCGTTCTGGGGCCTGCTGTTCGGCCTGCTGAGCCATGGGTTGCTCAGGCTGCGCCAGCCACGTGCCCGGGAGGTGCTGCGCCGTACCCCATGAACCGCCGTGCTTCCAACGCTTTACCCATAAAAACAAGATCAAGAGAGCTTCGGAATGAACAACACCCCTTGCGTCGCCCTGGGCCTGACTTTGCTCAGCCAACCTTTGCTGGCCGCCGAAGGCGGCTTCTTCGAAGATTCGAAGGCCACCCTGAGTGCCCGTAACTACTACTTCAGCCGCGACTTCTCCGACATCGTCGGGGCCAACCGGCAATCCAAGGCCGAGGAGTGGGCCCAGGGCTTCATCCTCGACTTCAAGTCGGGCTACACCCCGGGCACGGTCGGCTTTGGCGTTGACGCCCTGGGCCTGCTGGGCATCAAGCTCGACAGCAGCCCCGACCGCACCAACACCGGGTTGCTGCCGGTGCACAGCGATGGCCGCGCTGCCGACGAATACAGCCGCCTGGCGCCCACCTTCAAGGCCCGGTTATCCAGGACCGAATTGCGCGTCGGCGAACTGCAACCCAACCTGCCGGTGCTGACCTTCAGCGACATCCGCCTGTTGCCACCGACCTACCAGGGCGCAAGCCTGAGCTCGGCGGAAATCGACGGCCTGACCGTGCAGGCCGGGCACCTGAAAAGCACCCACCTGCGCAACGAAGGCGGCGACGGCAAGATGAACGCCATGCTCGGCCATGTGCCGATGCGCCAGGCAGAAAGCGATGCCTTCAACTACCTGGGCGGGGACTATGCGTTCAATGCCAACCAGAGCAGCGTCAGCCTGTGGTACGGGCAACTGGAGGACATCTACGAACAGGGCTTTGTCGGCCTCAAGCACAGCAAGCCCGTAGGCAACTGGGTGCTCAGCGCCAACCTGGGGTATTTCACTGCTCGCGAGGATGGCGATGCGTTGCTCGGCAACATCGACAACCAGGCGTTTTTCTCGATGTTCTCGGCCCGGCATGGCGGGCACAGCTTCCATGCCGGCTACCAGGGCATCTATGGCGACAGCCCGTTCCCACGGGTATTCGCCAACATCTCGCCGCTGGGTAACGAAGTGCCGACCTATGAGTTCGCCTACACCGACGAACGCTCGTACCAGGTGCGCTACGACTACAACTTCGCGGCCATGGGCGTGCCGGGGTTGACCGCGACCGTGCGCTACATCACCGGTAACAATGTCGACACTGGGCTGGGTTATGAAGGGCGCGACCGCGAGCGTGACCTGGACATCGGTTACGCCGTGCAGGGCGGGGTGCTGAAGGGGCTGGGGATCCGGGTGCGCAATGCCATGGCCCGGTCCAACTACCGCAGCGACATCGACGAGAACCGCTTGACGCTGGTGTACACCTGGCAGTTGTTCTGACGCATCCACAGGATGCCTGCGGGGCCTTTGTAGGAGCTGCACATAACTCATTGAGTTAGCAGGGACCCTGTGGGAGCGGCTTTAGCCGCGAACACCGGCGCAGCCGGTGCCATGCACCGCGTTGGATTCTTCGCGGCTAAAGCCGCTCCCACAGGGTACGCGGATTGCTTGCAATTTCAGTTATCTACGCGACAGCGCAGCCCAAATGGCTGGGCCATCTCCCACAATGAAAGCCCATAACCAAGGGAATTGCGCATCAGGGCAGGATGAAGGTAGCTTCTGGAAACCACCTTTTCAGGAATGCCACCCTTGGACTCCATCACCCAGGCCGTACTCGGCGCGGCCCTGCAGGGTACCGTACTCGGCCGCATCCAGGGCCGCCGCTCACTGCTGTATGGTGCGGCGCTGGGCACGCTTCCCGACCTGGACGTGATCATCCGCTACGCCGACCCGGTGTCGCAGATGACCTACCACCGCGGCTTTTCTCATTCCCTGTTCGTGCTCACCGGGCTGGCCTTGCTGCTGGCCTGGCTGGTCAACAAGTGCTGGCCAGGCAAAGGCTACACCTTGCCCAGGCTGTTACTGGCGTTCTGGCTGGTGCTGGTCACCCACCCCTTGCTCGACGCCTTCACGGTCTACGGCACGCAATTGTTCTGGCCCTTGCAGGCCACCCCGGAAAGCTGGGCAGCGGTGTTCATCATCGACCCGGTCTACACCGTGCCGCTGCTGGCCGCGGTGATCTACGCAATCATCAAAGGGCTAACGAGAAGGGCTACGCAGCTACTGACCTTGGCCCTGGTATTCAGCGCAGCCTACCTGGGTTTCGGCCTGGCCGGACGCATGGCGGCCGAGCAGCGTTTCCAGGCTGCACTCGACCGCCAGGGTATCGCTGTCAGCCAGGTACGTGCCGTGCCGATAGCCTTCAACAGCCTGGTCTGGCGGGTGCTGGCCAAGACCCCGGAGGGCGATTACTACGAAGGCATCAGCAGTGCGTTCGACCAGCAAGCGCCAGAAATGCAGCGTTTGCCGCGTAATCTGCAGCTGGCGCAAGCGCTGGCCGGGCACCCTTTGCACCAGCGTTTGCGCTGGTTCACCGATGACTGGCTGCGCTATGACCAGGTCGGCGATGCATTGGTGGTCAGCGACCTGCGCATGGGCATCCCGGGGAACTACACGTTCCGCTTCAACATGGCCCACCGTGACAGCCAGGGGCACTGGATCGCCGATGTGCCGTCGATGTGGAAGGGCGCCGGACCAGGGGCGGCGTTCAATGGCGACGACCTGATGCTGATCTGGCGACGGATCGTCGAGCAGCAGCCACCTTTGCCGCTGGCTGCCTGGACCGACCGCTACCTGGGGCCCGCCACAGTCGAGCCCGGGCGCTGAGGCATGCGATCAGCCGGGGTGGACCTGGTCAAGTGGACGGCGATGCTGACCATGGTCGCCGACCACCTGCGTTTCCTGTGGCCTGCTGCCGATGGCCTGTTCGTACTGGGCCGGTTGGCGTTTCCGCTGTTCTGCCTGGCGATTGCGGTGAATGTGGGACGCGCCAGGGGCGGGGCGCTCTATACCCGCGGCAACCTGCGTTATCTGGGGTTGATGCTGGTGTTCGCGGTGCTGTCGGAGCCCGTATACCGTTGGCTGGACAGTGGTTCGCCAACGTTCAGCGTGATGCCGACTCTGGTGTTGGGGTTGCTGGTTGCCTGGGGCGTGCATCATCCGTCGAGGTCGGCGCGCGTGCTTGGCGTTGCCGGTCTGCTTGCAGGGTGGTTGTTCAGCGAACAGCTGATGTACGGGCTACCGGGGGTGATGCTGCCGGGCGCCTGGTTGATGGCCCGCCGCAAGGGAGGGGCGGCCTGGGTGTTGCCTTGCCTGTTGGCCATGGGTGGGAACCTGACCAACAGTTGGTTGCGGGAACATCTGTTGGCGCCCATTACCGTGCTGACGCTGATTGCTGCAGCCTTGGCCATTCCGGTCGGGTTGCTGTTGCTGCGTCATGATGATTGGCGGGTGCCAGCAGTGGGGCGTTGGGGCTACCTGTTCTATCCGGTGCATTTACTGGCGATCAAGGTTTTCGCTTGATCGCTCTCGACGGTCCTGCTTGCATTTCACAAATCCATACCCATCTAAACCGGCCGCACCAGACTCAGGAACCCCCATGGAACCCAACCGCTTCGGCGACATCGCCGCCTTCGTCAGCGCCGCGAAGGCCGGCAGCTTTACCGCCGCCGCCGCCACCTTGGGCCTGACGCGTTCGGCGGTGGGCAAGAGCATCGCTCGCCTGGAGGCGCGCATGGCCGTGCGCCTGCTCAACCGCACCACGCGCAAGCTGAGCCTGACCGACGAGGGCCTGGTGGCCTACGAGCGCTGGCGGCAGATTCTGGATGACCTGGACGAGGTGGAAAGCACCATGGCCCAGCGCCGTGGCAAGCCCACCGGCACCCTGCGCCTGACAGCACCCCTGTCGTTCGGCCAGCGCCATGTGCTGCCGATTCTCGACCGCTACCTGAAGCAGTGGCCCGAGCTGCGCGCGGATATCCGCTTCACCGACCGTTTCGTCGACCTGGTCGAGGAGGGTATCGACGTTGCGGTGCGTATCGGTGCACCGAAGGAAGACTCGCAACTGTTGACGCGCACGGTGGCCTGGCAGCAGTTCGTCACCTGCGCCTCGCCCGCATACCTGGACGCACGCGGCGTACCGCAGGTGCCCGGCGACCTCTACGGCCACGACAAGATCGCCTTCCTGGCCGGTGAAAAGGCCATGCCGTGGCGCTTCCATACCGAAGCGGGGCTGCACTTGTGCGAAGACCCCGGGCGGTTGAACATCGACAGCTCCGAGGCGATGCTCGACGGCGCGCGGGCGGGTTTCGGGCTGATTCACCTGCCCACCTACATTACCGGCGACGACCTGCGCGCCGGCACCCTGGTGGAGGTGCTGCAAGCCTATCGGCCGCCAGCAGACCCGATTCGCATCGTCTACCCAAGCAAGCGCCACCTGTCGCCACGGGTGCGCGGCTTCATCGACCTGCTGGTAGCCAGCTGGGAACCGGGCGTGCCCTGGGAATACTGATTGGGGAATGGCAGGCCCCTATGCCGGGCCTGAAGCCGGGTTTATCACTGGCTGCGCAGCAGGGAAACTGGCAGTCACTGATAATCCCTGTGGAGACCCCATGATTGCACTGTCCGTACTGGACCTGGTCATGATCGGCGAAGGCAAGACCTTCGCCGACGCGATCGAAGAGTCCCGCCAACTGGCGCGCCATGTCGAGCAACAGCACTACAGCCGCTACTGGATCGCCGAACACCACGACATGCCGGGCATCGGCTCGGCCGCCACGTCACTGGTCATCAACGAAATAGCCAACGCCACCCGGCATATCCGCGTTGGCGCCGGTGGCATCATGCTGCCCAACCACGCGCCGCTGGTGGTGGCCGAGCAGTTCGGCACGCTCGACACCCTGCACCCTGGCCGCATCGACCTGGGCCTCGGCCGTGCGCCGGGCAGCTCCGGGCCGACCGTGCGCGCCTTGCGTGGTGCTGCGCCAGAGCGCGACTTCAGCCAGGACATCGCTGAGCTGCGTGACTACCTGGCCGACAACGGCCAGCGCCGCGTGCGCGGCGTGCCGGGCAAGCATGACATCCCGGTGTGGATCCTCGGTTCCAGCCTGTTCGGCGCCGACCTGGCAGCGAAACTGGGCCTGCCCTATGCCTTCGCCTCGCACTTTGCCCCGCGCTACCTGCTGCAGGCCATTGCCCACTACCGGGCCAACTTCCAGCCTTCGGCACAACTGGCCAAGCCGTATGTGATGGTGGGCATGAACCTGTTCGCCGCCGACAGCGACGCCGAGGCAGATTACCTGGCCAGCTCCCATCGCAAGTGGATGCTGGACCTGCATGTCGGGCGCTTCGGCCTGTTGCCCAAGCCGCAGGAGGGTTATATCGAGAGCCTGCCGGGCCATGAGCGCGCGGTACTTGAGCAGGTGATGGCCTGCACCGTGGCCGGCGGGCCGGAGCGGGTAAGGGAAGGGTTGCGCACCCTGATCGAGCAGACCGGTGCGGATGAACTGATGATCGACTGCCGCATTCACGACCCGCTGGCGCGGCAGCGTTCGCATGCCTATGCCGCGCAGGCCCTGGCGCAGCTGGGTTAAAGCTACCGGCCTCTTCGCGGGTGAACCCGCTCCCACAGGATCACCACAGACTTGAACTTTGTGGAGTCCCTGTGGGAGCGGGTTCACCCGCGAAGAGGCCGACACAGGCAACAAAAAAGGGAGCCCATGAGCTCCCTCTTTCAGCATCAAGCCTGCATGAGGAACGGATAATCCGTATACCCCTCAGCCCCATTGGCATAGTCGAACTGCGCCCGGTGCGCATTCAACGGCGCCTGCACCCGCAGCCGCTCTACCAGGTCCGGGTTGGCAATGAAGTTGCGCCCGAACGCTACGGCATCGATCAAGCCACGCCCGATCAGGTCTTCGCCTTTCTCGGCGGTGTAGGCACCGGCAGCAATGATCACCCCCGGGTAGGCCGCACGAATCGCCTGGCGGAATTCGTCACGCAGCGGCTTGCCGCCAGCCCAGTCCGGTTCGGACAGGTGCAGATAGGCAAGGTTGCGCTTGGCCAGTTCGCGTATCAGGTACAGGCCTGCGGCTTCCTGGTCCTCGCCATTGTCCACGCCATTGAAACCACCCAGCGGGAACACACGGATACCCACGCGTTCGGCACTCCAGCTGGCAATCGCCGCGTCCACTGCTTCAAGCACGATACGCGCACGGTTCTCGACGCTGCCGCCGTAGCGATCTTCGCGTTGGTTGGCGCTGGGGGTGAGGAACTGATGCAGCAGGTAGCCGTGGGCGGCGTGCAGCTCGATGAAGTCGAACCCGGCTTCACGGGCATTAGCCGCCGCCTGGCCGAAGTCGGCAACGATGCCGGCGATTTCCGCCTCGCTCAGCGCCCGCGGCGCAGAGGTTTCCACACGCATCAGGTTGCCGTGCTCGTCACGCAGGGTAGTGCGGGCAGCGGCCGGCAGCGCCGAAGGTGCCACCGGTGCTTCGCCGCCGGGTTGCAGGGAAGTGTGCGATACCCGCCCGGTGTGCCACACCTGCACGGCGCTATGGCCGCCATTGGCGTGGATGCCTTCGTTGACATGCTTCCAGGCGGCGATCTGCTCGGCGCTGTGGATGCCCGGCGAGCCGGAATAGCCCTTGGCCTGGAAGGAAATCTGCGTGGCTTCGGTGATGATCAGCCCGGCGCTGGCGCGTTGGCGGTAGTACTCGGCCATCAGCGAGGTAGGTACGTCACCCGGCTCGAGGCTGCGCAGGCGGGTGAGGGGGGCCATGAACACGCGGTTGGGCAGGGTGAGCGGGCCGACTTTCAAGGGTTGCAAGAGTTTCATTGCTGCTCCAGAGGTGGAAAACCAATGGTGCGCACGATACCGAGGTGATTGGGGAAAGGGGGGACCGGGAGCCCGGCATTGGGCTCCCCAATGGTTTGTTCCAGCAGCTTGGATGTCGCCTGTTCCGGCCTCTTCGCGGGTAAACCCGCTCCCACAGGGGTTGCACAGGCCCTGAAGGCATAGGTGATCCTGTGGGAGCGGGTTTACCCGCGAAGAGGCCAGAACAGGAGAACGATCAGCCGCGGGCCAACCGCCCACTCACATAATGCGCCACATCATTGAACCCCGGCGTCGACGCATGCCCCGGCGTGACCAGCGAATCAATGAACGCTTCATCCTCCGCGGTAATCTTCACCGCCAGCGCGCCGCCATAGGTATCCCACTGTTCTTCCGTCCGCGGCCCGACAATCGCCGAACTGACCAGCCGGTTGTTCAGCACCCAGGCGATCGCGAACTCGACGATACCCACGCCCTTGGCATCCACATAGGCCTGGATCTGCCGGGCAATGGCCAGCGACTCCTGGCGCCATTCCACCTCCATGATGCGCTTGTCCTGGCGCCCGGCACGGCTACCGGCATCCGGCACCGCCCCCGGTGCATACTTGCCGCTGAGCACGCCCCGCGCGAGCGGGCTGAACGGCACCACGCCCAGGCCATGGGCGCCGGCTGCGGTGAGTTGCTCCGGCTCGGCCTGGCGATTGACGATGTTGTACAGCGGCTGGCTCACCACTGGCCTGGGCACGCCCAGGCGCTCGGCAATGTGGCAGGCCTCGGCGATGCGCCAGCCGCGGAAGTTGGACACGCCCCAGTAGCGGATCTTGCCCTGGCGCAGCAGGTCGCCGATGGCCTGAACGGTTTCTTCCAGCGGCACTTTTTGGTCTTCGCGGTGCAGGTAATAGATGTCCAGGTAGTCCATGTCCATGCGCGTCAGCGTGGCCTCCAGGGCATTGAAGATGTGCTTGCGCGACAGCCCGCTGCGGTTGGGCAGGCCATCGGCCGGGCCGAAGCCGACCTTGCTGGCCACGATCCAGTCCTGGCGATGGCGGGCCACCGCTTCGCCGACGATTTCCTCCGCGCGCCCGGCGTTGTACACGTCTGCGGTGTCGATGAAGTTGATGCCCTGGTCCCAGGCCTTGTCGATGATGCGCAGGGCGTCCTCGGTGCTGGTCTGCTCGCCGAACATCATGCTGCCCAGGGTAAGGGCGGAAACCTGCAGGCCACTGTGGCCGAGGGGGCGGTAGATCATGCGCTTGGGTCCTTGTGCAGTAGGCTGATCTTCCTGTTTTACACACAACCGGGGCGCAATGAAAGGCAGCCTCAACCGATCAGCGCCAAGGCCTCCTGCAAGGTCAACGGGCGCTTCAGGCGTTGCGATAGCGTCGCCATGGCATCGGAATAGCCCTTGGCGATGACCGCCTCGACCCGTTCATCCACGCATTGCAAGGCGATGAAGTCGCCTTTTTCCGGCTCGCCGACGAACTCGATGCGGTTCCAGTCCCGCGCGTGGCCCAGTACTTCGTAGGTGCGGCCGTGCTGGTAGGTCCAGAAGAACGGCACGTCGGCATAGCGGCGCTGCTCGCCGAGCATGTTGGCGGCGGCGATCACCCCATGTTGCTGGGCCAGGCGCCAGTGTTCGATACGCACCGGGCGCCCGCTGAGCGGGAAGGTGGCGATATCCCCTGCGGCCCACAGGCCATCTGCAGCGCGCATTTCAGCGTCGACTTGCACCGACTTGTCCTCGGTCAGCAGCACCCCCTGGATGAAAGCGGTCGCCGGTCTGACCCCGGTGCCCAGCAGCACCAATGGCGTCAGTAGCCGTTCACCGTTGGCCAGCAGCACGGCCTCGACCTTGCCCTGGCCCTCGATCCGCTCGACCTCGGTGGGGCCGTGGAAGGTGACCCCCTTGCGTTCGTGCAACTCGCGGATGCTACGGCCGATGCGCTCGCCCAGCTGCCGGGCCAGGGGGACCTCACGGCGGGTGACCAGGTGCACCTGCACAGCGTACTTGCGCAAGGCCGAGGCGGCCTCAAGGCCGATGAAACCGTCGCCGACGATCACTGCCGGCTGGCCGGGCTCGGCAGCGTCCAGCAGGTGTGCGGCATCTTCCCGTGAGCGCAGGGTAAATACCCCGGGCAGGTCGACGCCCGGGATATCGGGCCGAAGCGCCTTGCCGCCGGTGGCCAGCAGGCAGGCGTCATAGTCGATCTGCTGGCCGTCGGCCAGGGTGACCTGGCGTTTCTGGGTGTTCAGGGTGCGCACCTTGCCATGCTTGCGCTCCAGCTGGCCCTTGCGCAGGGCGTCGGCGTCGAGCAGGGCCGGCACCTCATCGGGCGGCATCTGCCCGGCGATCACGAATTTGCTGAGGGAAGTACGATCGTAGGCTGGCTGGCGCTCCTGATCGACCCAGACCAGGCGGCCGGCAAAGCCATGGGCCAGCAGGGTGGCGACTGCGGCGCTGCCCGCGGCACCGGCGCCGACCACCACGAAACAGCGGGCGTCGCTGTGGCGGGGCGGCTCGGTTCTGGGTAGGGGTTGGTCATCGACCCAGACCTCGTCGCCCTTGACCCAGGTCTTGTAGCGGCGCAGGTCGGCCAGGGCCGGCGGCTCGCAGACCGCACCCTCGTCCACGGCGAACGCGGCCTTGTGCCAGGGGCACACCAGCAGGCCGCCGCACACCACGCCTTCATTGAGTGGCGCGCCTTCGTGGGGGCAGTTGCCCTGGTAGGCGTGCACCTGGTCGCCCTGGCGGATGAGGATGATCTCCTCGCTGCCGGCCTGGACGCGCAGGGGGCGGTGTTCGTCGAGTTGGGCCAGGCGGGCCACGGCGTGCTGGGTCATGGGGGTTCTCCAAAGGGACCTTTGGAACCATTTGACGCCTGGGTCGGGGAGGGGATGCGTTGAGCTGACGATCGGTGGGGGGGTGGATTGTGTGTGGCCTGGGCTGGCCTCTTCGC